>JBKPDW010000341.1:0-36832 GCA_046728115.1 Acidobacteriota bacterium | reverse complement strand
CAGCTTGTCGATCCACTTGATGCAGTACTCCGCGGCCGCGAGGTTGCGCACCGGCTGGCCGCCGACCGTCACCCATACCGGGCTCGTGAACGCCTGTGGGAACCCGGTGTCGAGGGGATGCCGATCCGCAGGGTCGCCTTCGACCCGGAGATGCAGCCAGCCGCTGCGCGCGACCTTCACCTGGCGCATGAATTCCGCACTCTTGCGGTCCTTCGACAGCGGGATCTCCTCCAGCACCTCACCATTGGCGATCAGCAGCACTTTCGTAAGCGGCACGATCGACTTCACCCACCCCGCGGCCGTCACGCTGCCGCCCGCCGCCGGCAGCGTCACCTCCTCGCCCGGCATCTGCCCGTTCACCGTCAACCCGACGAGGGGGCCCGTGCTCATGAAAGCGCGCCCCTGCGCCAGCCCGTCCATCCAGGCGCGCGCATTCAGCCCCTTGCTTCCCGTGTACACATAGGTGCGCGACGACCCGACCAGCTTGCTGATGTGCAGGTCGCTCATCGAGTCTTCGCCGCCGGTCCCCGTGACGCGCAGGCCGTTGTTCAGCACCGCGTACCACGGAAAGAACGGCGCCCGGCCCGAGAACGCCCATTCGATCCCGTTCGTCGTCTTCAGCGCCGCGTCCACGATGAACCCCTTCGCCTGCCCGAGATCGGCCGACTGCAGCGGGTCGTTGTCGCCCCCGAACGAGTGCGCGTAATCCGTCGTCGCCTGCTGCGCCTTCGCCTTCCGCAGCATGTCCGTGTTGCTCGGATACAAGCTCTCGATGCCCGTACCCTCGTACCCAGTCGACCAAGGCGACAACAGGTGATCGCGCAGCCCGAGCAGGATGACGTGGCCGTAGAACGGCGGCCGGTATTCCTGGCCCACGATGACCAGCCGTTCCGGCGTCGACTTGGGATGCGCGCCGCCGCCCGGCACGAAATACTGATAGTCGAGAACGCGGTTGTCCTTGTTCGCGATCAGCTCGTTGACGACGTTCTGATCCTCGGCGGCCGACATCAGGATCTGGTTGTCGAGCGAGTTGTGCAGGTTGCCCCCGTAGTTCATGTGCATGTGGGTCGACCCGCTGTACCACCCCAGCGCTTTCATATCGGTCAGCCGGCGCAGCTTGAACGTGACGACATTCACGTCTCCGGGTTTGATGTCGAGGTCCGCCTGCTCAGGGATGTATTCGAAGCCCTTCACCGCTTCGAGGTGCAGCTTGCCCGCGGGCACCTCGAACCGTGTGCGGCCGGTCTGGTGGAACGCGTGCGCGCGCGAGCCCTGCGCCACGCGCGCGTAGGTGTCCGGCGGCGCGTAGAACTTTCCATCCGACGCTGTCAGCTGAATCCGCGTCGGCGTCAGGTGCTCGGTGCCCGCGTCGAACGTCTGAATAGACAAGACGCCCACCGGCCGCTTCCACCGCCGCTGCACGATGTCGATGTTGCGCTGCGTCCCGCCATAGGTCTCCAGCGTCGCTAGCCGCGGCACGCCGCCTTCGTTCGAGATGTAGGCGATCGTCTCGCCGTCGGGCGACCAGCGCGGATGAAACGCGTCGTGCTCGAAGAACGTCATCTTGTACGGCTCGCCGCCCTCGACCGGCAGCACGTACAAGTTGTCGTACTGATCCGCCGTGCCGCGATGCGACGAGTAGATGAACCGCTTGCCGTCGATCGAGACATCCGGACGGGGCCGGAACAGCGACTGCTCCTGCAGCACGGCCGTCGCCTTCGTCATCGCGTCGGCTTCGACGGGGATCTTCCAGGCGTGACCGGACCCGAGCAGCACGCCGCGGTTCGACACGACCAGCAGGTGCCGGCCGTCCTTCGTCCATGCCGGCTCGATGTGAACGTCCCATACGCCGAAGTACAGCCGACTGCGCGGATAGCGGTTGTCGCTCGTCACCATCAGCTCCGGCCCCGCCCACTGCCCGTCGTTGATCGGCCGCACGTAGATGTTGAAGGAGCCCTCGGGCTTCGTGGACACGTACGCGAGCCGCGTCCCGTCGGGCGAGAACACCGGATCGGTGTAGATGAAGCTGTCAGTCGTCAGCGCATGCGTCGCGCCCGTCTGCGCGTTCAGGATCTCCAGCTGAATCGTCTTGCCGTCATCGTCGGCCGTGTAGACCAGCCACTTGCCGTCGGGCGACCACGCGGGCGACGACAGGTACTTCGCCCCGTACGCCAGTTCGTCGGCGATCCCGGTCGCCGGGTCGACTTCCAGATCGGTCCGGCCATCGAGACGGTGATGTGCTTGCCGTCGGGCGTCCACGCCGGATACCACGGCGTCGAGCTGGGCGCCATCGGGAAGTAATAGTTGTGCATGTAGTTCCCGCCGGATCGCGCCGACGGATACATGCGCCCGCGCGGGTCGCCGCCGCCTCCTTCTTGCTCAGCAATGCCGAAGTGCGCCAGAAGCAGCGGTGCCGCCACCGTCACGAATGCCAGTGCGAGGAGTCCCGCACGTCGCTCACGGACGACACGGGTGATCACTTGTTCGCGTCCTTTCTGTCGAGGTAGCCGCCGATGCGTACTTTCGTTGGAAAAGCAGATTCAGAAGTCGGATTGTAGGAACCGCATGGAGGACCGGAGTGCGCCAAAGTGCGTCGCCCCGGTTGTGGCGCGCCTTGACACTCGCCGATCCCGCCTGACGTATAATCCGGGCTCACCCTATTCGTCTGTACAGTCTCCGAGGTCCCTCGTCCCAGGAGGGTCTCGCGATGGGTTCCCAACAGCAGCCGGATCCCGGCCGACCTGAACTCTCCGATTCCGATCGTCTGGACACCTGGAAGGAAGTCGCTGCCCACCTGCGTCGGAGCGTCCGGACCGTGCAGCGATGGGAACGTGAAGAAGGTTTGCCGGTCCACCGGCATCTGCACGAAAAGTTGGGGTCGATCTACGCATTTCGCAGCGAAATCGACCAATGGTGGGGAACGCGGGGATCCGCACTTCAGGAAAGCGGATCGCATCGGATCACCCTCAAAGAGTCAGCCGACGAGGGACCCAGGACCACCATCTCCGAGCGTCTCGGTCCGGTGCATCCGCGGGCGCTGGCGATCGCGGCGGGAATGGTCGCCGCGGTGCTCGTCGGCGTCGGATTACCGCGCGTTCTGATTCGTCCGGCCGCCTCGCCGCATCAACCTCACCGCTTCCTTATCGCCTCGTTCGAGAACCTGACCGGAGAGCCGTCTGTGGCCGAGCGGGTTCGAGATACGGTCCAGGAACAACTGAGCGCCCGGCGCCTCGCTCACGTCGTTCCAGCCGATCAGGTCGCCGAATACCTCCGGCTCATGGGCAAGCCGGAAACAACGCCGATCAGCGCCGCGGTCGGACGCGAGATCTCGAGGCGAGATGGCGCGATCGAGGGATATGTGACGGGCGTCCTCGAGGGCGGGGGAGATGGTTACACCGTCACGCTTCGATTCGTCACGCCCGAGAACGACACCGTGCTCGCGACCGTGACGGTCCACGGTTCGCAGCTGGGGCAGCTGCTGGAATCCGTCCGCGAGCAGATCGCGCAGCTGCAGGGAAAGGTCGACGAGCAGCTTGCGCATGGTCAGCGCCGCGCGGAAATGCCGAAGGTGACGACGACGTCGTTGCAGGCGCTCGAGCTGTACGCCCGTGCCGCCGAGGTGATGGACCAGGTTCCGTTCAGACCCGAGGCCGCGTTCGGCCTGCTCACCGACGCCGTCCGCATCGACGCCGAGTTCGCGTCCGCCTACATTCTCGCGGCGTGGGCGCTGAAGAACGCCGGCCGTGGAAAGGACGAATTCCTGCCGTACGCGGAGCGCGCGTTCGCGCTTGCCGATCGCGCCACCGAGCCGGAGCGATACTTCATTCTTGGAAGTTACTACCAGCTCAAGGGAGATTTCGAGAAGTCCGTTCCGGCGTACGAAAGTCTTCTGCGGCTTAATCCGCGTCACTACTGGACGCTCGGGAATCTGGGCCGGTTATACCGCGCCCGAGGCCAGAATGCGGCCGCCGCGGAGCTTCGCGCGCGCCAGGTGGAGATCCGACCGGGTCACTTCTGGGGTCAGTTCCGGATGGCCGAGTCGCTGCTCCTGCAGGGCGATCTCGAGGGCGCAAAGCGGCACGCGGCGAAGGCCGCCAGCCTGGTGTCGCACCTCGATTCCGGAGAGATGTACAGTCGGCGATCGTGGCTCGACGTGCTCGGCGCCTGCGAGGCATGGCTGCGCGACGACGTGTCCGCCTCGGCGCGCATGGCGGGCGAGCTGCAGACATCGCTTCCGCGCCGCGTCGGCATGGACCGGAATGCGCTCACGACGGCGCTCGGCTACTGGTACCTTGCGCTGGGTCAACGGCAGGTGGCCGAGCAGATGTTCAGCCGGTTGCCGGAGTCGGTCGGACGGTCCTATCACCTGGGCGTGGTGGCGGCGCAATACGGCGATTCACGGAGCGCGCTCAAGTACCTCGAACAGACTGCCGCATCGACCGATCCGTCCCCGTTCTTCCTGGGCGTGCCATTCCTCGATCCGGCCGCGCTGCCCATCGCCGAACGGCTGCTTGCGCGCCGGCCGCAGAAGATCGATGACGCCGATCGCGCCCTCCTGCGCGGACAGATGGCGTTGATGAAGGGCGATCTCGAAAACGCCAGAGTGCTGCTTGAGGAATCGATCGAGATCCGAGAGGACCGGTTTGGCGCGCCGGCGCTGGCCGCGTCCTCGGGAATCGCTGTGTCCTGGCGAAAGGCGGGCGACGTCCAGCAGGCGATTCGTGTACTCGAAGACGCGTCTCAGAACCGGTATCGGAGCTGCTTGTGGCCGACAGCGAGCGCGCATCTGTGGATCCGGATGCGGCGCGATCTCGCAGATCTCTATCGACTCGTCGGTCGCGAGACCGAAGCGCGCGCGATTGATGGGCAGCTGAACACGATCCTGAAGGTGGCCGACGCCGCGCCCTTGAGCAGCTAATAAGCAGGATGGAATCTCCCGTCTCGATCTCAAGGTTGCTGATGACGTTTCGAGCCTTTAGCGCGATCTGCGCAGCCGTTTGGACGGATGGCGCGAACTTCTGCGTCGACAAACACCACTGACGCGGCAAGCGCTCATGCTTCTGCTCGAGGACGAATTGTGTGGACGCCGAGTAAGGATGATGGTGTGTCCGAATTCGCCGACCGCGTGAAGTTCTCTAACCTAACCTAATCAGCGGGATCGTGGTTACGCGACGTGTGGTAGCGGTACGGGGATTCGAACCCCGGTCCCGTGGCTGAGAACCACGTGTCCTGACCCCTAGACGATACCGCCACGCAAGAACGCGAAACCGCAAGTTTATCAAACTTGTATCATGGGGTCCATGCTCCGATGGCTCCTCGCATTCCTGTTGCTCTTCGCGCTCGTTGCGGGCGGCGCCTACGTCGTCGCTGGCCGCGGTGCGCCCCCGCGGATCACGATCGCCAAACCCGATCGCGCGATCGGCCAGGCCGGATCGCTCGAGGTGACGGCGGAGTCCGCCAACGGACGATTCAGCGCGGTGTCGATCGCCATCGAGCAGAACGGCAAGTCGATTCCGCTCTACATCCTCGGCGGCGGTCCGACCGCAACCGTCACCCAACCCGATCCGACGCACCTCCATATCGCGCGCACGATTGGAAAGCAGTCGGTCCCGGACCTGCAGTCGGGCACGGCGCGTATCGTCGTCACCGCCACGCGGCCCTCGTTTCTCAACCTGCGACAGTTGACGTCGACGGCCACGAAGGACGTCCAGATCCGCCTCGAGCCGCCGCGCCTCGCGGTGGTATCGACGCACCACCACATCAACCACGGCGGGTCGGAGATGGTCGTCTATCGCGCGACGCCGTCCGACGTGCAGTCGGGCGTCCGCGTCGGCGATATCGAGTATCGCGGCTTCGCGGCTTCGGGCGCCGGCGCCACGGGCGGCGATCCCTCCTTGAAGCTCGCGTTCTTCGCGCTGCTGTACGACCAGGACCTCAACACACGAATCCAGGCCTTTGCACGCGACGAGGCGGGCAACGAGACGAAGGCGTCCTTCGTCGACAACGTGTTCGAGAAGCCGTTCAAGAAAAGCCGCATCGAGCTCGACGACAAGTTCATCGATCGAGTCGTGCCCGAGATCCTCGAGCATGCGCCGGAGTTGAAAATGACGCCGCCAACCGGCGGCGACATGCTACCGGCGTTCCTGAAAATCAACGGCGAATTGCGGCGGATAAACACCGACCAGATCGCGGCGTTCGCGGCGCAGAGCGCACCACAACGGTTGTGGGAGGGGCCCTTCGTGCAGCTGGGCAACTCGCAGGTCGAAGCGCGTTTCGCGGATCAGCGGACATACGTCTACAAGGGCAAAGAGGTGGACCATCAGGTCCATCTCGGGTTCGATCTCGCGGTGACGAGCCGCGTCGGTGTCGTGGCGGCGAACGCCGGGACCGTGTTGAACGCCAGCTGGCTCGGCATCTACGGGAACTGCATCATCATCGATCACGGGATGGGCGTGCAGTCCCTGTATGGACACTTGTCGTCGTTCGACGTGAAGGTCGGAGACAAAGTGACGTGCGGTCAGACGATCGGCCGCAGCGGCATGACCGGTCTTGCCGGCGGCGATCACCTCCATTTCACGATGCTCGTCGGCGGACGGATGGTCAATCCCGTCGAATGGTGGGACCCGCATTGGATTACCGACCGGATCCAGCGCAAGGTGGATGAAGCAAGGTAGAATAGACAGTTATTGTTCGGCGTGTGCAGACTTTCTAAGCAGGAGTGTTCAATGCGCGTACGAGAAGCGTGGGTCGGTATCCTTGGAGTGGCGCTCGCAGCATCGGTCGCTGCGTGCGGCGGTGGCGGCAACCAGACGTCGAGCACGGGAGCGCCCGCGGCGGCCCCGGCCGCAGGCGGCGGTGAGAAGGTCGATCCCGCGACAGCCGGTGGCGTGACCGGCAAGGTGACGCTCGACGGTGTCGCGCCGAAAAACGAACCAATCAAGATGAATGCCGATCCCGTCTGCGTCAAGGAGAACAAGGACCCGCAATTCCAGGAAACCTACATGGTCGGCGCTGATGGCAAGTCGCTCGAGAACGTGTTCGTCTACGTGAAGGATGGCCTCGGCAACTACGCCTACGATCCGCCGACAGGCACGGCGCAAATCGATCAGAAGCAGTGCCGCTATCATCCCCACGTGTTCGGCATGCGCGTCGGCCAGGAGCTGGAGATCGTCAACAGCGATCCGACGCTGCACAACATCCACGCGCTGCCAAAGGGCAATGCGGAGTTCAACACCGGCCAGCCGATCCAGGGCATGAAGACCAAGCACGTGTTCACGGCGAAGGAAGTGATGGTGCCGTTCAAGTGCGACGTGCACGGCTGGATGAACGCCTATGTCGGCGTCCTCGATCACCCGTACTACGCCGTGACCGACAAGGATGGCAAGTTCGAGCTGAAGACGCTGCCGCCGGGTACCTACACGATCGAAGCCTGGCACGAGAAGCTCGGCGCGATGACGCAGAGCGTGACGGTCGGCCAGAAAGAGAGCAAGGAAGTCAACTTCACATTCAAGGCGCCGGCGGTAACGACCAACTGACGCCAGTCCATCGCGGATGGCTGATGGCTGATGGCACATGGTTGATGGTCATCCTATCGATCATTGAAACCCTTGGCCATCCGCCATTCAGCCATCGGCCATTTACATGCTTCATCGCTTTTCGCAGTTCCTGGCCGCCTGCACACTCCTTCTGATCCTGGCAGGAAGTCTTGTCACCAGTCACGATGCAGGTCTGTCGGTGCCCGACTGGCCGACGAGCTACGGGTGGAGCATGTTCACCTTCCCACCGTCGATGTGGGTCGCGAACATTTTCTACGAGCATGGTCATCGGCTGATTGCGTCGAGCGTCGGATTTCTCACGATCCTCCTGGCGGTCTGGCTGTGGGCATCTGAAGGGCGGGGCTGGCTGCGGTGGCTCGGTGTTGCAGCGCTCGCGGCCGTAATCGCTCAGGGTGTGCTCGGCGGGCTCACGGTGCTGTTTTTCCTGCCGCCCGCCGTGTCAACGGCCCATGCGGCCCTGGCCGAGATCTTTTTCTGCCTCACCGTGGCGATCGCGCTGTTCACCTCCCCGGGGTGGATTTCTGGATACTCGGCCATCGAGGACGACGCATCCCTCCGACACCTGGCAACGGCGGCAACGGCGCTGATATTCGCGCAGATTCTGATCGGCGCAGCGATGCGGCACACGGGCGCGGGCCTGGCAATTCCCGACTTTCCATGGATGTTCGGTCACGTGGTGCCGGATCACTGGGATCCGAAGATCGCCGTGCATTTCGCCCACCGGTTCGGCGCGCTGACGGTGACGGCTGCGATACTGACCGTCTTCACGCGAATCAGGACTCATCACGGCGCCCAACGGGAACTGATGCGGCCAGCGATGCTCCTGGTCGGGCTCGTGCTCGTCCAAATCGCGCTTGGGGCGGCTACCGTCCTGAGCCAACGCGATCCGTTGGTCAACAGCTTCCACGTGGTCTGCGGCGCACTGGTGTTGACGACCTCGCTGATCGTGACGCTCCGAACGTGGCGCACGCAGATCCGAAGGGCGGAACGCGGAGCGGGGCATGCGGATTGGGAATCCAGCCAGCGCCGTGCGGAGTCCGGAATGCGGATCCAGGCGGAGATTCCGCAGTCATTTCGCGGTTCGCAATCCGCACTCCGCAATGGCAGCGGCGGTTCGGTATGAAAGATTCGCGTGCTGCGGCCGCCGACACCATCGCCCAGGAGACGACGTCGACCTCGCGTCTCGGCGATTACCTCGCGCTGAGCAAACCCCGACTGAACGGCCTCGTCGTTGCCTCCAGCGCGGCCGGCTACTATCTCGGCACGTCGGGACGCGTCGATCCGACGGCAATGGCGGCAGCGGTGGTCGGTACCGCGTTGGTCGCAGGAGGCGCCGCCGCCCTGAATCAAGTGTTCGAGCGGGACGTGGACGCGTTGATGCGCCGCACGCGCTGGCGACCCCTTCCTGACGGACGCGTATCGCCGGCCGACGCCGCCACCTTCGGAGTCGGCTTGTCAGTGGCCGGTCTCCTGCTGCTCGGCGCGCGCGCAAATCTCCTGTCCGCCGCACTGGCGCTCGCGACGATTACCGTGTACTTGATGCTCTACACGCCGCTGAAACGCAAAACGCCGTTTGCCACGCTCGTTGGCGCCATCCCCGGTGCGCTCCCTCCAGTGATTGGTTGGGCAGCCTCGCACGGCTCGATCGGAGCAGGCGGCCTGGCGTTGTTCGCACTCGTGTTCGTATGGCAGATTCCGCACTTCATGGCGATTTCGTGGCTCTACCGCGACGATTACGCGACGGCGCGATTCCCTATGCTCTCGGTCGTGGATAAAGAAGGACGGCGTGTCGGTCGCCATGCGCTGGCGTACTCCGCCGCGCTCGTCCCGGTCAGCCTGGCGCCGGCGGTGCTTGGCATCTCCGGCTCGATCTATATCGCGGTAGCGCTGGTGCTCGGCATCGGCATGGCCGTGCTGGCAAGGCAATTCGCGCGCGCGCGCGACGACCGGTCGGCCCGACTGCTGTTCTTCGCCTCGATCGTCTACTTGCCTCTCATCTGGATTTCTCTGATCGTCGACCGGCTGTGACGGTGCACGATCTGCCGGCTGTCAACGCGACGCTCAATGCGTTGTCGGGCGTGTTGCTGCTCATCGGTTACATGCTCATTCGCGCGCGCCGCATCGAGCAGCATCGCCGCTGCATGATCGCCGCGTTCGTCACCTCGTCGCTGTTTCTCGTCTCTTATCTGGTTTATCACGCGCAGGTTGGATCGGTCCCGTTCACTCGCCACGGACTGGTTCGGCCAGTCTATTTCACCATCCTCATCACGCACGTGACGCTTGCGGCAGTCGTGCTGCCGATGGCTCTCGTCACGCTGTCGCGCGGGCTCAAACGCCGTTTCGTGCAGCACCGCCGCATTGCGCGCTGGACGTTTCCGATCTGGATGTACGTGTCGGTAACAGGCGTGCTCGTTTACGTCTTGTTGTACCAGCCAGGGTGGATCATGTGAATTGGGTACTTCGGATTTGGGGATGTGAGGATGTGAGGATGTGAGGATGTGGGAATGTGAGGATGTGAGGATCGATTGCGTCAGTACAGCAGGTATTTGGCCCGCGTCAGTCGCCACCTCGCCTCGTCTGCCGCCCACGAGGCGGCGATCGCCGCAGGATCCTCACCGCGGCGGATTCTTCCGATCGCACCCTTCGACCCGAGGAGCGATGCCGCATCCTCCAGCTTGAACTGCTGGCCGTACAGCTTCGACAGCGCCGATGCGATCTCGACGCCAACGCGTACGGGGCGCAAGCGATCGCGATCGGTGACGATCACGAAGACGCCGCGGCAGACCTGACCGCCAAGCTTCGTGCCAGCCGCCGGCGTGAACTCGACCGGATAGAACCGGACGCCGGGGATCGCGCGCGCGTTCAATATCCCGGCCAGCCCGACGGCGTCGATCCAGGGCGCTCCAATCTGCTCGAATGGCGTGTCCGTTCCACGCCCCACGGAAATGTTCGTCCCTTCGATCGCGCCGATGCCCGGATAGAGTGCCGCCGCCACCATATTGCGCATGTTCGGCGATGGATTGACCCACGCCAGGCCGGTGGCGTCGAACCAGTCGTCGCGGCTCCAATGCCGCATCGACACGACAGTGAGATCGGCGCCAATCTTGTTTTCGCCGTTGAACAGACGCGCCAACTCGCCGATCGTCAGGCCGTGCCTGATGGGCATCGGCAGATATCCGGTCAATCCGACCGCGCCTGCATCCTGAAACGGACCCTCGACGTCGAAGCCATCCACCGGATTCGGTCGATCGAGCACGATCACGGCCAGCCTATGTCGTGCGGCCTCCTCCATCACGTAGGCCATCGTTGCGGGATAGGTGTAAAAGCGCGCTCCGATATCCTGCAGATCGACGACGACCGCATCGATGCCGGCCAACACCGCATCGGTGGGCCGCTGCGTCTCGCCGTAGAGCGAATGGATCGGCAGGCCGGTCGCTTCGTCCCGAGATGAGGCGACTCTGTCGTCGAGAACTCCACGGATCCCGTGCTCGGGACTGAGCAGCGCAACCAGCGTGACGCCGTTGGCATGGGCAAGGAGATCGATGGTGGCGACGCCGTCGCGAGCGCGTCCTGTGTGATTCGTCAAGAGGGCAACGCGCTTGCCTCTGAGGCGCGCGAAGCCTTCGGACGCCAGCACGTCGATGCCCGTCAGCACCGGCTCGCGTTGACCGCCTATCTGAACGGTTTGCCCGGCTGCCCGCAGGGCCGCCCTTTCAGGGCCGCCAATCTCCCGAACCGGGAAGGTTCGCGCCACCTGTGCACCCGACGCCAGATCGGCCGGCGACATCAGCGCCGCCGCAGCCACTGTCGCCACCTTCCCGCGCAGCGGCGACACGTCGCCCTTCCCATCAGGGTGAACGCGGTTCGATAGAAACACCACATAGCTCTTCGTGTGGGGATCCAGCCACAGCGACGTGCCGGTGAATCCCGTGTGCCCGTACGACCCGGCGGGAAACAACTCGCCGCGATTCGAGGAGAACGACGAGTCGATGTCCCAGCCAAGACCCCGCACATCACGCATGCCTTCGGGCGTCGAGGGAGCCGTCATCCGCGCAACCGTTGCCGGCGACAGAATCCGAACATCGCCAAGACGTCCGTTGTCGAGCAGCATCCTGCAGAACAAAGCCAGGTCGGCCGCCGTACTGAAGAGCCCTGCATGGCCTGCCACGCCGTCCATGCGGCGGGCGGTCGGATCGTGAACGACGCCGCGAAGAAACGGCGTATCCGCCGCGCCACACGGCCAGGCCCGTTCGCGGCACCGCTCAGTTGGCGCGATGCGGCCCCGCATCGACTCGGGCGGCAGAAACATCGTCTCTTTCATCCCGAGCGGCTCGAAGATGTGGCGCGCCGCATACCGATCCAGCCTGTCGCCGCTCGCGCGGCGGACAATGTCGCCGAGCAGGAAGAAATTGATGTCGCTGTAAATCAGCCGTTCTCCGGCGGGCGCGACGGGAATTTCCTCCGTCGCCCGACGGATCGCTTCCTCCGCCCCGCTGAACTCCGCTTCGAGCTCCAGATCGGGCCGCAGGCCGGACGTGTGCGTCAGCAGATGCCTGATCGTGATGCCGTCCTTCCGGTAGCGCGCGAACTCCGGAATGAACCGCGCAACCGGGTCGGTGAGCTGAATCCTTCCAGATTCGACCAGCTGCATCACGCTGGTGGTCGTCGCCACCACCTTGGTGAGCGATGCGAGATCGAAGATCGTGTCTTCGGTCATCGGTTCCGCTGCGGGTTCGACCGCTCGCTGGCCGAACGCAGCGTGGTACACGACTCGGTCGCCGCGCCCGATGAGGACAACGGCGCCGGGCAGTTCGTGGCGAGCGATCGCCTCGTTTATCAGCGTTGGGATCGAAGAAAAACCTGCAGGCGATTCGGCTGGCGGCTGGCCTCCCGAGGCCCATGCCACCGAGGCAAGCGCGAGGGCTGCGGCGCGGGTTCGGCCCACGCGATTCAATATATACTGAGCGCTGTCACCTATTTACGGCCCATTTCAGGGGGGCATGGATGCGTTACGGTCAACTTGTGGCGCGCGGTCTGATGGTCGCGCTCGTGGTGGCGTCGCTTGCGGAGCGTGCTACGGCTCAAACGGGCCGCGTTGCCGGCATCGTGAAGGACGAGGCCGGTCAAGCGATCAAAGGCGCCACGATCACGGCGGAAAACCCGAATGCCTCGCCGAACAGCTTCACGGCCACGACCGACGACAAGGGCCGTTTCTCGATCATCGGTCTCAGGAGCGGGCAATGGACGTTTACCGCGCAGGCGCCGGGCTTTGCTCCGGAAGCGGGCCGACTGCAGGTGCAGACGATCGGCACGCCGAACCCTCCGCTCACGTTCACGCTCAAGAAGAGCGCCGCCGCACCGGCGAGCGCGCTGGGCGCCACCGCTGCCAAGGACCTCCAGGTGGACCTCGCCGCTGCGGAAGCAGACTTCAACGGCGGCAAATACGACGACGCCATCGCGAAGTACAGAGCAATCCTCGCAAAGGCGCCGGCCCTGTCGGTGATTAACCTGCAAATCGCCGCCGCGTACCGCAACAAGAAGGAATACGACAACGCGATCGCGGCCTACAACGAAGTCCTGAAGGCCGATCCGAACAACGACAAGGCCAAGATCGGCATCGGCATGACGAACATGGAGAAAGGTGACCTGGCCGCCGCGGAGGAGACCCTCCAGAAGGCCGCCGACAGTCCATCGCCGACACGCGAAGTGTTCTATAACCTCGGCGAGGTGAAGTTCGCCCGAGGACAGACCGAAGACGCCGCCAAGATGTTCCAGAAGGCCGTCGACATGGACCCGTCGTGGGGGAAGCCGCTGTTCAAGCTGGCGCTCGTGGCGCTCAACAAGGGCGACAAGGAAGGGACCCTCAAGATGATGGAAAAAGTCATCGCGGTGGATCCCACGTCGCAGGAAGCGGCGCAGGCCAAAGCGGTGATCGAGCAGTTGAAGAAATAGGAATGGGCGTCATTCTGTGCCACGCGCTCTTCGCTTCGTGTTCATCCTCGGTCTTGCGGCGCTGGGCACGGGCCTGGCAGCGATGGGCGGTTGGCGCTACGCGCGCGCGTCAGCTCCGCTCAGCGGTCCGATCATTGTCATCTCCATCGACAGCCTGAGAGCGGACCATCTGCCGCCGTACGGCTATGCCGGTGTGCGGACGCCTGCCATCAGCGCGCTCGCCGCCGACGGCGTCCTGTTCGAGCGTGCGTACGCTCACGCACCGCTGACGCTGCCGGCACACGTCGCGATTCTGACGGGTCGCCTGCCGTTCGAAACCGGCGTGCGCGACGATGTCGGGTTTACCGTCAAGGCCGGGGAACGGCTGCTGCCGACGCTGCTGCGGGAACGAGGCTATGCCACAGCGGGTGTCGTGTCATCGTCCCTCCTGCGCCGCAGCACGGGAATCGCGCAAGGATTCGATTTCTTCGACGATCAGATACCGATGGGCATCATCGGTGGCGGCACCAACCAGATGATGCGCGACGGCTCGAAATCAGAAGCGATCGCGGAACGCTGGCTGGCGTCCATTGGATCGTCGCGTGCATTTCTGTTTCTGCACATCAACGAACCGCACAAGCCGTACGTGCCGCCGGAACGCTTCTCGGATTACTCGCCATACGACGGCGAAGTCGCCTACAGCGACGAGATCGTCGGACAGCTCGTCCGATACCTGAAGTCGCACCAGCTTTACGACCGTTCCACCATCGTGGTGCTGGCCGATCATGGCGAGGGCCTGGGCGATCACGGCGAGCAGGAGCATGGCCTGTTCCTGTACGACGAGGCGATTCATGTCCCGCTCATCGTCAAGCAGGAAAGCAACGCCGGCGCGGGGCGACGTGTTGCAGACGTCGTGCAGCAGATCGATCTCGCCCCGACGATCCTCGATCTCGTCAAGGCGCCGATTCCGGGCGGCCTGCGCGGCCGGTCGCTGAAGCCGATGCTGGACGACACGGGCCGGCTGCAGGCGCCTGCGGTTTACTCGGAGGCCCTGTACGGGAGGCACCTCTTCGCATGGAGCGGACTGACGGCGCTGACAGACGAGCGGTACCGCTACATCAACGCCCCTCGCGAAGAGCTCTACGAGATCCAGAGCGATCCGCGACAGGTACGCAACGTTGCCGACGACCGGCGTGAGATCAGTCAGGCCATGCGCGCCGCACTCGGCGCGTTCGAGGGCCCCGTACGGAAGGCCGACGCCTCCCGTCCCGATCCCAAGGACAAGCGCGAAGTGCTGGAAACCTATCGGGCGGCGATGGAGCGAGCCGACGAACGGCGCTGGCCGGAGGCAATCGCTCTGCTGCAGGAAGCTCTTCGTGACGATCCTGAAGTGCCGGAACTCTGGCATCAGCTCGGCGATGCGGCTTTCCGTCTCGATCGACTCGATCTGGCAGTCGACGCGTATCGTCATCAGAGCGAGCTGAAGCCGGACGACCCCCAGGGCTATTTACGTCTCGCGAGCGCGCTGCTCAGGCAACGCAAGTTGGAGGAGGCACGCGCGCAGGCCGCGCGAGCGGTTGAACTGATGTCGCCGAAAGATCAGCAGTCGCGCGCGGACGGCCACGAGCTGCTGGCAAGAATCGCGCTCGCGCGCCATGACGCCGACACCGCGCGGCAGGAAGCAGAACTTGCTCGAGAAATCGAACCGACGCGTCCAGTCCCGTCGTTCGTCGAGTCGAGGCTACTGTACGATCAGGGCAAGTTCGCCGACGCATTGCCCCTGTTCGAACAGGCACTGGCGACTGAGGAGAAGTCCAACAGCCGTCCGGTGGCCGATCTGCACTATCTCGCCGCGGACACCTACCAGCGTCTCCAGCGCGGCGAGGAGGCCGAGGCACAGCTGATCGCGGAACTTCGCGCCTTCCCGCACAACGTCCGGGCTCGAGCCGACCTGGCGCTGCTCTATCACTCCACGGGCCGGCCGGACGCGGCGGCAACGGCCATCGGCGAACTGACCGACATCACGCCGACGCCAGAGTCGTTCGCGCTGGCCGCAAGGTTGTGGACTACGGTCGGCAATCGGTTGCAGGCCGATGCCATCCGAGCCGACTCGCGGCTGCGGTTCGGCCCACCGCCGCGACGGAGCGACGTGGTCCAGTAGAATCGAGAGTGGGATCCCGCTCCAAGCCCCGCGCTTCATCGAAGACGTCTGCCCAGCTTCGTTCCCGCGCCATTGCCGGCGCCGTCCTCACCGGAATCGTGGCCGCGGCCGCCTACGGCATCTTTCGGATCCGGGACCGTCCGCAGCAGGCCGATCTCAAACCCATCCGCAACCAGAACGTGCTGCTGATCACCGTCGACACGTTGCGTGCCGACGCATTGAGCTGCTACGGCGGCCCGGCCGCGACGCCGGCAATCGATCGGCTCGCTTCCGAGGGCGTGCGCTTCGACTTCGCTCATGCGCATGCAGTCATTACGCTGCCGTCGCACGCGAGCATCCTGACCGGCCTGTATCCCTTTCAGCACGGAATTCGCGACAACAGCGGCTATCGACTCGGACCGAATGCCAGAACGGCTGCGGTACTGCTGAAAGCGGCGGGGTACGCGACAGCTGCCTTCGTCGGCGCGTTCCCCGTTCATTCGAGATTTGGCCTGAACCAGGGATTTCAGGACTACGACGATCGATTCGGCGAAACTCGCGCGCCGACCGAGTTCACCATGCCGGAGCGGCCCGCCACCACGGTTGTGTCACTCGCGCGAAAATGGATTGCGGACAGGACGGGAAACCCAGGAGCGGCCGGGGGCTCACGGACAGGCATCCAGCCGTGGTTCGTGTGGGTGCATGTGTTCGACCCACATGCACCGTATCGGCCACCGCCGCCCTTCGATGCACAGTATGCCGGCCGGCCGTACTACGGCGAGGTCGCAGCGACCGATGCGGCGCTGGCGCCGCTGCTCGACGACCTCCGCCAATCGGAGCGGCCGACTCTCGTGGTGCTCACCGGCGACCACGGCGAAGCGCTCGGCGATCATGGCGAGGACTCGCATGGGCTGTTCGCGTACGAATCGACGCTGCGCATTCCGCTCATCGTTGCGGAGTTGAAGGGTCGACCGTACGGGATGGCCGGCGCCAGCGCGGTTGACGGTGAGGTCTCACACACGCCCGCGCGCCACGTCGACATCCTGCCGATGATTCTCGAGGGTGTCGGCCAGGGGGTGCCGACCGATCTTCCCGGACGCTCGCTGCTCGCTGCTGCTGAGAGACGCACATCGGCTCCCCGCCAGTCGTACTTCGAGGCGATGTCGGCCATGCTCAATCGGGGCTGGGCGCCGCTCACCGGCGTATTGGCGAACCGCGAAAAGTACATCGACTTGCCGATTGCCGAACGCTACGACCTCGAAGCCGACGCAGCTGAAGCATCCAACCTGGCCGGCCGGTCGCCGGACCGCGATCGATCGCTCACCGCGATGCTTCGCGCATTCGGATCGTCGCCGCCGGGCGAGCGGCGCCGTGAAGATCCGCAAGCTGCGGCGCGGCTGCGATCGCTGGGCTATGTCGCGGGCAGCGCGCCCGCAAAGAGCCGCTACACCGAGGCGGACGACCCGAAGCGCCTGGTCGCGCTCGATCAGGCCATCCATCGCGGCGTCGACCTGTGGGTCGCGCGGCGGCCGGCCGAGGCTGTGCGAGTCTACGAAGACGTCCTCGCCCAGCGTCCCGATCTGGCGCTGGCGTATCGCCATCTCGCGTTCGTGCAATGGGAATCGGGCGCTGTCCCGGCAGCGATTGGCACGCTGCAGAAGGCCGTTCGCGCCGGCATCTCCAACGCTGACCTCGTCACACAGCTTGGGACCTACCTGGCGGAGAGCGGCAACGCAGCCGACGCGATCTCGCTGATCGAACCGTTGACGGCAACCGAGACGGTCGACGTCGATACGCTGAATGCGCTGGGGATCGCATACGGCCGAGCGGGGCGCGCAAACGATGCGAGGCGAATCTTCGAGCGCATGCTCGCGCTCGATGCTGAGAGCGTGATGGCGCTCGAGAATCTCGGCGCCCTCGAGCTTGCGCGCGAGGATCTCTCGAAGGCGCAGCACGATTTCCAACGCGCGGTTCAGCTCGATCCGATGTCGTCGCAGGCCTACGCGGGCCTCGGCGTCGTCGCTCTGAAACGCGGCGACGTGAACACCGCGATTGCATCGTGGCGGCGCGCGGTCGAGTTGGACGCGACCAACTACGACGCACTCTACAACGTCGCCACGACGCTGGTGCGTGAAGGACGGTTTGCGGAAGCGCGCCCGTACCTCGAGCAATTCGTGCGCACCGCGCCGTCGGCCCTCTACGCAAAAGACATCCAGGCGGTATCTGCTATTCTCGGAAAGCAGGCGCGGTAGGTGTGCCAACGAAGAAATGCAACCACGACAGCACGAAGAAATCAGATCTTCTTCGCGCTTTCGTGTCTTCGTGCCTGCATCTGGGTTTCGTCGTCTTGCTGTGCGCCTTCGTCGGCTGTGCGCGCGCGCCCGCGCGTCCGCGCCTCATCCTCCTGATTTCCATCGACACGACTCGCGCGGATCACCTTCGGCCGTACGGGGGCCCCGTGGCTGTCTCGACGATCGAGGCGCTCGCGGCCGACGGCGTCCTGTACAAGTCGGCCTTTTCGCACAGCCCGCAAACGCTGCCGTCCCACGCATCGCTGCTCACGGGCCTCCTGCCGTTCGAGCACGGAGCCCGGGACAACGTCGGCTTCACAGTCGACTCGCGCGTCGCAACGCTTGCCGAGCGGCTGCATCAAGCGGGCTATGCGACAGGCGCGGCGGTGTCGTCTTACATTCTCCGCAAGGAAACCGGGATTGATCGCGGCTTCGACAACTACGACGCGCAGCTAACCATGGCGGCCGGACCCGAGGTAACGATTGCGCAGGTGCAGCGGGCCGGCGTCGAAACCGTCGCCGCTGCCAGGGACTGGATCGCCGAACACGAAAAGCAGCCAGCCTTCTTTTTCCTGCATCTCTACGAGCCGCACACGCCGTACACGCCGCCGTCACCGTATCGCGAGCAATATGCGCAGCCGTACGACGGCGAGATCGCGTACAGCGACGCACTGGTCTCCGGGCTGATCGAGTTCCTGAAAAAAGAGCGACTCTACGAATCAGCGCTCATCGTGCTCACATCCGACCACGGCGAAGGCCTTGGCGATCACGACGAGCAGGAGCACGGTATCTTTCTCTATCAGAGCGTCGCGCACGTGCCGCTCGTGATCAAGTGGCCCGGCCCGCCGCGCCGCGCGATCGTATCGACTCCGGTCCAACTGATCGACGTTGCTCCAACGATCGTGGCGTCCGTCGGCGCCGTACCCGACAAGGCCTGGCGCGGCCGGTCGCTTGTCGACCTTGACGACCGCACCGACGCACCGCCGCGCGCCATCTATTCGGAATCGATGTACCCGCGGTACCACTTCGGCTGGAGCGAGCTGTATGCCGTGACCGACGGGCACAATCGATACATCCTCTCGCCGCGCGACGAACTCTACGACCTGGACAAGGATGTGGCCGAGAAGAACAATCTCGCGACCGAGCGGCGGCAGACACGCGACAACATGCGCGCCGTGCTGATGCCGCTCGTGCAGCCCGCGAACACCGCGCGGCCGCGCGAGGTGTCCACGGAGGATCTCGAAAAGTTCCAAGCGCTGGGGTATATCGGCATGAGCGCGCAGCCCTCGTCCGGCAGCGAGCCGCTGCCGGATCCCAAGGACAAGATTGGCGTCTTCAAGGCGTACCGCGAGACGATCCAGCTTGCGCGCACGGGTCATGTCGACGAAGCGATCGAGGGCTACAAGCGGATTCTTGCCGACAATCCGCAGATGCTCGACGTCTGGGAGCGTCTCGCCACCGTGCTGCAGCGCGCCAACCGTGGCGATGAAGCGATGCTGGTGATGCGTCGAATCATCTCGCTCGCGCCCGACAACGCCGGCGCGCACTTGCGTCTGGGCCGCGCGCTCGCGAGACGCCGGCGCTTCGACGAAGCGGTCGCTGAAGCGAGAGCTGCGCTCGCGCAGGATCCCGGCCAAGGCAACGAACTGCTCGCAAGGATTGCGTACGAACGCGGCGCTGCGGAGGATGCCGTGCCGTTTGCCGACGCGGCCATTCAGGTCGACCCGCTGCTGCCCCTTCCGTACTACATCCGCGGACTGGTTCTGTACGAGAAACGGCAGTACGACGCGGCGCTGACGTTTTTCGAGAAAGGAGTGGCGGCGCTTGCGGCGCGTCCCGGTTTGACCGTGCCTGGATTGTATCTGCACCTGGGCGACTGCCTGTTCCGCGCAAATCGCCGCGACGAAGCTGGAAAGGCCCTCGCCACCGAAGTACGGCTCTATCCTGACAACCTTGAAGCTCGGATCCGATTGGGCGGGTACTACCTGGCCACGGGCCAGCGTGTGGCGTTCGTCGAGGTGTTCAACGAACTCGTCCGGCAGTCGCCGACACCCGAGAACCTGCGAATTGCCATCCGCGCGCTCTCGGATGCCGGCGAAAAAGACGCCGCGCGAGCGCTTGCCTCGAAGGCCAAACCAAGCGGCTAGGGGACTGAGGCAGGACAGCTGGCCCTGGTTGTGCCAGCCCTGGCCCCAGCCCCCGCTCTCTAAAACGTGAACCGCACGCCGAACCGGATGATCCGCGGGCTGAGGATCTCACGAATCTGATTCGCGGTCGCAGTGTTGGTTCGATTGTTGACCTGAAGTGTATCGCCCTTGTTCAACAGGTTGAACCCTTCCATCAGCACGACCAGGTTTGTCCGGTTGATGCGGATTTCCTTCTCCACGCGTCCATCGAGCGTGTAGATGTCCGGGTTCCTGAATTGATCGATCTCGAACGGTTTGATGCGGATGAACGTCGAGAAGGCGTCGGGATTGCCGATTTGGTGGTAGTACAGGTTCGGGTACCCTTGCCGTCCAAGGAACGTGCCCGCGACGTTGATTCCCAGCGGGAACTGGTACATGCCGGCCACGTTGAACTGCCACGTCGAGTTGATGAACACATCCCCTTTCGCGCCGCTGCCGCCTCCAACGAGGACGGCGATGGGCGAATTGTCCTCGGTCGGGCCCGAGAACGGTCCGGTCGTGCCGCCGGCCGAGCCCGTGTTGCTCTGAGTGCTCGTGGGATCCTGAATCCCCGTGCTTGGATCCGTGAAATGTCGCGTCGGTTTGTTCCAGGCGAAGCTGCCTTTCATCATCCAATGGTTCGACAGGCGCTTGTTGGCCGTGAGCTGGAAGCCCGTATATTTCGTCTCGTAGCCCGGCCTGTTCGTCAGGATCTGCGCATTCCCGGGTAGAGGATGCACGCCGCTTCTGAGCCGATACCACGTCGTGCTGTACGGTACGCCGTTGACTGTGCCCGTCACAGGAGTCGGGTTCGCGACGAAGTCCGCCTGCGTGATGCCGACCAATGGATACCAGAGGGCGTCCGTCGTCCAGCCCATGCTGAGCGCCGCGCCCACGGCGAAATTCGCCATGAGCTCGCGGTCCAGCCCGAGGATGAACTCCTGCGTATGCGGCGACTTCAGATCCGAGTCGATCTGGTTCGGGGGCACCGTCGACGTCGGATTGTTGGGGTCGACGTAGTACGAACCGGCCAGGCTGCTGAAGTCGAGTTCGCTGCGCTGCACGACCTTGTCGCCGTTGGTGTCGTTCCAGCCGTAATCGAGCTCCTGGATCGTAAACAGCGGGTTGTTGAAGGAAATCAGCGTCGTGTAGATCTGTGAGGCGTACCGCGCGTAGTTGGCACGTGCCACGGTCTTGCGCGAATCGTCGAGCGCGAACGTTACACCGACACGGGGCGATAGATCGTTCCAGGTAAAGTCGGTGCTTCCCCCGCTGTATGAAAGCGCCGGCAACAGGTCCGGAAAGATGGGGTTCGCGTCGACGCTGGTGGCCTGGTTGTTCCCCCACTGGCGATCCCAGCGCAGGTTCAGCGATGCAGTGAGCCGGTCCCACGTGAGCGTGTCGCCGACGTATCCGCTGACGATCTGCTCTTTCATCTTGGTCGAGCCATCACGGGTGATGAACGCAAGGCCATCGTCCACATCTGCAATGGCTTTGTTGCCGGGCCAGGCCGTCAAGGACGTCACGACCGTGTGCCGGTACTGAAACCCGAACTTGATCTCCTGCTTTCCGACGAAATGGTTCCCGTCCACCTGAAACTGGTGCTGAGGGCGCTTGGTATCGTAGAAGTAGTAGGAGCCGTGGTACGTTCCCGTAGCGCCGTCGTAGAGGATGTTCGCATCACGACCGCCCTGGGGCGACAGCGTAAACGACCCGTGGATGAACGCATAACGCGCGGCAACGAACGTCGCGTTGCCAAGGGTTATCGAGTCTTCGACCTTGAACAAATCCGTTGGACCGGTCTGATTGTGCGTCGTCTCAGGCGGCCGCGTGACGCCGGCGCTCCGTCCCTGCTTGCGCTTGTCGCCGCGAAAATACAGGAAGTTCAACCGGTTCATGTTGTTCATCTGCCAGTCGGCCTTCGCGTTGTAATCGATGAGCTGCGTGTTGTCGGGAAACCCGGTGATGATGATGTTCTTGATGTCGTTCTTGGCCGCCGCGCCCCAGAACCACAGCTTGTCCTTCACGATTGGGCCGCCGGCCTCGACGCCGAAGTCCGCCACCCGGTCGATCTCGTTGCCGCACCGCTGAGAGGCGTCGGTGACACACGGATGCCCGAACGTCGGCTGCGACGCGAGAACGTCGGACGACACGTTGTGACTTTGCAGGTCCTTGTTGGTGAAGAACAGCCGTGCCGAACCTCGTGGCTGATTCGTGCCTCGTTTCGTCACGAAGTTGATGCCGATGCCTCCTGTCTGCTGGCGGACGTCATTACCGCCCGTCGTGAACTGGACTTCCTGGAAGGCGTCGAAATCATAGTAAGTCGGTGTGGACCCGATGGCCGCGGGATCGGTGATCATGATCCCGTCGAGATTCCACATGGTGTCGCTGCCGTCGCTGGCCCCGCGAATGAACGTGGACTGCTGGCCGCTCTCGTTGCCGCCCACGTTGACTCGATCGACGAGCACGCCCGGCGTCTGCTGCAGCAACACCCATGGGTCGCGCGCCGTGGGAATCTCCTGCAGCTGCGTCTGGTCGAACGTGACTTCGTTCGACGTCCGTCGTGTGTCGATCACGGGGCTCGCGCCGGTGACGGTCACCGTTTCGGACACACCGGACGGTCGCAGCTGCAGATCGATCTGCGTGCTCCCGCCGGTCTGGACGATCACGTTTGGACGAACCACTTCGGCAAATCCAGGTAGCTTTGCCGTCACCTCGTACGTGCCAGGCGCGAGATTCAGGAAGTGGTATTCGCCGTTGGCGGCTGTGACCGTTTCCTGAGGAGCGGTTGTTGCGCCCGTTAACACCACCGTAGTACCAGGAACAACACCACCGCTCGCGTCGGTCACGACACCGTCGATGCGACCCGTTTGTTGCTGGGCCCGCGCCGGCAACGCGATCAGCAGCGCGATCGCGAGTATGCCCACTGCGGGGAGCCAGTTGCGGTCAATCATGTCCTGACCCTCCTAGAAAATCGAGAATAGGCCGGATGTTTTTCGACCGCTGACCGCAAGTTGATGTTTTGAGGACTCAACCGTTATGCAGATCCAAATTTCAAATCATCTTGTTCGGCTTCGGGAAATAGCGGTGTGCGAATTCGGGAAATACGGATGTGCGAAGTCGGGACAGAGTTCATAACCGAACACTTCCATCAGTTCAGTTGAGTCATGATAGGTTCCATGCGGTGGACGGTCTGGTGCGCATTCAGTGCACTGTGTCTTGCGTCGTGTCGAACGATCCAACCAGTCGCGCAGTTTCGCGACGCGCCCGTCATTCTCATTTCGATCGACACGCTCCGCGCCGATCGACTGCCGATGTACGGATATGAAAGAGGGTCCACGCCGGAGCTCGATGCCTTACGACGCGACTCGCTCGTGTTCGAGGATGTCTACAGTCACACTCCGCTTACACTTCCTTCACATGCCTCGTTGCTGACGGGCCTGCTGCCCACGCACCATGGAGTTCGCGACAATCTCGGCTACGATCTCGGCGCCGATACGCAGACGCTCGCAAAACGCTTCAAGGCGGCCGGATACTCGACGGGCGCAGCTGTATCTGCGTATGTGCTCCGTCATCAGACGGGAATCGCGGCCGGCTTCGATTTTTTCGATGATGCAATCGAGATCTCCGGCAACGGGGAATCGCTCGCAGACACACAGCGCGACGGACGCATCACCGTCGACGCGCTGGCCGCCTGGCTCGAGAGTCAATCGAACTCGAAGCTGTTCGCTTTTCTGCATCTCTACGAGCCTCACACTCCGTATGCGCCGCCTCCCGCGCACAGGCTGCCAGATCCTTACGACGGGGAGATTGCGTACGCTGACGAGCTCGTTGGCCGGTTGATCACCCGAATCAAAACCCGTGGATGGCTGGACCGCGCCATCGTCGCGGTTGTCTCAGACCACGGCGAAGGACTCGGCGATCACGGCGAATCGGAGCATGGCATCCTTCTCTATCGCGAAGTGCTCCATGTGCCGTGGATTCTGAGGCTGCCCGGCGGCGCAAGCGGCGGTCGACGCGTGTCCGGTTCGATCGGTCTCGTCGATGTCGCGGCGACGCTGCTGGATCTGGCCGGCCTCGACGCAGGCGGGATCGACGGGCGGACCGTCAGGCCGTCGCTCGACGGACACACTGCTCTCGGGCGCGCTGTGTACTCGGAATCGCTCTATCCGCGACTGCACTTCGGCTGGAGCGACCTGGCATCGGTGACCGAACAGAAATTGCGGTACATCCGCGCGCCCAGACCGGAGCTGTACGATCTCGCGACCGATCCCCGCGAACGACAGAATCTCGTAACCTCCCGGGCGGCGGCCGTGGCGACGCTCGCGGGACGGCTCACGTCGATGACCGAGGGCGCGAAATCAACCGAGCCTGGCCCTGTCCCAGCCGAGGTTCGCGAGCGGCTCAAGTCTCTGGGGTATGTGGCCTCCTCGAGTGCCCCCGTTTCACCGACCGCGGGAGAGTTGCCCGATCCCAAGGATCGGATCGCGTCGTTCGAAGAATTCAAGCGCGCCCTCGCTCTCGAACGAATGGGCCAGATCGCAGAGGCAATCCAGCGATACAGGACCATTCTCTCGTCCAATCCGCGGATGCTCGATGCATGGGAAGCGCTCGCCAAGGCACTGCTGGCCACGGATCAGACTCGAGAGGCGATCGCCGCCTTTGGCAAGGCTGTCGAAATCGATCCGCTCCGACCCGATCCGCATCTTGCGCTCGCGCGCATCTATGCGCTCGAGCGGCAGCCCGCACCCGCGCGTCAGCATGCCGAAATCGGGAGCCGGCGCGATCCCGCCCAGGGATTCGAAATCCTCGCCGAGCTGATGATGGATGCCGGGCGCCTGGAGGATGCCGCTTCGTTCGCGCGACGAAGCCTTCAGGCCGATCCGTCACGGTACATGAGTGAGTATCTGCTCGGCGTGATCGCTCAACAGCGATCGAAATGCAATGAAGCGGTCGGCCACTTCGAACGCGCGATCGAAGGAAAACGGGTCGAGCCGCACGCCGTCGTGCGGAACCTCCATGCCGGCCTTGCCGATTGCCTTGCGCGAATGGGACGCGAGGCCGACGCCGAGGGGGAATTCAAGGCGGAACTCGCCGTCATCCCAGATTCGCCCGAAGCCCGTCTCGGCCTGGCGACGCTCTACAAGTCGCAGGGCCGCCAGGCGGAGGCGCGCACAGTCCTGACAGAGTTGGTGGCCAGCACGAGGAATCCGAACGCCGACACGTACTGGACCGTCGTCCGCGGGTTGACGGTGCTTGGCGACGCGACGGCTGCTCGCGAGTGGACGGCGCGCGGGCGGCAGCGATTCCCGCAGGATCCCCGATTCAAGTAGGTCCGGTCAGCTGCAGCGCGAGGCGTGCAACCGTCGTAGCGCGAGCCTGGCAACAGCTGTAGCACTGGTCTGGCAACCGTCATAGCGCGCGCCTCGCAACAGCTGTGGCGCTGGTTGCGCAAGCATCGTAAGCGCGAGCCTTTCAGACGAGCGAATGCTTACGACCGCGCGGCGTCTCTCAGCGCCTGCGCCTCGCGGCGACAACGGGTCGCCTCCGCGCCGCGCCCCGCGGCATCGAATCCCGCCGCGAGCGCATCCCAGACCGCAGGACGCCGCGGACCGATCTGAAATGCCCGCTGCAGGTACTCGAGCCCGGGCCCGGCTTGTCCGTCGAGCACCAGGACATGACCGAGCACTGCCATCGCCCAGGGGTGGCCGGGACTGAGCCTCAGCGCCTCGGCCGCCGTGTCGCGGGCGCGATCCAGGCGCTTCGCGCTGACATACGCGGCCGCCAGCTCGATGAGCATTTCCGGATCGGAAGTGGACGAGACCTGCTCGAGAGACGCCACCGCGTCGGCGGTTCGATTCTCCGCGAGCAGCAGCCGGCCCCTGACCTCGAGCGCTTCGGGATTCTTCGGTTCGCGCGACAGTACGTCCGCCAGCAAGGTTCCCGCTTCGCTCGTCTTCTTCATCATGATGAGCGTTTCTGCCAGATTCACGCGCGTCCGCGCGTCATCGTCGGTCGTCTGGGCCAGCGCGATCCGGAGTTCGCGCTCGGATTCCTCGAAGCGACCCAGCTCGCGCAGCAGTTTGCCGTAGTTCTGACGGATGCCGGGACGATCCGGATCGAGCTCCAGCGCACGCGCGAACGCGTGCGCGGCGACGACAAGACTGCCGTGGCGGTACGCCATCGAGGCCAGCGTGCCGAACGCAAAGGGGTTGTCGGGATCGATTCGTGTAATGCGCTGGACATCTTCGAACGCAGCAGGCAGCGCCGTTCCCTGTGCCGTAGTAGCCGCCTGCAGTCTGTCGTACAGCTCAACGCGCGTGCGCGGATCCGGCAGCCCGGAATCGTCGAGCGGACCGCTGCCCGCCGATCCCGACGTATAGCCGAGACTGCGCAGTTTTGCCTCCTGCTCGGGAGTCGCCGGATTTGGCTGCGCCCGATCACCCTGCGGTGCCATTCGCTGAAGCGCGCGCTGCAGCTCGATGCTCATGCTCTGGACCCGCGCTGGCTCCTCTTTGGCGAGGTCATGAAGCTCGCCGGGATCGCGCGCGAGGTTGTACAGCTCTGGTTCCGTTCCCAGAATCAACTTCCAGTCGTCCTTGACCGAACTGCGCAACGTCGCCCAATGACAGTTCAGGCGTCCGAACAGACTTTCGGCGTAATACGCCTGTGAGGCGGCCGTGTCGGGGCCCGCCAGGCCGGCCGTGCGCTGCGCCATCATTACCGGACCGAGATCGTGGCCAGGCAGCGTACGGTCGGCATCGACACGCAGAAGCGACATGATCGTGGGCACGACATCGACTGTGGCCGCGCGCGTCGGCACGACGACACCGTGCGGCACTCCCGGACCGCTCATCAGCATGGGAATCCGCATCGTCGACTGGTAGACGAGCACCGCGTGCATCAGCTCGCGATGATCGCCAAGGCCTTCTCCATGATCCGCAAGCGCGACGACGAGGGTGTCGGCGTCGTGGCCGGACGATCGAAGCCACTCGAGCACGCGGCCGACCTGCGCGTCGGTAAAGGCGATCTCGCCGTCGTATGGATGTCCTGCGAACCGTTCGCGGTAGGGCGACGGCGGCGTGTACGGCGCGTGAGGGTCGTAGAAATGAAGCCACGCGAAAAACGGCTGTGACGACTGATCTCCCTTCGAAAACCCGTCGAGCCATCGCAAGGCGGCATCGGCCACTTCGTTCGCCCGACGCTCGGCACCGGGCTCCCCTACGTTGGCCTCGTGAAAGTCTTCGTTGAACGTATCGAATCCCTGATTGAACCCGAATGCGGCCGCCACGGGATATGCGCCAACGAACGCCGCGGTCGCGTAGCCCTCACGTTTCAGCTGCGTCGCCAGCGTCGGATACTTCGATCCGAGCGTGAACACGACGTTGCCGCGAACTCCGTGTGACGGAGGATATTGACCCGTGAGAATTGTGGCGTGGGACGGTCCAGTGAGAGGCACTGCGGTCTGGACCTGGTCGAACCGGACTCCCGAGGCGGCCATCGCGTCGAGAGATGGCGTCGCGCCGATTGTCGCTCCGTACGCCCCAACGTGGTCGGCGCGCAGGGTGTCGATTGTGATGAGCAGCAGGTTGGGGTGCCGCGGCCTGCGCGAAACCGTCCACCACCAGCCGGCGCCGGCAAGGAGGCATGCCGCCACGATCGACTTGACCGCGATCCGCGTCTTGCGCGTCATCACTTCGAATTCTATTCCCGGAAAAGAAAACGCCCCAGCGGCCTAGGCCACTGGGGCGTCCCGGACGGGCGCGTCAGATACCGGACGTGATCAGAACTTGAAGCTCGCTGTGAGGCGCAGAATGCGCGGCGCCAGGATCTCGTTGAGCGCCAGGTACGAAGAAGCGTTGGCCTGGCGGCCGCGTGCGAGCTCGGTGTTCGAGTTCAGCACGTTGAAGACGTCGGCGGCGAGGTTGATCGTAAACGGACCGCCCATCGAATAGGCACTGCCCAGCTTGATGTCCTTCGCGACGCGTAGGTCGAGATCCCACAGACTCGGGTACCGCCTGGTATCGATGTCGGGCAAGGCAAGCACCCGCAGGGCGGCGTCCAGACCGCCGCTCAATCTCAAGTAAGCCGGCGTCGCATACCCCTGGCGGCCGAAGATGTTTCCCCCGACATCGATACCCCATCCGAGCTGGTAGAGTGCATTGGCATTGAACTGCCACTTGGCGTTATAGAAGATGTCGCCTTTGCCTGAACCACCCGACCTGGGAGCGTACTGCCCACCGTCCACCTGCGGACCTGCGAGCGCAAGACTCCCACCCGTCGTGTCGGTGCGTGTCGGATTCTGAATGCTGCCCGCACCTGGATGCTCGACGTAGTCGTTGTACGAGAACGCCACGCGCGAGAACCATCTGTCGGCCAGACGTTTGTTCAGACCTACCTCGAACCCCATGTACGTCGTGTCGTAATCAGGACGATTCGACAGGATTCGAGCACCGTTGGTCGCGTTGATCTTGGCGGCGCTTGGGCTGTACGCCTGGCCGCTCAACCCGTTCGCCGTGGTCACGGGGCCGGCGGTGTAATCCGACCTTACGAGCCCGACGCGGGGGTTCCAGCCAGGGATATCGGTGCTCGAGTGGTATGTGTACGCCACTGTCAGTCCGAAGTTCGGCGCCAATTCACGATCGAGGCCGACAATCACCTCGTTATCGTGGTTTGCAGAGTAGTCCGACGCGATCTGCTGCGGGGGAGCCAGCGCGGATCCCGGGTTACTGATGTTGATGCCAGCACCCCAATACAGCGGCGCAAGGTTCGTCAGCACCTCGTTCTTCTGCGCGAGGTGATCGCCGTTGAGGTCGTTCCATCTGTACGCGATGTAGCTGTAGTAGCTGCCCACAGGACTCGCCGAAGTCACTTGACCCGGATTGAGCTGACCGGCATATCGCGCGTACGAGACGCGGACGATCGTCTTTCTGGCATCGTCCAACGCAAGGCTTGCGCTCACACGGGGAGAGATGTCATTCCAATCGATCGTCGGCCCGCTGCCGTCGTAGTTGATTGAGGGCAGGATGTTGGGGAAATCCGGATTCGCCGGCGCGACGCTCGGAAGGTTCTTGGCCGTCTGCTTGTCCCAACGGACGCCGAGATTGGCTGTCAGGCGGCCTTTGCTGATCGTATCGCCGACATAGAGGTCCGTGTACTGGCCGATGGACGACACCACGCGATCGCGAAACACCTGCGCGACCGTATCTCCGCCACCGTTGTTGATCGCGAATACCGCATTGCCGCTGTACCGCGTCAGCGAGTCGCTCGGACGCCGGTTGTATCCGAACCCGAACTTGAACTCGTGGCTGGCACCGCCGGTCGTGGCGAACGCGCTGCCGCTGACGTCGAGCAGATGCCAGGCCTTGGTGTACTTTGCCGTGATGTACGAACCATACGCGACGTTGGCGTCGTAGTCCACGCCGCCACTCTGTGACGCGCCACCGATGGGATCGAACCCGTAGCCCCACCCGTACCAGGCGTATTTCCCGTTCACAAACAGGTTCGACCCGAACGTGTGGTTGTCCTCAACTTTCCAAAGCCCATGGAGCGGGTGCAACAGACCCTCCTCGGGGTAGAAGTTCCCCTGGTTCCACAGGAAGCTATTCGGTTCGGTGGCGGCCACTCCGGGCGATCGTCCGAACTTTTCCTTGGCGCCATTGAAATAGAAACCCGACACCTGATCGTTGCTAGTCGCCGCCCAGTTGATCTTCGCGTTCGTGTTCGTGAGGACCGTCTTGTCGCTCGTCTGGGTCAAGCGGATGATGTCGATGTTTTGACGCCCCCACGATGCCCAGAACCAGAGCTTATCTTTGACGACGGGTCCGCCGACATCGAAACCGCGATTGAGAATGTTGTCGGTATGGTTGGCCTTGTCGGCATACGAGCCATCCGGCAGCAACAACCGTGAATCGTGTGCGAGCTCGTCGGGGAGATTGCTCGACTCCATCTTGTGGTTGTTGTCCGCGACATAGACGGTGCCCTTGAATTTGTTCGTGCCGCGGCGCGTGACGAAGTTGATCCCGATGCCGCCGGTCTGCTGACGCAGATCGTTGCCGCCGGTCGAGATGTTCACTTCCTCGAACGCGTTGAAGTCGTAGTACGACGACGATGCACCGCCCGAATTCACATCGGTGATGACGACGCCGTCGAGGTTCCACATCGTGTCGGCGATGGGCGTGCCCTTGCCGACGAAGCCCGACTGCTGGCCGCTCTCGTTGCCGCCGACGTTGACGCGATCGACGACGACGCCTGGAACCGTCTTGAGGACCGCCCACGGATCCTTCGACTGCGGCGTCCCTTCGAGCTCCGCGGTCGTCAGCGTCGTGGCTGTTCCAGTCTTTTTTGTGTCGACGACCGGCGACGCAGCCGTCACCATGACGGTTTCGGACAGTTGACCGACGGCCAGGGTGAAGGGGATCTCGGAGTTCACGCCGGTATTCACAATGACGTCACGAGACTGCTTCTGGAAACCGGCCAGTTCGACGCTGACCGTATAGGTGGCTGCGTCGAGGTTCAGGAATCGAAACTTACCCGCGGCATCCGTGACGGTTGTGCGGGGCTGACCGCCGATCCTCTCCGAAACGACGGAGACGTTCACGCCTGGTAGAGCGGCTCCGGATTGATCGACCACGGTCCCGTAGATGTTGCCAGTCGCGATTTGCGCCCTGGCCGCCGACGGCGCGCCCACAGCGAGCGCGATCGCCAGCACGACAAGCCAGCGTTTCATGTGTGCTCCTCCCATCCGACCCAATGAAGGACAACCCGACGACGCGAGATCCCAGGTAACGGACCAGATCCCGGTAACAGAGATGTCACGAAGTGTAATACAGCTGGGCCGGGGTATCAATTACGGGACGATAAAGATGTGGTAGCCAACCAGGAACGGACCCGGGCCCTGTCTTTATCCTGTACGCCTGGCGGCGCTTCCCGGAGGTAGCGCTCCCAGTAGGTTCGCGCCTCGGTGGAATGCCCAAGCCGCACGAGCACATCGCCAAGGTTGTACAACGCCTGGTAGTCGTGCGGATCGAGCGCAACGGCCTGCTTCCAATGTGCCGCCGCCTCCTCGTACGCTCCGCGTTTGGCGGCGACGACGCCAAGGCCGTTCTGGGCCCGGGCCAGTGCGGGGTCGATTTCCAGCGCCTGGTTGAACGCTTTCACGGCACGCCCGTCGTCTCCCGACATCAGGAAGAGCGTTCCGATGTTCGCCAGCGGCAAGCCGTTGGTGGGATCCATCGCACGCGCCCGATCGAAAGCCGCCATCGCTTCGTCGGCCCGGCCCGTGGAGGCCAGCGCGACGCCGTAGGCAATCAAGACATCGGGATCGGGTTCCGCCGCCCGCGCGTAGGGCTCGAGCCGCGCGGCGGCCTCCTTGGCGAGACCGGCTTCCGTCAGGTACGCGCCGAAGAGTGATGCCACGTCGGGTGCGGCCGGGTTCAGGTCGAGCGCGCGGCGCACCGTGCTGACGGCTTTCTCGTGATCGCCGGCCTCGTTGTACAGGAACGCGAGATGCGTGAGCGTCACCGCCATGTCGGGCCGTTGCTTCACAAGACTCTCGGCAAGCGCAATGGCACCGCGAAGGTCGCCGCTCTGATAGCGGGTGATCAGCTCGTCGGTCTGCCGATCGAGCGCGACGAGCCGCTTGGGATCGTCCGCTTCCGCATACCGGCTTTTCGGCGTCGCTGCTCCACTCAGATAACCGAGGCTTCGAAGGCGTGCGCGTGTGTCACCGCTCTCCGCAACTCGCACCGGACCACGATCCGCCTTTCGCAGTTGATCGAGCAGCGTCCGCATACGCTGCAGATCTGTGGCGCGGCTCGCCACCAGATTCTGCGATTCGCCAGGATCGCTCGTCAGGTCGTACAGTTCCGGGATCGGCAAATCGACGTACTTCAGCGTGCCGCTCGCGACGCCGACAAGCGGCGCCCAGCCGCGGTTGAGAGATGCAGACAGCGCCTCGAAATACCCAGGCGCCGTCACGTGGCCGTCGCCCCGAGCGGCCTGCAGCAGGCTGGCGCCGTCGATCTTGTGCGGCGGGTCGATTCCGATCGCATCCAGAACCGTTGGAAAAATGTCGACGTGACGAACGGGATCGTCCACCACATTCGGCTTGAACAGCCGCGGTTGATAGACGATCAGCGGCACTCGGAGCGTTGCGTCATACGCAAAGAGCCCATGCGTGAGCTCTCCGTGATCGCCGAGCGATTCGCCGTGATCGCCGGTCACGACGACGAGAATGCGCCCGGACGTGCCCTGCTGCAGGATCGGCGACAGCAACGGTGCGAGCGCAGCATCCGCGACGGCAACTTCGCCGAAATACGGCGCGCTGCGGTATCTGGTCGCGTATGGCTCCGGCGGCGCGTACGGGAAATGCGGTTCGTACAGATGGACCCACGCGAACCAGGGAGACTGCTGACTACCGATCCATGCCGCGGCAGCCCCGACCGTCGCCTGACCAGCCCGTTCGGGCTCGCGAAACGCGCGCCGTTCTGCGCCCTTGCCATACCGATCGTCGTAGACATCGAATCCGCGCGCGAGTCCGAATCGCACGTCGAGCGGGAAGGCGCTGACGAACGCCCCGGTGCGATAACCACGTCCCTTCAATACGGTCGCAAGCGTCTCGAGATTGGGTGGAACCCGGAAGCCCGAGTTGTCCCGGACACCGTGGTTGAACGGATAGCGTCCCGACAGGATGTTGACATGGGACGGAAGCGTCACGACGTTGTGGGCATGCGCCCGGGAAAAACGCACGCCATTCGATGCGAGGCGATCGAGCCATGGTGTCGACGCCTGCGCGTTCCCATATGCTCCGAGTGCGTCGGCACGAAGCGTATCGATCGTAATCAGCAGTACGTTCAGGCCGGCTTCGCGGCGGCTTGACGACGTTCGACATCCGGCAAGGGCGATGATGCCGAGGACCGCGACGATCGCAAAGCCCGCAAAGGTCGCGAGAACAGTCTGAGATCTGATTTCCTTTACGGTCTTCGCGGCCTTTGCATTCATCGTTGCCGGTTCTCGACTTCGATCAATCCTCCAACTCTATAATGCGGATAGTGATGATTCCAATCGTCCTCGCGGCCGCGCTCGCGCTGGCAGCCCGCGGTGAAAGTTTGGCTGCGTTCGACGGGCGATGCATCCCCGCCAGCTGCGTTGCTCCTCGCTCAAATGCTCCCGGTATTCTCGGTCGTCGCGCGTTGCCGGCGGGGCGCCTCGCCCGTCTGGGTGCGACGCCAACCTTTCACCACGGACTGCTTGCGCAGACCGGCGCCAGCCGCACCGCGCTCGCGATCGTGTCCGACGCGCGGAACCGCCCGATCGTGGATGTCGGGGCCGACGACTTCGTCATCCAGGAAAGCGGTCAGCCGCGCGAAGTGCTTTCGGTGCGCGTCGCGGATTACCCGATCGTCGTCATGCTCGACAACGGCGTCGATGCCCGCGGCGATTTCGGTCTGATGCGGAAATCGGTGGAACGTTTCATCGAGCGACTAGGTCCGCGTCCGGTCGCCATCGGCGTCCTGAGCGATCCCCCGAGGATGCTCACCACGTTCGAGGACGACCGCGAGAAAACCATCAGCGAACTGGAGACCATCGAGGTCAGCCCGACTGCAGAGAGTGCGATGCTGCAGGGCGCAGCCGTCGGCGGTGAGGCGATCCGTGCGACCGGCTCCCTGTTTGCCGCGCTCGTCATCCTCTCCGCAACGCCATTCGATGCAACGCATGGCAACATCGATCGAATCGTCGCGCCTATCGTGGACAGCCGCGCGGTGCTGCACGTCATTGCGAACCGCAACACGCTTCTGATGGGTCGGCCAGGGCAGGTGCGCAGCGGTCAGGTGTTGCGGTCGATCGCCGATCAAACGCGTGGCGAGTTCACCGTCATCTACTCCCCCGCGTCGTATCAGGCGGCAGTGGACAAGCTGACCGAGCGGCTGACGACCGAGCTGATGGTCGAGTATCTGGTGCCGGTCGGATCCAAGCCGCTCGACGCCAAGGTCGGCGTCCGTCTTCCCGGGGCAAAGGTTCGGGGGCTGGGTGTTGCGCCGAAATGAGAAGTGAGAAGTTGGAAGTTGGAAGTTGGAAGTGAGAAATCAAGAGTAAGTCACAAGTCAGGAGTTGAAATCGACAGCTGCATGAGTCGTTGGGCGATTTGGTTGGTCGTGGTCGGATGGATGGGCGCGGCCGGCGCTGCGCAGATCGTTCGCGTTCCGGCTCCAGCAGCGGACGGCTACATCGGCGCGCAGGCCTGCGCGTCGTGCCACGCGCAGATTCACGAGACGTGGCAGAGTGGCCGCCACAGCAAGATGGTGCAGCCCGCAACGGCCGCATCCGTCAAAGGGGACTTCTCCAAGGGAAGCATCACGCTGCGAGGCTCGTCCTACCGGCTCAGCGTGCGGGATGGCGCGTACTTCATCACCGAATCGATCCTCACCGGCAAGGAACAGGAACACCGGATCGATTACACGCTCGGCAGCCGCCGAATACAGCACTATCTGACCACGACCGATCAAGGCTGGATCGTGGTGCTGCCGCCAAGTTGGGACGTCCAGCGGCGGGAATGGTTCCACAACATGGAGATCGTCCGGCCCGACGAGGACGATCGGCAGATCGTGCAGCAGTGGAACAGGAACTGTTTCGGCTGCCACGTCAGCCGTCAGGACAACGGATACGACGCCGCGACGCGCGTATATCACACGCAGTGGATGGATTTCGGCACCTCATGCGAACGGTGTCACGGTCCTGGAGAAGCGCACGTGAGCCTGTATTCGGAGAAGGACGTGCGACAGCGCGGGGCGGCAGCGTCACCGGATCCCAGCCGACCGCGGGCAATCGTACGGCCAACGCGGCTCGATGCGAACACGAGCACGATGGTGTGCGCGCAGTGTCATTCCCTACGCACGACGATCAATCCGAACTACAAAGCCGGCGACAACTACTACGACTTCTTCGTGCCGAATCTCGAGTACGCGCCGTACGCGCGGCCGCACGCCTCTCAGGATCCGCCGTACTGGGCCGATGGCCGCCCGCGCCGTTTCTCGAACGATGCCATCGGGTTGTGGGAGAGCGCGTGCTTTCTTCGCGGCGGCGTGACGTGCACGACCTGCCATGGCGATCCGCATCTGCCTGATGTCGACCGCAATCCGCAGCTCGCGGGCATGGCCGCCAACGCTTCGTGCGTGCGGTGTCATCAGGACATCGGCGCACGGCAGGCGGAGCACTCCCGACACCGCGTCGGCAGTGCCGGCAGCTCCTGCGTCGAGTGCCATATGCCGAAGACCGTCGTCAGCATCAAGGCGACGATGCGGGATCACACGATCGGCGTGCCGGCGCCGGAAAACACCGTCAGGTTTGGAATCCCGAACGCCTGCACGGAATGCCACAAGGACAAGCCTGCGTCCTGGGCCGTGGACACCCTCGAGGCGTGGTGGCCTGACGGCAGGCGAACCCGCCTGATCGGCCGCGCCGAGGCGTTCAGCGCCGCGCGCGCCCACCGCTCCGACGCAATCGCACCGCTCGCCGCGATCGCCGACGATGAAACCAACCCGCCGCTGATTCGAGCGAACGCAATCGGCCACCTGTCCGGTTACACCGATGCGCGCGCCGTTTCGGCAATCGTTCGCGCGACGGCCGCCGAGCACCCCGCCATGCGGGCAGCAGCAATCGCGGCGCTTCGCGAGACAGGACGCGGAGACGCGGCCGCGTACTCGGCGGTGCTGCGCGGGCTGTCAGACCCGCAGCGCGCCGTTCGCATTGCGTCGCTGCTCACGCTGGTCGAACAGGGCGGCACAAGCCTGACGGCCGGCGATCTCGCGCGGTTCCGCTTCGTTGCCGGCGAATTCAGCGCCTGGAGTCAGGTGAATCTGCACGATTCCGAGCTCCAGCGCGCGCAGGGTATCGTCCAGCTTCTCGCCGGCGACATCAATCGGGCGGCCGATGCGTTGCAAATCGCGCTGGATCTCGACCCAGGCGCTCGGTCGGGGCGCTTCTTCCTCGCCCTCGCCCGCATCGGCCAGCAGAGGCTCGACGACGCCCGCACTCTCTTCAAGCAGGTGCCGAAAGACGATCCCTTCTACGCCAGGGCGCAGGAGCAGCTTGCGAGGATCAGGGATTAGCGCGACAGACCGCTACACCGAAGTGCAAAGAGCAATACCGAAAAAAGGCCGGGCGGTTTCCCACCCGGCCTGTCCCTACGCTCGCCTCGAGATCGCGCTCCAGGCGGAGCGCGAGCCTGTCAGGCAAGCGACTGAACTACCACAGGAACCGGAAGCCGATGCGGCCGGTCCGCGGCGCGAGGATCGCGGTCGGCTGCAGATAGGACGCGCCCGTCGCCACGGTAATCGTCTCACCCGCGTAGGCGTTCAGAATGTTGAACGTGTCGAAGAAGAGGCGGAGCTTCGTTCCCGCGCCAGTGTTGATGCTCTTCTCGACGCGGATATCGAGCACGGAGATGTTGTCCTGCGTGTTGTCCTTCGGCTGGTCCGCGAACACCGTCGTGTTCGCCAGGCTACCGCCACGCGCCGCGCTGAACGTACAGGCGCACGACGCCGGGGCCGACACAACCAGTGTCCGGGCGAAGTTCGCCCCGGCCTGGAACCGGTACACCGGGCTGACGTTGATCCCCCACCGCGCGTTGTACTGGCCGTTGATCTTGAACCCGAGGCCGCGATAGTCGTAGTCGAACGGGCCATTCGGCGTGTTCGGGAAGCCACTCGCACCGCCCGGCGTGAGGCCCGGATAGTCGTGCTGCCACGT
>JBKPDW010000340.1:0-12572 GCA_046728115.1 Acidobacteriota bacterium | reverse complement strand
TGTATAAGAGACAGCGTTCTACGTCGTCCAGCCTGGCCGTATCAACGTACGTGAACGAGAGTTGATACCGCCGCAGCACCTGTTCGAATAGCCGGAACGTCCCGCCGTATGTATTGTCGGACACCACGACGTGATCGCCGGAGGTCAACAGTGTGGCAACTGCCCCGATGGCGGCCATCCCCGACGCGAATGCGAATCCGGCCTTCCCGCCTTCAATGGCCGCGACGTTGCGTTCGAGGGCCGCCCGCGTGGGGTTGTGCGTCCGGCCGTACTCGAACCCCTTGTGCTTGCCGAGCGCTTCCTGGACGTAAGTGGACGTCTGATAAATCGGAGTGATGATGGCGCCAGTCGACGGATCGGGCTCCTGACCAGCATGCAGGCAAATCGTACTGAAGCGGGCTCCTGAGGGGAGTCTCATGGCAGTTCAGATTTCAGCGCTCAGAGTTCAGATTGAGTTCAGATTTCCTGCTCCGAACTCTGAGCTCAATCTGAAGTCTGAACTCTGAATTCTGAAATGTACATGTTTTAATATCCAAAAGTCACCTATGAGCCCACGCGCGCTGCCGATTGGCGCCGAACGTCGCGCCGGGATCAAGGGCGCGCTGCTGCATACGCTGCCGGGCCGCGCGATCGTGATCGGGTTCGCGATCAAGCTGACCTTTGCGCTCATTGCCTCGGTCGCCGGCTCGCTGCCGCCGTTTCTGCGAGTCATGGATACGGTGGCGGGCCTGGCGATCGCCGTCGGCGGCGCCTACTTTCTGTTCCGCCTCATCGTGCTCGCGAAGCGGCGGCTGCTGTGGCGCGTTCGGCGCAAACTGATTCTGTCGTACATCTTCATCGGCTTCGTGCCGTCATTGCTCATCGTCGCCTTCTTTCTGCTCTCGGTCTATCTGCTGTTCTACTTCTTCGGGTCGTACCTCGTGCAGAGCCGGCTGCGGGCCTTGAGCGACCAGGCCCGGTTCCTGGCGCAGAGCACGGCGCTCGAGATCCAACGCAGCAGCGGCCGCGACGTGGACAACATCATCGCGAGGCGGCAGACGAACGCCGCCGGCCAGTACCTGGATGTCTCGTTCGCGGTGGTTCCCGAGCAGCGAACGTGTGAATCGTCGGCTGCCGCCACCACGCCGACGGTTGCGTCGCCGCGCGTGGCCGGTCCGTGGACCCACGCTGCGCCGCCGGCCCGAGTGCCGGGCTGGGTGCCGTGCACCGGGTTTGCCGGCGTCCTGGCGTATACCCATCAGCGCACGGCGACAGCGGCCGACGAGGACACGCACCTCCTCGTGCGGAGCGTCGCGTTTCCGGAATCGCCCAGGCCCGGCTATGCCGTTGTCGTCGATCTGCTCGTCAACGACGACATGCGAGAGCAGCTGCGGCAGGAGACCGGAGTCGAGCTGAAGAACGTCACGGCGCTGACCCCGACACGGCCGACGGACGCGAAGCCGCTGCGCGGCCGCGCCGTCGCCGATACCGAATCTTCCACGCGCGGCGTGACCGGTTTGCTGAGCAGCCTTCCAAGCCTGATGGAGTATCGCGACTGGGATTCCGGTGTTGCCGGCACGCTCACGGTGACGACGGGTCTGAGCGTTTCGGAACTCTACGATCGCATTTCAGCTGCCGAAGGCAAGGCAGGACGCAGCCTCGGCCAGGGTCTCCTGCTGCTGCTGGTCGTGATTGGCGCACTGTTCCTGATCATCGAGTTCATCGCGCTCGTCGCCGGCCTTGCCCTGGCCAAGTCGATCACCGGTTCGGTCCACCAATTGTTCGCCGGGACCGAGCGTGTGCGGCAGGGCGACTTCACCAACAAGATCGCTGTCAAAAGCGAAGACCAGCTCGGCGAGCTCGCCGGATCGTTCAACTCGATGACCGCGAGCATCGAGGATCTGCTGCGTCAGGCGGCAGAGAAGAAACGCCTCGAGGAGGAACTGCGGATCGCGCACGAGATCCAGATGTCGCTGCTGCCGCAGGGACCACTCGTCATGCCTGGCCTGTCGGTCACGGCCATCTGCGTGCCGGCCCGCGAAGTGGGAGGGGACTACTACGATTTCCTGCCGCTCGACGATCATCGCCTGGGCGTGTTGATCGCCGACGTATCGGGCAAAGGGACATCGGCCGCGTTGTACATGGCGGAGCTCAAGGGCCTGGTGCTGTCGCTCGGCGAGATTCACGCGTCGCCGCGCGACCTGCTCATCGCTGCGAACCGCCTGATTGCCAAGCATCTCGACGCGCGCAGCTTCATCACCGTGGCGTACGCCGTCATCGATCTGCGGACGCGCACCATGCAATACGCGCGTGCCGGCCACACGCCGCTGATTTACGTGCCGGGGACCGGCGCCGAGTCGAGAGGCGTCCGGATCGTGGTTCCCGAGGGCATGGTGCTCGGGTTGAAACTCGACAACGGCGAGATGTTCGAACGGCTCCTGGAAGAGGAAACTATTCGCCTGCATCCCGGCGACCTGTATCTCTTTTTCACGGACGGCATCAGCGAGGCGATGAACGTGCACGACGACTGCTTCGGCGAGCAGCGGCTGGGCGATCTCGTCGAGTCGCTCGCGTATCTCCCGTCGGATCAACTCCGCGAGCGCATGCTGCGCGAAATCGCCGCGTTCGTCGGCGACGCGCCGCAGCACGACGACATGACGATGATTCTCTTGAAGATTGATGACGGCGACGGCGTTACGCCGCTCAGCGCTGAGCTCGCTGAGCTCGCAGATTGAGGTCGGCTGGAGGGGCTCGATGCGCAGGAGTGGCAGGACAGCCGACTATCGCACCCTTCCTGCCAGGCAACAGTGAGCGATCTCGCCGTCATCTTCACCACCGCCTCCGACATCGAAGCGCGCGTGGTCCGCGGCCTGCTCGAGGCCCACGGGATTGCATCGATCGTGTCGGCCGAAGCGCGAGGCGTGCTGCCGGTGTCGGTGGGCCGCCTCGGCGAAGTGCGCATCACCGTGCACGCCTCCGAGGCCGAGGAAGCGCGCCGCATCATCGAGAGCTATCGAACAGAGCTGAAAAATGGCGAGCTCGTGCGCCTGCGCGACGAGTTCGAATCGCTGCAGCGGGCGATCGGATATCGCTTCCGCGATCGCGGCCTGCTCGAGCACGCGATGACCCATACGTCGCGCGCCAACGAGGACGTCAGCGGCGGGGTGCGGGACAACGAGTCGATGGAATTCCTGGGCGACGCGGTGCTCGGCTTCATCATCGCGGACCTGCTCTTTCGCGAGTTCCCGGATTTCGACGAAGGCGAGAAGTCGAAAACCAAGGCGGCGCTGGTGTCCACACCGACGCTCGCCCGACAGGCCGAGCGCCTGCGTCTGGGCGATCACCTGCTGCTCGGTCGTGGCGAGGAGAAGACCGGCGGGCGGCGCAAACAGGCGCTGCTGGCCGACGGCTACGAAGCGCTGATCGCGGCCGTGTATCTCGACGGCGGCATCGAGGCGGCTCGCGACTTCATCGTCCGCGAGTTCTCAGCGCTGGTCGCCGACGTCCGCCTCGTCGGTGTCGGCGGTCACGATTTCAAGTCGGCGTTGCAGGAGCTGCTGCAGTCCAGGAATCTGGGCCTGCCCGCATACCGCCTCATCGACACCATCGGGCCCGATCACAACCGCCGGTTTCGGGTAGAAGTCGCCGTCCGCGGACAAGCCGTCGCGGACGCGGAAGGCGCCAGTAAGAAGGAGGCAGAACAGGAGGCCGCAAAAATGGCGCTCGAGAGACTGAGATAACTGCAAATTGCCGATTGAATCGAAAGGCAATCAGCAATCTTCGACTTGCAATCTGCACCGGTCAGTCTATCTCGATGATTCCCGACGACGCGCCCCCGGCCATCGCAAAGGCGGGTTCGGATTGCGGCGCGGCCTTCGGTGGCTCCGACTTGGGCGCATCCGACGGAGGCAGACGCAGCAGCGCGTAACGATGAACCTCGCGGGCGAGGTCGTCTTCGCTGGGCGCGGACGGCCGGCAGTACAGCCGGACCCACACGCGCAGCAGCGGATCGGTGAAGCTGTAGCGCTTCTGCTGCGACGTCACGAGGTCGACGTCCTCGAGCCACGACAGGTAATCCTTGGTCGAACCCGGCGTTCGTTGGAGCCGCTGGGAGATCTCGGTGAGCGTGAGTCCTTCTTCCTCGCCCAGAATTTCGAGAATCGCCTTGAGCGCGCCATAGCCCCGCGCGCGGTGCAGGCGCAGTTCGTAGCAGAAGCTGCACTGTTTCGACAGACGGCCGTCCGGGGCGAGCAGCGCGGCCAGTGCGCCGATTGCGTCGGCGCCGCCCGGGCCACCGTGTTCGCGCACGGCGGCGAGTTCGTCAGCCAGCGCGTGTACATACGAAGGCCGTCCATCGGCCAGCGCATTCACCGTCCGAGCTACATATTCCGCTTCCTGCGCATCGCTGGTGCCGGAGGCGCCGTGCGCCGTCGGTCCGAGGATGTCGAGCGCGTCCTCGGTGAGCAGCGGCGGCATCTGGATCACTTCGAATCGCGATGAACGATCGTGCAGCAGCCGCAGCGCGCGCGCGGTATACCGGCTCGTCAGCACGAAGCGGTTACCGCTTGCGGAGAGTCCGTCCACAACTTCGTACTGCACGCGGCGCAGGCCGGGGAAGCTCTCGAACGTCCGCAGCTCGAGGAATTCGTCGAGCAGGAACGTGGCCGGCTCGCTCGCGGCCGTGCGGGCGCGCGTGAAAAATCCGAACGTGGCGTCGAAGGCCGCCCGCGCACCTGCGGGCCCCGTACTCGACGTATCCGCGACCGGGAACGGCGACACCGCGGTCACGGCACGCAGAAAGCGTTCGGGAGTCGTGGCGGTCCGTTCGACGTCGATGTACTGCGCGGCGCCGCGGCCGAACCGGTCGCGAAGCTGATGCAGCTGCGTCGTGCGGCCGGAGCCGCATCCGCCGATCAACACCGGGATTCGGGACGGGGACGCATCGAGCGCCGCGGTGATGCGGCGCGCCAGGGCCGTACGCGGGGTCAACATGCGCCTTCCTCACGCATCGGGATTGAGAGGCCTTCTCGGTCGGCCGTCGCGATCGCGGCAGCATAGCCGGCGTCCGCATGGCGGATGACGCCGATTCCGGGATCGCAGGTCAACACACGTTCGAGTCGTTCATCGGCGTCCGCGGAGCCGTCGGCGACAATCACCATGCCGGCGTGCAGCGAGTAACCGATGCCGACGCCGCCGCCGTGGTGCACCGATACCCAGGTAGCGCCGTTCGACGCATTCAGCAGCGCGTTCAAGATTGGCCAGTCGGCGATGGCATCGCTGCCGTCGCGCATGGCCTCCGTTTCGCGCGTCGGCGATGCGACGGAACCGGCGTCGAGGTGGTCGCGTCCGATCACGATCGGCGCCTTGATGCGGCCTTCGCGAACCAGCTCGTTGATGCGCAGGCCGAAGCGCGCGCGTTCGCCGTAACCGAGCCAGAGAATGCGGGCTGGCAACCCCTGGAACGCGACACGTTCGCGCGCCAGACGAATCCAGCGGACGAGCGCATCGTTGTCGCCGAACATCTCGATCGCGGCTTCGTCAGTCACGCAAATGTCGTCGGGATCGCCAGACAGCGCGACCCAGCGGAATGGTCCTTTGCCTTCGCAGAAGAGCGGGCGAATGTATTCGGGCACGAACCCTGGAATATCGAACGCGTTCGCCACGCCGGCTTGCCGCGCCTGCGCCCGGATGTTGTTGCCGTAGTCGAACGTGACGGCGCCGCGCGCCCGGAGTTCGAGCATCGCGCGGACGTGATCCGCCATCGCGGCCATCGATCGAGCCACGTACTCGTCGGGGCGCCGATCACGAAGACGCATGGCCTCGTCGAACGTCATGCCGTTGGGCACGTAGCCGTGCAACGCGTCGTGAGCAGAGGTCTGGTCGGTCAGCACATCCGGCATCACGCCACGCGCGACCAGCGCCGGCAGGATGTCGGCGGCGTTGGCATGGAGGCCGATCGAGCGCCCGATGCCTTCTCCGGTCCACCGTCTGACACGATCCAGCGCATCGTCCAGGTTGTCGGTGGCCTCGTCGAGATACCGCGTGGCAAGACGCCTGGCAATCCGCTGCTGGTCGACCTCGACCACAAGGGCCGCCGCGCCGTTCATGGCGGCCGCGAGCGGCTGCGCCCCGCCCATTCCGCCGAGCCCCGCGGTGACCATCAGCCTGCCGGTCAGCGTGCCGCCGAAATGACGGCGCGCCACCGCGGCGAGCGTCTCGTAGGTGCCCTGCAGGATCCCCTGCGTCCCGATGTAAATCCAACTGCCCGCCGTCATCTGTCCGTACATCGTCAGCCCGCGGTGCTCGAGGTCGCGGAACGTGTCCCACGTGGCCCACGCCGGCACCAGCAACGCATTGGCGATCAATACGCGCGGCGCGCCTGGATGCGTGGCAAAGATGCCGACCGGCTTGCCGGACTGGACGAGCAGTGTTTCGTCGTGTTCGAGCGATTCGAGCGATCGCACGATCGCGTCGAACGCGGGCCAGTTCCGGGCCGCCTTGCCCGACCCGCCGTAGACGATCAACTCATCGGGCTGCTCGGCAACCTCGGGATCGAGGTTGTTCATCAGCATCCGGAGCGCCGCTTCCTGCGGCCAGCCTTTGCAACTGATCGCCGTGCCTCGCGGCGCCCGAATGATGCGGGTAGCTGTCGTCATTGGATGACTGGAGCCGAGTACGATCGAAGAATAGACCTTAAGAAGCGACGCGCGCGTTGTCAATTTGAAAATAAAATATTTTTCACTTGACTCCGCGCTCGCATGCGTCTTCGAGTGCGTTCGCACGTATCAGGTCGACAATGGCCACGATATCTCGCGAGGGCGCGCGATCGTCGTCGAGGATCGGGACGCGAGAACGCACGAGTTGGTGGACCTTGGCCAGCGGCGGCGATGTGGCCAGCGGCGCCAGCAGGTCAATCGCCTGACACGCGCAGAGAATCTCGATCGCGACGACCTCCGTGGCGCGCGCGACGGCGCGTTCGGCCTTCAACGCCGCGGTCATGCTCATGCTGACGTGGTCTTCACGGTTGGCCGAGGTCGGGATCGTGTCGACGCCGGCCGGGTGTGCGAGCGTTTTCAACTCCGACGCCACGGCCGCGGCCGTCACCTGGGCGAGCATGAGGCCCGAACGAAGCCCGCCCTGGCGCGTGAGGAACGCCGGCAGGCCGCTCAGGGTCGGATCCATCAGTCGATCGGTGCGCCGCTCGCTGATCGTGGCGAGCGGTACGACGGAGGCGGCGAGCAGATCCGCGGCGATGGCGATCGGCGCGCCGTGGAAGTTGCCGCAGGACACGACGTCGCCGCTGTCCGCGAAGACCATGGGGTTGTCGGTCGCGCTGTTGACCTCGACGCCGACCGTGTCGCGGACGAACCGCAGTGCCTCGCGCGTGGCGCCGTGCACCTGCGCCGCACAACGCAGCGAATAGGCGTCCTGCACCTTGCCGCAGTGCTCGTGCGACTTGTTGATGCCGCTGCCGCGCAACAGATGGTCGATGTTGGCCGCCGATGCGCGTTGCCCGGCAAACGGCCGCGCGTCGTGGATGCGGGCATCGAACGGATGGATGGACCCTCTCAACGCATCGATCGACAACGCCGCGGCGATGTCGGCCGCCCTCGCAAGCTGCTCCGCCGCCGCGAGCGCGAGCGCGAGGACGGCCGTCGAGGGTTGAGTGCCGTTGATCAGCGCGAGCCCTTCTTTGGGGCCGAGACGGATGGGTTTCAGGCCGGCGAGACGGAGAGCCTCAGCGCCGGGAATCGATGACGGGTCGGACCGCAAGGGCCGCGAAGGTCGATCCTGTTCTGTGCGGTCCTGGCGCGCTTTGCGGTCCGCCGGTTGATCGTCGTGATACGCCTCTCCCTCGCCAATCAGGACGAGCGCGAGGTGAGCCAGCGGCGCGAGATCGCCGCTCGCGCCGACAGATCCCCGCGATGGGACGACCGGATGCACGCGCTTGTTCAGGAGCGCGATCAGGGCTTCGAGCGTCGCGAGGCAGATGCCTGAATAGCCCTTGGCCAACACGTTCGCGCGCAGAGCCATGATGGCGCGCACGGTTCGCGCCGGCAGCGGATCACCCAGGCCGGCCGCGTGGCTGCGGAGGAGATTCACCTGCAGCGCCTCGAGCGCGTCAGGCGCGATCTTGATCTCGGCAAACGATCCGAATCCGGTATTGATGCCGTATGCCGGCTCGTCGCTCTGGGCGCGCTGCTCGACGACAGCCCGTGACGACGTCACGCGTTCGCGGGCAGCAGTCGTCAGCGATACCGTTTCGCCAGCATCGGCGATGGCGAGCAGCTGCTCGAGTGTGAGGGCAGAGCCGTCGAGTTCGATCATTGCGGTTCGCGGTTCGTCGTTCGGGTTCGACGTTCGTTGTTCTTGGTTCCGTGGCTCGTGGTTCCCGACGACTCCGAGTAGAATCTTAGACCGACTCGCGCCGTGCGTCGAACCACGAACGGGAACGACGAACCACGAACGATGAACCACGAACCACGAACCGCGAACCACGAACCGAGGAATCTCGTCGTCCTCGGCGCCCAATGGGGCGACGAGGGGAAAGGCAAGATCGTCGATCTGCTCACGCCGCATTTCTCCATCGTCGCGCGCTATCAGGGGGGACACAACGCCGGGCACACCGTCTTCGTCAACGGCACGAAATTCATTCTTCGGCTCATCCCCTCGGGCATTCTGCACGCGGGCGTCACCTGCGTCATCGGCAACGGGGTCGTGGTCGACCCGGAGGCGCTGCTCGCTGAGATCGACGAGCTGACCCGCAACGGCATCGATGTCGACAATCGCATCCTCGTCAGCGACAAGGCGCATCTGATCCTGCCGTATCACCGCGATCTGGATTTGCTGTCGGAGGCGCGGCGAGGGGAGCGCAAGATCGGGACGACGTCGCGCGGCATCGGTCCGGCCTACGAGGACAAGATCGCGCGCCGCGGGATCCGCGTCGGCGACCTGGCGGACCCGGTGGGCCTCGAACAGAACGTTCGCGACAACGTCATGGCCCGCAACCGGCTCGTGCAGGACAGCACGATGGACTGGAAGCCGGTGCTGATGCAGCTGTTGCGTCATGCCGAGCGCATTCGGCCGATGGTGCGGGACGTGTCGCTGCTGTTGACCGAGGCCTTTCGCAACGGACGATCCGTCCTCTTCGAGGGCGCCCAGGGCACGCTGCTCGACATCGATCACGGCACGTATCCGTACGTCACCTCGTCGAACGCGACCGCCGGCGGCGTGGCGACGGGCCTCGGCATTCCGCCGCGTTCGATCGGCAGGGTTCTTGGTGTGGCAAAGGCGTACACGACGCGCGTCGGTGCGGGGCCGCTGCCGACGGAGCTCTCAGGCGAGATGGGCGACCGGTTGCGCGAGAGCGGGAACGAATATGGCGCGGTCACGGGACGCCCGCGGCGCTGCGGGTGGTTCGATGCCGTCGCGGTTCGATATGCCGTCCGCATCAATGGTCTCGACGGTCTCGCGCTCACCAAATTGGATGTGCTCGACGGCCTGGAACAGATCGAGATCTGCACCGCGTACCGCTGCGGCGGACGGACGCTTACCGAGCTGCCGTCCGACGTCGGTCAGCTCGCGCAGTGCGAGCCGGTCTACGAATCGATGCCCGGGTGGTCGACGCCGACCGCCGGCGTGCGCGATTTTGCCAGCCTGCCGCAGGCAGCGTGCAATTACATCTCGCGGCTCGAAGAGGTGTCCGGCGTCCGTGCCGCGATCATCTCCACGGGTTCGGAGCGCGACGACACGATTGTCCGAAGCGACATCCTGCAGATCGCCGATCTCGGAATCCGCAGCGGTTTGTGAAGCGTGATGACTGCGACGACGAATCAGGCGGTTCCGGAGGGCGGACCTATTCGCGTCACCCACGCCAGCGTCACCGTGTCCGATACACGGCGGACTGCGTCGATGTACCGGGGTTCGCGTCATCGTCCCCCCAGATAAGCGCACCGGCCCGTCTGCCGCATCGCCAGTCATGGTAGACAAGGTGGTGAGTGTGCCACGCGGCGCCATTGCACGCGGCATCGGACGCTGCGATCCCGCTGAGGTCGCTCATGTAGACAACGCCCTGCGGCTCTGGCTCGGTCTGTAATCGGCGATCGCCGATCGGCGACTATGCGTTCTTCGGTCGCTTCAGAATGGCGGTGTCCTCGGGATCCACCAGTTCCGGCAGGTCCTTGTCGCTGTACTCGACGACCTCGATCACGCGATCGAGCTTCGTGACCACGAGCAACTCGCGAAAGCGTTTGCTCACATGCAGCAGCTTGAGCGTGCCTCCCGCCTTCACTTCGGACACGTAGGTTTGAACGATCGCAGCCAACGTCATGCTGTCGGGATGGATCAACTCCGACACGTCGAGCAGGATCAGGTCGAAGCCCTCGTGCACGATGGCGCGCAGACGATCGGCGAGCGCCCGCGGAACCGTGACATCGTCGTTCTCCGTTCCCGGAACGGCGACGGTGACCACGCGGCGGGGAGGCGGTTTCGCGGTATCCATGCGTCGTGCTCCAACGGATCGGCGACCTGACATCATCGCAAATTTCGTCGCCGCTGCGATTGGTTTTTCTCGACCACGTTGCCGCGCCGCAGGTGCTGCTCACCTCGGCGCTACAGTACGCGCGGAGGACATGAGCATTTGACCTTCACAGAAGCAGTATGGTTCCCGTGTCCTCAGGGTCCTTCGTCGCGGAAAGGTCTCTCAATCCCCTACCCAGGCACGATCGCGATCGCGCGAACCGGGCTGCCGCTGCCGTTGACGATCTTCAGCGGTGCCGCGATGAGGACGGCGCCCGTTGGCGGGAGACGGTCGAGGTGGCACAGGCTCGCCAGACCGAACTTCCCGGCGCCGTGCATGATCGCGTGATTCGGAAACGGCGGATCGAACGTGGCGGCCTGACCGGCGTCGGTGCCGATCGTCTCGACGCCGACTCCGAGGATGTCGCGTTCGTGCGCGAGCAGCCGCGAGGTCCTCGCATCGAAGCCCGGACTGTGCGGGCCGTCTGGCCCAACATTGAGAAACGCAGCCGGCTCGGTCCTGCGGCTCCAGCCTGTGCGAAGAAGGACCCAGGCGCCACGCGGGATGCGGCCATGCGTGCGCTCCCATTCGTCGAGCCGCTCGGGCGTCAGCAGAAAGTCGGGATTGCGCTCCGCATCATCAGTGACGTCGATCACGCACGCAGGGCCGACGAAGCGCGCCGAACCAATCGTGTCGCAGCTGTTGTCGGGCAGGTCTCTTCCGGTTATCCAGTGAATCGGTGCGTCGAAGTGCGTGCCCGTGTGCTCCCCGAACCGCAGCGTGTTCCAGTACCATGCGGGGCCTTTGTCGTCGTACTTGGAGATGATGTCGATCGTCACCCCAGGCGATGCGGCGAACATTGGCGGCAGGTCGATCACCGGCGTGGCCGGGCCGAGCGGCTGCGTGAGGTCGACGATCGTCACGCTGCCGTCGGCCAATGCTGCGACGAGAGCGGTGAGAACGGTGGGCAAGGCCGGACCTCCGTTTACGAGCGCAGATACCGCTGGAACTGAAAACGGTTCTCCAGGAGCGCCAGATCCGTCACGTATCCGGACGGTCCCACCGCTTCGACCTTCGCCACAATCGTCGTCAGGTCGCCCGACACCAGCGCCGCGTCGAAGGCATCGACGAACGTTTCGAGCGTCGCCGTCGTCACCGTTCGGGGTACGCCAGCCGCTGAGGCGATGCGCGCGAGGTCGCTGCCGGTTGACGTCGCCGTCGGAAACCCGCCCACCGATAACAGGCTCTCGTTGTCGAACACCACATGCGTCAGGTTCCTCGGACGATAGCGTGCGAGGGTCGTCAAGCCGCCAAGGTTCATGAGCACCGAGCCGTCGCCGTCCAGGACGATCACCTGGCGGTCCGTTCTGCAGAGTGCGATGCCCAGGCCCATCGAAGAGGCGAGACCCATTGCGTGCTGCAGGTAGAAGAAGTTCGGGCGGTGACCGATCGACTGCAGTTCCGCCGCCACCGCGCCCATGATCGTGACGACAATGCGGTCCTCGAGACGAGAGTAGATGGCCTTCAGCGCATCGAGCCGTTTCATGCGTCTTCCCACATCAGATCGCGGCACAGGAGCAGTGCGACCGGTTTGTTCGACGAGAGTGCCAGTGTCTGCGCCTTCGCAATGCGCGTGGCCACCTGATCGGGCCGATCGAGATACGAGAATGGAATCTTGAGCGCGCGCAGCAGATCTTCGGTGACGCCGCCGCCTTCAGTCTGCCACGGATCGCGCTCGCCGAACTCGCCGCGGTAGCTGATGAGCATCAGCAGCGGAATGCGATACAGCTGGGCGCACGACACGATGCCGTTGATGGACGCGAGGAAGCCGTGGTTCTGCATCAGCATGGCCGACCTGACGCCAGCCAGGTGCGCGCCGGCCGAAATGCCGACGCCTTCCTCTTCTTTCGCCAGGCGCACGAGAATCATGTCCGGATCCTCTTCGGCCATCCGGATCAGATGGACGAGCCACGTTTCGGGCAGTGCGGAAACGAGACGGATGCCGCAGGATTTGAGCGCGTCGTAAATGGCTCGGGAGTTCAGCGTAGAAACAGGTGTCATCTACGGTGACGCG
>JBKPDW010000339.1:0-4630 GCA_046728115.1 Acidobacteriota bacterium | reverse complement strand
GCTTCCGGCCATCCGTCTCGTCGCGGCGATCTCCCAGGTGTAGTAGTTCGTGTCGGCGCCGCTGTCCAGATTGATGGTTCGATTGACGACCGGCAGATTCAGAAATTCAGGCGCCAGGTTGTACGCCGTGATGAGCGGGCCATCGTCATTCGTGCCCGTCCGTCCGTCAGGACCCGGATCGCGGACTTGCACGGGGACGTTGTAGGCCGTGACCGGGCGGTTGATGTTCAGCGATCCCCTGATCTGACGGCGTCCGTTCCAGACTACCCCCGTGCGAATGCCCAGATTCGGCGCGGCCTCGTGCTCGACGAACGCCAGCGCCTGGTGTGCAAAGGTGTTTCGAATGTCCGGATCGTAAATCGTCGATGCGGTGCCGCCCGACACCGAGGTTGCCGCGCCGACCTGCTCGCCGGAATCCCACCTGCCGTTCAGGTTGACGTCGTTCCATGTGTAGATCTCTCGCCATGTCGGCGGATTCGGGTTCACGGTGGCCGCGAAATCGCCGGCCGGATACAACCAGTACTTGCCGTAATTGACCTTCACGAGCGTCTTGCCCCTCCCTGTGACATCGAAACTGGCGCCAAACCGCGGGCCGAAATTGTTCCAGATCAGAACCTCGTCGACGGCGGCGAACGTCAGTCCACCGGGTCCGGTCTGTGCCGGCAGGTACGGTTTGTATCGATCGAAGCGAAGGCCGATGTTCAGCGTCAGCCGCCTGTTCACCTGCCACGAATCGTTCGCATACCCCGTGTAGGCCCACAACCTGCTCAAGGAATTTGCGCCGGGTTTGTACAGATACACCTGCCGCGGCGCACCGTTGCTGAGGACAGATACGCACTGGCATGGATCGCCGAATCCCCGGAACGGCTGATCGAGATCGTCGCGCATGATCTCGGTTCCGAACTTGAGGTTGTGCGTGCCGGCCAGGCCGTCTCTGAAGTAGCTGACGGATGCGTTCACTTGCGGCCGGAACCGGGCGTTGTCGATGCCGTACACGCCGCCGGCCACAAAGTTGTTGCTGATGTCCTCGATCCGCGGTGCGCTGCTCTTGTAGTTGCGGTACCAGAACGACTTCATCGCGCCGCCGCGCACCATGAGGAAGAGCCTGTTCGACAACGTGGCGTTGTACTCGCCTTTGGATATGTCGTTCGGATATCCCGAGCTCCAGACGGTATCTGCGTGCATGATCGCCGTCGTGTCCCGCCCGGTCGGCAAGGCGATGGCGCCCAGATAATCCGGCTGGACTTTGCCGGCGTGCTGGTAATAGGCAACGAACCGATGGTTGGGGGTCGCGTTGAACGTGCCTTTGACGCTGTAGACGGGACCATACGTATGCTGGATATCGTCAACGAGCGTCGGGAACCGGAGATCGGCGACATTGTTGCGATACCCGAAATACCACCAGGCCTTGTCCCTTTTCAGGTAGCCGCCGACATCGGCCGTGAAATCCCGGAACAGCGAGAGCCGGTTCAGATCCTCGGTCGCCAGGTACTGACTGCCCTTGACTCCGGCCGCGATCTGCGCCGCGTCGATGTTGTGCGCTTCCATCGCATCGTTCTCGAAGTCGAAGTACACCGAGCCGTGATAGTTGTTGCTGCCCGACTTGCTGACGAAATTGCTGAATGCGCCGGGCGTCCCCGTTTCCGCGGTGTTGCCGGCGGCCGTCACCGAAATCTCTTCGAACGAGCTGAAGTCGGTGTAGTACATCTGGCCGGCACCTTCGTTCACCAGGATGCCTTCGACTTCGTTCCGCTCCCCGCCGCCGACGCCGTAGGACTGGAACGTCTGTTGGGTCCACGCGTTGCTCCCGCCCACGTCGAGCCGCGACATGTTCACGCCCGGCGTCTGCGCCGCGACCGCCCAGGCATCGCGCGATCCCGGCAGCTCTGCCAGACGCTGGCTATCCAGGGTGTTACTGACCTTCGTGGCCTGCGTATCGACGACCGGCGACGCGCCGCTGACCGTGATGCTCTCGCTGACGGCGCCTGGATTCATCTCGGCGTTGACGGTCGCCGTAAAGCCAACGCTCACATGAATGCCTTCGCGTGCGACCGTGCCGAACCCCGACAACTCGAAGGTGAGCTTGTAATCACCGATCGGCAGGCTCGAAAAACGGAACGAGCCGTTCGGATCGGTGACGGCGCTGTTGGTGCCCATGAGCGCCGGTCCGGACAGCGTTACCGTGACGCCGGGGAGGACGGCCTTGGTGCTGTCGGTCACGGTGCCGTTGATCGCGCCGGTGGTCGACGTCACGGTCTGGGCCGCGACGACGTGAGTGAGAAGGACGAGCGAGCACGCGAGGGTCACGCCGCGAATCACGCAGGTCATAGCCTCTCCTGATGAAGGCTCTCCACGGCAGGGAGCGCGAGCCGAACGACGTTTTCTTCTGAATCCTGCAACGTCAGTGTCGGCGGCCAACCTACTCACAATATGTATTGTTGTCAACATTCCAGACAGCACACCGCTCCTTCGTTTTCAGCGCGTCATCGCGGGATCGTGAAAAATTCGTCAGGGTGTCGATCGAGGGCAACTCATCTGACGCGACAATGGTTCGACAATGCGCGCGATGTAGAATCGCGCTGACATCTCGGGGGACGTCTGGCCATCCCAAAGACAGACCTGAAGAAGGACTGGGTACCAACCCCACTCTCATTCCATAACTTCCTGGCCTGGCTGGACGAAGGCGTCGAATCCGGCGGCGAGCGCTACCTCGAAATGCGTCGAAGGCTGGTGTTGTACTTCGATCGCAAGCGCGCGCGTTCTCCTGACGACCTTGCCGACGAAACACTGAACCGGGTTGCGCGCCGGCTCGAAGAAGAGGGCTCGATCGCAGACACGCCGGCTCGATACTGTTACATCGTCGCCCGCTTCGTGTTCCTGGAGTACGCGCGCCGGGAACATGGGCACCCGACGCTGGCTGATGTCGTGATTCCAGCGCCACTGGGCCCGGACGCCACGGCCGCCGAGCGGGAAAGGCTGCTCGAATGTCTTGACCGGTGCCTGCAGGAGCTCGACGGCGACGAGCGGGCTCTCATTCTCGGCTACTATCTCGGCGAGCAGCAAACCAAGATCACGCATCGGCGCTCGCTTGCGGCACGACTCCGTCTAACGGCCAACGCGTTGAGCATCCGCGCGTGCCGTATTCGAACCAGACTCGAGAAATGCGTTCACACGTGTTCAGCCCGAAAGTGACATGTTTTCCGGATATTCGTCTCGTCAAGTGTGGTGATGCCGTTTCCCATCGACCGCGCGCCTGACGACGAGCTTCTCACCAGCTACCTGCTGGGCAAGCTGCCGGAAGCCGAAGCGGAGCGGCTCGACGAGCTGAGTGTCGCCGACGACTCGTTCGCCGTCCGCTTGACCGCCGTCGGCCACGACCTGATCGACTCCTACGTGAGGGGCGAGCTCACGGGAGATACCTTGGATCGGTTCAAGTCGCACTTCCTGACGTCCACGGTCATGCGTGACCAGATCCGGTTCGCTGAAGCACTCCTCGCCTACCAGCAGAGACCGACGGTCGGGCGTGGGATCGCGTCCAACCAGCGCCGGATGACGACGCCCGCTGTTCGGTGGGGGTTGGCGGCCGCTGCGGCGCTCCTATTGGCGGCGTCTGGCTACCTGATCGTGGAGAACACGCGCCTGCGTCATCAGATAAGCCAATCGCAATCCATCCGGGCCTCGCTCGAGGCACGCGAGCGCGAATTGCAACGGCAGCTGGAGGAGCGGCGTTCCGCCGACGCCGAAACAGCGAGAGAGCTCGCGCGTGTCCGCGAATCGCTGACCGAACTCGAGGCGCGCGCGGCATCGAGTCGATCGGCCAACCAGACGGTCGTCGCATCGTTCCTGCTGATGGCCGGCAAACGGGGCCCCGGCGACATCACCACGATCTCGATTCCGCGAGCCGCGAATGTCGTCACGCTGCGCATGGAGCCCGAGGCGACCGGGTTCGCGCGCTACCGTGTCGTGCTCAAGGATCCGGCAAACGATCGGATCGTCTGGCGCAGCGCGGAGCTGAAAGCCGCGTCTGTCGGCGGCACGAAGACCGTAGACGCAACGCTGCCGGCTGCGTTGCTGCGACCTCGAATCTTTGTCGCTGAGCTGGTCGGATCTCCCGCACCTGATGCCACAAGGGGATTCGCCGGCAGTTATGCGTTTCGCGTGGTGCTACAGTAACGGCCTCATCAGTTTGCCGGCCCACCTCGGAGAGCTCGAATGAGGCGCGGTGTTCGTCTAGGCGCAGTTGATGCCCTGATCAGGATTCTGAGTGCGATCGCGGCCGCGACCGTCGCATCTTTGGTCGTCCTCGGGGCTGTTCAAGGCGCGCCGGATGGTGCGCGCGGGCAGGCCGCGGCTCAGGGCGGCGATGCTCCTACCGAGCTGCACGTCGAGAAGACGTACGAGCGCGAGCTCTCCAACGGAGATCAACACATCTATCAGTTCGACCTTCGCGCGTCCGAGTACGCAAGCGTGGCGATCGAGGCCCGCGGCATTCATGCAGTCGTCGCATTGATTGGACCTGATGGACAGGTGATCTCGGACTTTCAGAAGGAAGACAGAAACTACGGCAAAGAACGCGTCGAGGTAGTGGCCGTCACGAGCGGCCGTTATCAGGTTGTTGTCAAGCCCGCCT
>JBKPDW010000338.1:0-8799 GCA_046728115.1 Acidobacteriota bacterium | reverse complement strand
ATGGATGGCCGGCGTGAAACCCTGTACTCGGACGCCGCGATTCAACGGCATCTCGCGTTCTATTTCGATCCGCGCGAGCGCCAGGCTGTGCTCGACGCCCTCCATCCCGATTACATCTGGCTTCCGCCGCGGCTCGACGTGGTCGATCGGCTGAGGGCGGATGGCTGGAGGCCGGTTTTCGAAGGGCCTCAATCGATGCTGCTGGCCCGGAACGGTGACAGCACGCCCGCGGCGAGCCAGGGACCGGCAACCGAGGCGCGCTGCTTTCCGGGTCCGTAGGCCTCGAGGCCATGTCCGCCATGGCACACCGCTTGCCGCAATGCCGCTCGTGACCCGCAAGCGGGTGCGCGCCTACGCCACCCTCATCGCTCTGTGTCTCTGGACGATCTGGCTGATCGACATCAGCCGCTCGGGGCCAATCGATCGCCTCGGCAAGGTCAAAGGCACCGACTTCATCCACTTCTACGTGATCGGATCGATCGCGCGAGAGCATGCGTGGCCACAGTTGTTCGATGCGAACGCGCATTACGCCAGAACGCAGGCGATGGTCGCCGATCCGCCGCTCTTCCTGCCCATCGAGAGCCCACAGACCTCGCTGATCGTCGCGCCGTTCACACGTCTCCCGTATTCGGCCGCGCTCCTGGCGTGGGTTGCCGTGATTCTCACGACCTACATTGGCTGCTGTTGGGCGTTGTGGCGCGACTGTGTTCCGCTGCACCAATACCGGCGCGAAGTGGTCGCTGCATGCGCGGCGTTCCCTGGAATCTTCAGCGTGGTCTTGCATGGACAAACATCGTTCCTCGGGCTGGCGTGCGTCGTCGGATTCCTCGCCGCGCTCCGGCGTCGCCGGCGATTCGTCGCCGGCTGTGCGCTGGGTTTGCTCGTCTTCAAACCTCACTGGCTCCTGGCGGCAGGCGCGGTGCTGCTCGTCATCGGCGAGTGGCGCGCGATCGCGGGCGCAGCGACGGCGGGAGCGGTGCAAACCGCTGCGACGTGGGCGGCGGTCGGTTCGCCGGTGATGGCCGGATACTTCAATGCACTGCGCGAGCTGCCAGGCATCTCCGAGCTCCTGGAACCGCGGCCCGGCGACTCTCTGAAGGGGTTTGTGAAGCTGTTCGTCGGGTCGGAGCCAGTCACACTTGCGCTGTACGCAGCCGCCGCCGTCACCACGCTGATTGTCGCCGCCCGCGTCTGGCGAAGCCACGCACCTTTCGAACTGAGAGCGCCAGCACTGGTGCTCGCCATGATGCTCGTGAGCCCACACGCCAACACGTACGATCTCGTACTGCTCGGCCCGGTGTTGATGCTGACGGCGACCTGGCTCGAACAGCGGCAATCTGATCGCCGACCGATCGCGATGGTGTGGCTGATCGTCGCTCTATTTTTTGCGCCACTCGCGGTATCGCTGCCGGCATTTCTCCGCCTGCAGTTCTCGGTGACATCGATGGCGGCGTTGCTTCTGCTGCTGTGGCGTTACACCACGCCGGTACCAAAGTCGAATTTGCTGTGTGGCCTGGTGCCTTGGCCAGGCGACCTGGCGTGCAGCGCCACTCTGGAGCAGGTTTCGGAATAAATCTCACCACAGACCGCACGGAGGGAAGGTTGCCTTCGCTCGAGAATCCGGCCCTGTCCCCGTGGGCGACGTTGCGATTTAATTTCGCAACGTTCTTTCACTCGGTGCGTGGGAGCGAATCGCGACGCACTTTCTGGGAATCGCGTCGGACGTACCAGTTGGTTACAACCTGCAGCGCATCGTAGTCGCCTTCGAGCGCCGGCAGATCGTTATGACTGACGCCCGGCAATGTCCACAGGGGCGCCTGAACGATGTCCGGTCTCAAGCTTTCAATCGAGTACGCGTAATCCCATTTGAGATGTCCGGGCACGAAACCTACCCAACGCTGATTGCCTTCGGGAACGTGCATCCACTGGTGCGCAATGGACGGGTCCATCTTGCCCAGCAAGTCGATGGCCGGCCGTTCGGCAAAATACGGGATCGCGCCCGCCCACGAGACCGCGATCGTGGCGGAAGGATCCGTCAGGTCCCGCAATCTCAGTGCGGCCCGCACCGCATTGTGATCCTGTTCGGTTTGCGGTGGCGAGTCGATCAAGAGCAGGCGCCGGACGGGAGTCGAAACCGGAGACATCGCAAAGGCGAGTACATTCGCAATACAAATCAAGACGACCGTCGCAAACACCGTACGTGCCGGCCTGAAGGGCGCCGATGTCGGCGAGCGCCCGATCAGGCTGGTCGCCACCATCACGAAAAAGAGCGGCATCACGACGGCGACAAATCGATTGCTGCCGCCCCACCATTCCCATGCGTCGCCGCCGATGTAGATGCTGTACGCCACATGCGCACCGAACATCACGGCCAGCACGAGATGCTGCCGGAGCCAGGCTCTGCACAGGCCGCGTCGAACGATGACCCACAGGAAGGGTACGAGCTGTGCGAAAAAGATCAGCATCACGATGCTTCCACGACTGACACGCATCCATGCAGGAATGCCTGTCAGCTTCAGGTAGTAGGTGTTCGGCAGCGGCTCGCCGAAATACCAGACGCGTAGCGCCGTTTCGGCGGCAAAGAATGCGCCGACGATAAACAGTCCCCTGACACAGTTCGCACGCCATGCATGTGGTCGCGCCACAACCAGCGTCAACAGGAGCGCAATCGTGACCACGACTGCATCGGGCCTGATAAGCGTGAGCGAAGCTGCGATCACCCACAGCGTCCACTGCGGTCCCGAATCCCAATTTCTCACCGCTACGAACGTCGTCATAGTGATGGCAAGCGCCAACAGGCTCACCTCGGTGCCCTGGAACGCCCAGTTGTCAAGCGGAACGTAGAATGCCGTCAACGACGCCGCGATCATGCCTGCCCCGGATGCTCGAGAGACGTGCGCGGCGAGACGACTCGTGACGACCAGATTCAGCAGCAGGAAGCAAAGTCCGCTTGCCTGGATGCACGCGCTAATCCAGGGCCGCGGAATCCTCGCAAGGTGAAACAGCGTCATGTAGAAAACCCAGAGCAGATTCGTAAAACCTTCAACTCGGGGCCCGCCGCGGTTCCAGACAAGGCCGGCACCAGACGCGAGATTCTCCGCGTACCGCATCGAGATCATCTGGTCGTCGGCAAGCGTGAAGTATCGGACGCCGTCTATGACGACGCTCGTGCGAAAGATGTAGAGCGTCCCGTAGGCCACAAATGCGACGGCGAGCCAGACGAAGGGCCGATCGAGGCTTCGCCGCAAGGGAGTCACGGGGTTCGCCGAGCAACGTCCGTGCCGCGATTACGGTTTCGTAAATGCCGCAGCCCTCTGTCGAGCGAGATCGCCGACTCACCAAAATGACATTGAATCGACAATAGCGTGACCGACGCGAGCAACATGTCGTCAGCGAATCGGTGGGCAGCCCCGCCTGATGTTGGCGCTGACGGTGCTCTTCGGCGCGCTGGGGAACGCCCGTTGAAGGAGCACGTGTTCGCGCGTGTCCCGTTTCAAAGCTCGACAACCGGTGCCACGCGCATCAGGCGGTCTTCGTCCGCACAACCAGGTCGACGTCGCAGTTGAGCACCTGAGAACGGTGCTGTGCGTGGCGACGAAACACGTCGGAATCGAACACTGAGACAGGCGACCACCGGCCAACCGCCGGGTAGTCGCGATCGGGCGCTTTTGCTTGTACTGTTGTGTCGTTGCGCCACCGACGGAAGCGTCGAATTTCCTGCGTGATATAGTCCCTGCTCGCGCCGAATGGCCAATTACGGCTTCGCCATCGACCTCCGAAAATGCATCGGTTGTCACGCCTGCACCATTGCCTGCAAGGCCGAGCACCAGATCCCGGTCGGAGTCAATCGCTGCTGGGTCAAAACCGTCGAGAAAGGAACGTTTCCCGCGACCCAGCGGTTCTTCTTTCCGGTCCTCTGCAACCAGTGCGACGCGGCGCCGTGCGCGAGAATCTGTCCGACCAACGCGCTCTTCAAGCGACGCGACGGGATTGTCGATCTCCACGGTGATGCGTGCATCGGGTGCCGCGCGTGCATGGTCGCCTGTCCGTACGATCAGCTGTTCATCGATCCGAACACGCACACGGCCGAAAAGTGCAACTTCTGCGCGAACCGCGTCGAGAACGAGCTGCTGCCGGCGTGCGTGAGCGTCTGTCCCACCGAGTGCCGGATCTTCGGCGACCTCGACGATCCGGCGAGCGAGGTGGCGCGCATCGCCGAGCGGGAAGCGACGGCCGTGCGCAAACCGGAGAAGGGGACCATCCCGAAGGTGTTCTACATCGGCGCGGACGAAAGCGTCATCACACCCGAAGTCGCGGTCAGGCCGTTCATCTACAAGGAAGGTCAGGTGTTGCTGCGGCCGCTTGGATCGCCCGCGCCCGATTCCCTGCAACCGGGCGACGCGCGCGTCGACTACGATGTCCCGCACGCGCAGCCATGGGGTCTCGACATGGCGCTCTACCTTCTCACCAAGGGCGTCGCCACCGGGACGATGCTCGTCAGCCTGTTGCTTCCGTTCATCTACGGCGATCGTTTTCCGCTGACCAATGTCGTCGGCCCGGTCATTTCGCTCGTGTTCCTCGTGCTGACGGCCATCCTGCTCATCGCCGATCTCGAACGGCCCGAGCGCTTCTACTACATCCTGACTCGCCCGAACTGGCGATCGTGGATGGTGTGGGGCGCGTACCTTCTGACCGTGCAAGGCGCCATCACGACGCTCTGGCTGGCGGTCGTCTGGCTCGGATACGGGAACGTTTTGCGACTGCTGTTGTGGCCGGCGGTAGCAGTGTCGGTGTCGACAACGTGCTATACCGGCTTCCTGTTCGCTCAGGGACTGGCTCGCGATCTGTGGCAGGGTCCGCAGTCGACCGTGGATCTGCTCGCTCAGGCGATTGCCGAAGGGGCTGCGACACTCTTGCTCGTTGCCCTCTTCGCTCCCGGACTGGCCGCCGCGGGATTCGTGCGGGGCCTCGCGTGGACGCTGGCCGCCGCCCTGCTAATCCATCTCGGCCTGATCGTCGTCGAGAACGTGCTCGCGAGGGGCGGCACGCGCCATCGCGAGCTCGCGACCCGGGCGATTCGCCGCGGCGCGTTCGCGCGATTGTTCTGGGGGGCCGCAGTGGCCCCGGCAGCGGCTGCGATGGTGGCCACCGCGGTGTCGACGAATATGCCGCCGGTGCTCGGCATAACGGCAGTCGCCGCCCTCGCCAGCAGCTTCGTGTGGGAATACATCTGGGTGGAGGCGGGACAGAGTGTGCCGCTGTCGTAATCTGAGGATGTGAGGATGTGAGAATGTGAGGATGTGACGATGTGAGAATGTGAGGATGTGACGATGTGAGAATGTGAGGATGTGACGATGTGAGAATGTGAGGATGTGACGATGTGAGGATTCATCTTAGAATCCCCCAAGAGACCCAGAAATCCTCAGATCCTCTGATCCTCAGATCCTCAGATCCTCAGATCCTCAGATCCTTAGATCCTTGAGATCCTTACATCCTTAAATTTGTAAATCTATGTTCCGCACACACCCTGACCCGGCGCAGTGGGACGACTACGTCGATTTCGAGTCGACGAGCTGGCCGACGAAGGACCGCCGGCACTACTGGATCATCCCGAGCGTCTGCTTCAACTGTGAATCCGCGTGCGGGATCCTGGCGTATGTGGACAAGGAGACGCTGAAGGTCCGCAAGATCGAGGGCAACCCGCTGCATCCTGGGAGCCGGGGTCGCACATGCGCGAAGGGCGTCGTTACACCCAACCAACTCGAAGATCCTGACCGGATCCTGTACCCGCTCAGACGAGAAGGAGGGCGAGGCGGCGGCAAGTGGCGTCAGGTCTCGTGGAACGAAGCGCTCGACGACATCGGCGGGCGCATCCGGAAGGCGATCCTCGAGAACCGGCGCCACGAAATCATGTATCACGTCGGCCGGCCGGGCGAGGACGGCTACGCCAATCGCGTCCTGCAGTCGTGGGGCGTCGACGGCCACAACAGCCACACGAATGTCTGCTCATCGTCGGCGCGGCTCGGACACTTTCTGTGGTGCGGCAACGATCGGCCGTCGCCCGACTACGCGAACGCGCAGACCATCCTGCTGCTCTCCTCGCATCTCGAAACCGGCCACTACTTCAATCCGCACGCGCAACGCATCGTCGAAGGCCAGGCCAACGGCGCCACGCTCATCGTCGTCGATCCGCGGCTGTCGAACACCTCCGCGAAGGCGAACCTCTGGCTTCCGGCCTATTCAGGTACCGAAGGGGCGCTGCTGCTGGCGATGGTGAACGTGCTGCTGGACGAGGATCTCTACGATCGCGAGTTCGTGCGCGCCTGGGTGGACTGGCGCGGACACCTGCGCGCCAGCCGGCCCGATCTCGACGTCACATTCGACAACTTCATCGCTGTGCTGAAGGAGCTGTACGCGGAATTCACGCCCGAATTCGCCGCCGCCGAAACGGGCGTCGACGCGAATCAGATTGTCGAGGCCGCGCGGGCGATCGGCCGCGCGCGCAGGAGATTCAGCACGCACAACTGGCGCTCCGCCGCTGCCGGCAATCTGTGGGGCTGGCAGATCACGCGGTGTCTGTATCTGCTCGTCGTGCTGACCGGATCGGTCGGCACCAGAGGCGGCGTCGGCCTGCACCTGTCGAACAAGTTCGTGCCCGCGCATCCCATTCCACCCGATCCGCCGCAGTACTGGAACGAGCTGCTCTTCCCTCGTGAATATCCGCTTGCGTTCTTCGAGATGAGCTTCCTGCTGCCCCATCTGCTCAAGGAAAACCGCGGCAGGCTCGATGTCTATTTCACGCGCGTCTACAACCCGCTGTGGACCAATCCCGACGGCTTTTCCTGGATGGAGATGCTCACGGACGAATCGAAGATCGGGCTGCACGTGGCGCTGACGCCGACGTGGAGCGAGACCGCCTGGTTCGCAGATTACATCCTGCCGATGGGCCTCGGCACCGAGCGCCACGACACGATGAGCCAGGAGACACACGCCGCACAATGGCTTGGATTCCGTCAGCCCGTGCTGCGCGTCGCGCGCGAGAAGCGCGGCGAAACTGTCAACGCCACGTACGAGGCGAATCCGGGTGAGGTATGGGAAGAAAGCGAGTTCTGGGCCGCGCTCACCTGGCGCATCGATCCTGACGGCTCGCTCGGCATCCGCAAACATTTCGAATCGCCGTATCGCCCGGGCGAGCCTGTGACGATGGACGAGTACTACGGGTGGATGTTCGAGAACTCAGTCCCGGGTCTGCCGGAAGCGGCAGCGGCCGAAGGACTCTCACCGCTCGCCTACATGCGCAAGTACGGCGCGTTCAAAGTGAAAGACGACATCTACAAGCCGTACGAAGCGCCACTTCCGCCAGAGACTCTCGCGTCCGTGGTGGTCGACGAGAACGACCAGGTCGTTCTGGAGAACGGCGTTCCAATCGGCATCGTCGTCGACGGCGTCGCGCGCGTGGGATTTACGACGCCGTCGCGTCGACTGGAGTTCTACTCGCCGACGCTCGTTGATTGGGGCTGGCCCGAGCACGCCGTGCCACGCTACGTCCCGGGCCACGTGCATTGGCGCGACCTGAACCATCAGGCGGGAGAATTCGATCTGCTGCCGAACTTCCGGCTGCCGACCCTGATACACACGCGATCGCCGGTCAAATGGCTGTACGAGATCTCGCACAGCAACCCGCTGTGGATCGCCACGAGCGACGCAGGGCGTTACGGCATCGAGACCGGCGACCTCGTCAAGGTCCGCACGCGCATCGGGTACTTCGTGACCAGGGCCTGGGTCACCGAGGGGATCCGGCCAGGCGTGCTCGGCATGTCGCACCATCTCGGACGCTGGCGCCTGCACGAAGAGCTCGGCAACCGCAATGCATCGGCCCTCGTCACGATCGATCGTCAGGGAAGCGGTTACAAGGTCTCGCAGGTGCACGGCGCGCAGCCGTTCGAATCGGAGGATCCCGACAGCGCGCGCATCTGGTGGAGCGAGGTCGGCGTTCACCAGAACCTGACGTTCCCCGTGCAGCCGGACCCCGTGAGCGGCATGCACTGTTGGCATCAGCGCGTCACGCTCGAGAAGGCGGGACCCGATGATCGCTATGGCGACATCTTCGTGGACACCGACAAGGCGCACGAAGTCTACAAAGAGTGGCTGGGCATGACCCGGCCGGCGCCGGGACCCGATGGCCTCCGGCGGCCGCTGTGGTTCGATCGCCCGCTGCGGCCGGTACTGGAGGCGTACAAGGTGCCGCTCGGCTAAAGCACTCGCCGACTAACTTCTAGAATCCGCTCCGTCTCTCCAATCTGATCACGACCTTGTTCGACTTGAGTGCATCGTATAGATGGCCGTTAATGCTGGTCATGAAGCCGATGCGTGCAGTCACGTTGAGTTCTGGCGGCAGATGCATTTGAGCGAGCTCGCTTATCTCATGACCCATAAACGCCCACTGCCCTTTGGCGATGATTTCAGCGCGGGCCCCCGGCTGAAGCACCTTGGTATCGTTCGGCGTTAGGCTTGAACCGTACAGTGTCGCGATAGGTACTATGAGTCTTGGATTCCGAGTATCAATCTCGATCGTCAGTACCGCCTTCAATATTGCGGCGTCAGGGGTCGTAGCAACTCGACTCGAATCGGGTTCCCAAGGAAACGCGACAGCATTCCGGCCGACATTCTCAAGCGTGACATGAAAAACGAAGGACTCGCCATCGCTGTACGTTTCGCGATCGAACCAATCGAGGTTAAGACGAACGGAACTCTGTTCTCGTCTTGCATGACTACTGATGCCTGCGCCAGACACTGTTA
>JBKPDW010000337.1:0-16467 GCA_046728115.1 Acidobacteriota bacterium | reverse complement strand
GCGTGGACACGTTCGAACTGTCGCCGCGCGCAACACGCTTGACGGCTTCGAGCCTCACGGCCGTGTTGCCCGGATAGGTCGGCAGCGTCGCATCGAGGGGCACCGAGATGTCGATGAACCGCATGGAGCCTACACACTAGCACAGGCCTTGAAGTCCTGACTGCAGAAGGGTTTGACTTGGTCCAACGTAGCCGCCTATGATGAACTGTTTTAGTGGAGTCTATTCGTCTTTGGGAGTTTGGACTTTATGAAACAACGGCGTGCATTGCTTGCCCTTGGCGTCGCACTCGTCCTGTCCGTCGGTCTCGCGGCGCAGGACAAGAAAAGAGACGATGCACAGAAGAAAGAAATCCAGAGCATCATCAAGATCGTTGATGATGTCAGCGCCGGACAGGCGGCAGCGAATGACCTGGTGGTGGCGTGGGTTCACGATGATGTGCTGAAGGCACAAGGGAACAAACAGTACGTGCCGTTCACCGTTTCCTTCGATCCGTCGAAGGTGAGCGGCGGCACCGTGGCGTTCTACTGGCGCGTCGTAGCGAAGGCCGGGACAGCGGACGCCTCGCCTGCAGACGCCAGCAAGAAGGACAAGGACAAAGACAAAGACAAGGACAAGGACAAGAAAAAGTCGGAGTACGCGTACGAAGACATCAGCTTCGTCCAGGTGGCCGCCGCGCAGAATCCGAATCGCGTGTCCCGTTCGTTCACGGTCCCTGCCGGCAGCTACGATGTGTACGTGATCGTCAAGGAACCGACGCCGGAAAAGGCGCCCAAGAATGCACCGCCGGCCAAGACGTCGGTGTTGAAGCAGACCGTGAACGTGCCAGACTTCTGGAACGGCGAACTGGCGACGAGCTCCGTGATCCTCGCGGAGCGGATCGATCCGCTGCCGGCGCCGCTGACGCCACAGCAACAGGCCGATCGTCCGTACGCTCTCGGCCAGATGGAGATCGTTCCGGTTCCCGACACGAAGTTCACGAAGAAATCCGAGCTCTCGACCTTCATGCTGATCTACAACCCCAAGGTCGACAAGGACAACAAGCCGGATATCACCGTCGAGTACAACTTCTGCCAGGTCGCCCCCGGAAACGACCCGAAAGCGGGCGAGCCCTGCAAGGCCGGCGAGAAGTTCTTCAACAAGACGAACCCGCAGAATCTGAATGCCTCCACGCTGCCGCCCCAATTCGACATGGCAGCAGGGCATCAGCTTCAGAGCGGGCAGGCCGTGTCGCTGGCGCCATTTCCAGAAGGGCAGTACCGGCTCGAGATCAAGGTCACTGATAAGGTCGCGAACAAGTCATTGACTCGGGATGTGAATTTTTCGGTCAGCGCGTCGTAGGTCGAGTCGGCGCGCGGCGGAAAGAGCAACGAACGAACCATGAGAAGCACACGCGGTACGTCGGCGGCGGTCGGCGGTCTGGTGCTCCTCTGTCTCTCGTCGATCGCCTCGGCACAAGGTACGCCCCAGCTGCAGCCGGTCGCGCATATCGCATCGGTGGCAACCGGCGCGATCGAGGGGAACGTTCTCGATGAGCGCGGTGCGCCGGTCGCGGGCGCCATGGTCTCGGCGCTCGGCACCACCCGAGCGTTTGCCGTGAGTGATCGCTCCGGTCATTTCGAATTGTCCATGCTGTCGCCCGGGCCGTATCTGCTGCGGGCGCATCTCGCGGGGTTCGTAGCGTCGCGCGGCCAGGTGGTCGAAGTTCGCTCGAGCGCACGCGCCTCGTCGTCGATCGCCATGCGTCGCGCGGCCACCAGTAGTGTCGGGCCGGCGCCGATCCTGGCCGCCGGCATGGGCCCGGCCGCAGAGGGCGCGCCCACGTCAGCCTCGGAACCGATTGACGACACGTCCGGCACCAGTAGTACGGGAAATGACGATCACAGCGAGATGGCGTGGCGTCTCCGCCATGTTCGCCGCGGCATTCTGAAGGACGCAACCGTGCCTGACGAGATTCTGGCCGGCGACACGCCCCAAACCGATGGTGCGAACGGCGCGCTCGCACGGGCTGTCGGTTCGCCGGCGCGTCTCGCGACGAATTTCTTCGCCGGCACGCCGTTCTCAGGGCAGGTGAACCTGCTGACGACCGGCTCGTTCGAGTCGCCGCAACAGCTTTTCAGCTCGGACAATCTTTCACGCAGCACCGCGTTCCTGGAAATTGGTGCGCCGGTTGGCGACTCGGCGGACTGGATCATGCGGGCTGCGTTGACTCAGGGCGATCTGCCGTCGTGGATCGTGTCCGGCGAGTACACGACCCGAATGGCTGCGCGTCATCGATACGACATCGGCCTCGCGTACAGCACGCAGCGCTACGACGGCGGCAACTTCGCCGCGCTCCGTTCGGTTACCGACGGGAGTCGAAACGCCGGAACGATCTACGGGTTCGATGCGTTCGCCATTACGCCCGCGATCACACTCAGCTATGGCGGTCGTTATGCGCGTTACGACTACCTCGGGGATCGCAACCTGATCAGTCCTCGGGTTGCGCTGACGCTCGAGGCTGCCGACCATTTCCGGATCAGCGGCGAACTGTCCCGTCGTGCGCTGGCTCCGGGGGCCGAAGAGTTCATGCCGACTCTGGCCAGCGGCATCTGGCTGCCGCCACAGCGCACCTTCTCCTCGCTGACGGGAGAGCCGCTCGAAGCCGAACGCACCGATCACGCGGCAGTCGCGATCGAACACGATCTGGGCTCGACGACCGTCTCGCTGCGCGCGTACAAACAACACGTGGACGACCAGTTGGTTACGCTCTTCGGTCTCGACACGCAGAACGCGCCCGCGGCCCTCGGGCACTACTTCGTTGGAAACCTGGGAGATGTCTCCGCCTCTGGGGTGAGCGCCGGCCTTCGCGCCACGCTGGCGGGGCGCGTGCACGGATCTGTCGATTACACGGTGTCCCGCGCGCGATTCGGCCCGTCCGACGCCGACGCCTACCTGCTGCTGCTTGAGCCCTCGGTGGTCCGTTCCGAGACCCAGCATGTGCACGACATCACCGCGGCGATCGAGACCGATGTGCCCGAAACTGCCACGCACGTGGTGGTGCTCTACCGCGTCAGCAATGCATTCGCTCACTCCACCGCGGCTTCTGCGATCATCGGTGCATCGAGCGTGGTGCCGGCCGCAGCGGACACACGCCCGGCGATCGACTCGCGCTTCGACGTTCAGGTGCGGCAGTCGCTGCCGTTCATGGACTTCAGTGCGGCCAAGTGGGAGATGCTGATCGGCGTTCGAAATTTCTTCCACGATGCGGCTCCCGATCAGTCCGTCTACGACGAATTGCTCGTCGTTCGTCCGCCCAAGCGCATCGTCGGCGGGTTGACCCTGAAGTTCTGAGCCGATCAAGCGCGCCAAAGCTCATCCACGGCGCGTGTCGGCGCTGGGGTCTGCCACGCCGAAGCTCACTACATTTCTGGAGCGCGAGCCTAGACGAGTCCTGCCAATCTCCAGCATCCATAATGTTGGACGTGGATTCACGAAGTTGGACCCGATCTCTCGAAAGCGTCGCGCAAACGACGAAAACATTAGATTTCTCAGTAAGTTAGAGATAGAAATGCAGGTATGAGCCTTGCTAACCCGGCTGCCTGGGGAAGTGTCTTCTGGCGCCTGCTCCAGACATCTCTGAGTTCGCCGGAGTCAGCGCCTCGCACGGCCTCCAGGAGCCGCAAGCGATGAAGTGGGGACGTTCGCTCCTGCTGGTCGTGAGTGTCGGTGTCCTGCTGGGACTCGGCGTCACCAACGTGATGATGTACTCGCGCTGGCACGAGGTCGAGGACGGCGTGCTGTGGGGCGAGCGCGCGGAAGGCCTGACCGCGGTCGAGGTCGCGCGGGGGTCGGCGGCGGCGTTGGCGGGAGTCGTACGCGGCGACGTACTCATCGCGATTGACGGTGCGCCCGTGCAGGCGGCCTCGGACGTCGTGAACTTCCAGCACCGCGCTGGCAGCGGTACACGGGTCACCTACACCTTGATACGGCTCGGGACGCAACAGTTGCTCGACGTCGCGCTGACGCCCGTACCGCGCGGCAGCCCGATGTATTTCCTGCTGGCGGCCGTCGGTCTGTTCACGCTGATCGTCGGCGCGTCCGTCCGCTTGCGTCGTCCGCACGATCAGGCGACGCTGCATTTCTTCTGGCTGTGTGTCGCGTTTTTCGGATGGTTCAGCTTCTCGTTCTACGGCCCGTTCAACAGGCTCGATTGGTTCTTCTACTGGGCTGACGCGATTGCCGCTGCGGCGTTGCCTCCGCTGCTCCTGCACTTCACGCTCGTGTTTCCGCAGCGTCCGCGGACCCAGCGACACGCCTCGCAGGTGCCTGCGTGGGCGATCCCGCTGATGTACCTGCCGGCGATCGCATTGGTGGTCGGCCGTGTCGGCACTATCGCTCGGGGTGCAACGGGGTCGCTGGCCGGGCCGCTGTTTTCGCGGGTGATCGAGGCGCTCGATCGTTTCGAGCCGGTCTATCTCTTCCTCTGCGCGGGCGCGGCGCTTGTCGTTCTGATCCGAGCCTTTCGCGAAACGACCTCGCTCACCGCGCGACGCCAGCTGCGCTGGATTGCATGGGGCACTGCGCTTGGCGCCGGTCCGTTTGCGCTGGGATACGCCCTCCCGTGGGCGCTCGGCTTCGATCCACCGCTCGCGTTGAAGTTCACCGCCATCCCGCTCGGCGTTCTGCCGCTCACGTTCGCATGCGCGATCGTGCGGTATCGCCTGAGCGACGTGGAGGTGATCGTCAAACGAGGACTGGCGTACACCGCGTTTCTTGCCGCGACGGTCATGCTCTACTTCGCGATGCTGAAGCTCACGAGCTTCATCTTTTCCAAAGACGACGACGAGCACACGTGGATCGTCGCCTTCCTTGCCACGATGGTCGTCGTCCTGCTCGCGCAGCCGGTCAAGGAAGCCGTCCAGAACGCGCTCGATCGCGTGTTCTACCGCGATCGCTACGACTATCGCCGCGCTCTGGTGGCGTTCGCGCGGGATCTGAACAGCGACCTCGACGTGATCCGCCTGAGTCATCGTCTGGTGACGCGCATTGTCGAAACGCTCGTCGTCGATCGCATGGCGCTGATGTTGGCGCCGGGCGAGGACGGCTCGTCGCGCGATTTCAGCTCGATCGGGCAGTACGGATTCTCGGGTCGCGTGCCGCATTTGTCGCGCACATCTTCGCTGATACCCCGATTGGACGCGGGCCACACGGTCGCTCTCGACGATCCGATTGCGGCGGCGAGGTTCGTGGCGGAGGAGGTCGAGTTCTGGCGCGATGCCGGCATCTACTATTTCGTTCCCTGTGTATTCGAGGGTCGCGCCATTGCCGTATTGGCGCTCGGCCGGAAGGAGACCGAGGAACCCTTCAACAGCGAGGATCTGACGCTGCTGACCGCCGTCGCCAGTCAGGTGGCGACGGCGATCGAAAACGGACGCCTCTATCGCGAGCTGCACCTCAAGGCCGAGGAAGTGGGCCGGATGCGGGAGTTCAACGAGAACATTCTCGAGTCGCTCGACGACGGCCTTGCGGTGTTCGATGCCGACGAGCGGATCATTCGATGGAATCGGGCGCTCGAGGATTTCTATGGCGTTCCTCGTGAGGCTGCCGTCGGGCGCACGATTTCGGACATCTTCGACCCGCAGTTCGTGGACGCCTTGCGCGCCGCGCGTCAGGAATACCCTTCGGGCGCCACGCTGTCGCGGGTGCCACTCAAGACAACGGCGGTTCAATCGGACGCGGAGACATCGGGCACGGCGGACGCCCGTTTGCTGGTCAATGCGACGGCTGTGCCGCTCCAGAACGTGTCGGGCGACGAGCACATCGTCGGCACGCTCCTGCTGATCGAGAACATCACCGATCGCGTGCGACTCGAAGAGCAGTTGCAGATCTCCGAGAAGATGGCCTCGATCGGCCTGCTGGCGGCAGGCGTGGCGCACGAGGTGAATACGCCGCTGACCGGGATCTCGAGCTTCACGCAGATGCTGCTCGAGAACGCCGACCCGCGCGATCCGAAGACGGCGCTGCTCGAGAAGATCGAGCGTCAGACGTTCCGCGCCGCGAAGATCGTGAATGGCCTTCTGAATCTATCGCGGCCCTTCGGTGCGACCAACGAGCGGATCGAGGTCGATCTGAACGCGGTGATCACCGATGTCTTCGCGCTGCTGGAACACCAGTTCGAGGTTGCGAGCATCAAGGTGCGACGCGACCTGGCGCCGGTGCAGCTGCCGGTGCGAGGCATCGAGCACCAGTTGCAGCAGGTATTCCTGAACCTGTTCCTGAATGCGAGAGACGCGATGCCGAGCGGCGGCTGGTTGTCGGTGGCCACGCGCATCGAGGGCGATCGCGTCGTAGCCGAAGTAGCGGACACTGGATCCGGCATTCCATCCGCGCACCTGGCGCGCATCTACGACCCGTTTTTCACGACGAAGGTGATTGGCCGCGGCACCGGCCTGGGTCTGTCGATTACCTACGGCATCGTTCGCGAGCACGACGGAACGATTCACTGCCACAGCACGATCGGACAGGGCACGCGATTCACGCTGGCGCTGCCGCTGGCGCCGGCCGCCGAACTGGTACGCAGCGTCCGCATGTAGGCGGACCACTCTATGTCTACTTCACGCCGGGGCACGATTCTCGTCGTCGACGACGAAGAAATCATGCGGGAGATCCTCGATACGCTGCTGACCCGCGAGGGCTACAGCGTCCGGGTGGCCTCATCGGGCGCCGAGGGTCTGGAGCTGGCGCGCGCGCTGCCGTTCGACGCGGCCATCGTGGACATCATGATGCCGGGACTCGACGGCATCGCGACGCTCGACGAGCTGAAGCGAATCGACGAAGACCTGGCGGTGATCATCATCACTGCGTACGCGTCGGTCGAGAGCGCGATCTCGGCGATGAAGGCCGGCGCGTTCGATTACATCACCAAGCCGTTCAAGAACGACGAAGTGCTCGTGGTCGTCCGCAACGCGATGGAGCGCCGACGGCTGGTGCACGAAAACCGCAACCTTCGGCAGAACATCCAGGAGCGCTATCACAAGTTTGCGAACATCATCGGCAAGAGCCCGCGGATGCGCCAGGTATTCGACCTGATCATTCAGGCTGCGCCGAGCCGATCGACGATTCTCATCCAGGGCGAAAGCGGCACCGGCAAGGAGTTGGTCGCCAGGGCGATTCACACGAACTCGTCGCGGTCCGACCGTGCGTTCGTGACGGTCAATTCGGGCAATCTGCCGCCGGACCTGCTGGAGTCGACGCTCTTCGGACACGTGAAGGGCGCGTTCACCGGCGCGGTCTATCCCAAGAAGGGCATGTTCGATCTCGCTGATAAAGGTAGCGTGTTCTTCGACGAGATCGGGAACGTGCCGCTCGAGACCCAGGCCAAGCTGCTGCGCGTCATTCAGGAGCGCGACTTCATGCGTCTGGGCGGGATGGAGACCATCAAGGTCGATGTTCGGATCATCGCCGCAACCAACGTGGATCTGCGTCAGATGATGGAGGAAGGCAAGTTCCGGGAAGACCTGTTCTACCGGCTGCACGTCATTTCCATCCAGCTGCCTCCGCTGCGCGAGCGCAAGGACGACGTGCCGCTCCTCGTTCATCACTTTCTCGAGAAGTACGGCGAGGAAAACAGGAAGACGGGGCTCGAACTGACGCCGGAGGCGCTCGATCTGCTGACCGAATACGACTGGCCCGGCAACGTCCGCGAGCTTGAAAACGTCATCGAACGCGCCGTGGTGCTGACAGCCGGTCCGCGCATCGGCACCGAATTGATTCCGGATCACGTGCGCAAAGCGCCCAACTTCCAGATGCCGCAGTTCGTGCTGCCCCCGGAAGGGATCTCTTTCAAGGATGTGATCACCGACTTCGAGAAGAAGTTGATCGAGTCGACGCTGGATGCCGCGGGCGGCGTTCAGAAGCGCGCGGCGGAATTGCTGCACATCAAGCCGACGACGCTCAACGAGATGATCAAGCGCTACGAAATCCGGCCAAGGCGTAAGCGCGCCGTCAACGGAAACGGATCGGAGTCGCTCGAGCCTGCACGGCTCTCCACATCCGAGAACCCCATCGCGCGCCGACCCGACGACGCGATCGACGAAAAGCAATCGTGAGCATGGAAGTCGATTGGAGCGTCAGCGGGCGGTTCTGACCCGCGCGAAGATGCGCTCGAACTTGCTCAGCACCACGTCCCAGCGATAATTGCGGCGAACGTACTCGCGTCCATTGCGGCCGAGCGCGGCGCGAAGCGCGCTGTCGCCAACGAGCAGCTTCAGGCATTCCACGAACTCGTCCCGATCGGCATAGTAGAGGCCGCCGTTGCTGCGCGTGCAGTGCTCCACGAGCACGGCGCTGCGCGCGTTGGCGAGCACCGGCGTGCCCACTGCCATCGCTTCGAGCGCCAGGAGCGACAGACTCTCGTACGGCGACGGACACACGACGACGGTGGCGGCTTCCAGCGCCTGCATGCGTTCCCGATCGGTCAGCAGGCCCGCGAAACGAATGAACGGATCTTCCGGCAGCGACATCATCTTGACGCCCATGAGCGCCAGCGTCGCGTCGCCGCCCTCCTTGGCATACTCGCTGAAGTACTGAATCAGCTCCTCGCACCCTTTGCCAGGATCGATCCGTCCACCATAGAGCGCGATTGGTCCGTACAAACGGTGCCGGCGGCGGAACACCGCACCGCGTGCCAGCAGATGGGAGGGAAACTCGCGAGCCGATTGGCCGTTGTCTGTCCCTCCATCACCGTTGGACGCGCCGGAAGGCCCGCCTCGAGCGGCGTCGACAAGCCCGCCGCCTGCGGAGTCGAGAGGCTTGTCCCGCGCGGTGTCCGGGGATTCGTCTTCCGCCGGAACGGGCATCCGGGGGTACGGGTGCTGCTGTGGCAGGTCGACACCGACGCCCACCACGTCCTCGATGAGCGGTCGGTCGCGGAACTGCGCGTGGACGAACCGCCGCTCGCTCTCGGTGAGAAAACAGAGCGCAGCCGGCTTTCTGAACACATCCTTGAAAATCTCGAGCCGGATCGCCGGCTCGTCGTGAGCAGTCGAAACGAGGATACTGCGGGCGGGCGCCACGTCGAGCCCGCTGACGGTCGGCGCATAGAGATACGTGAAGAAAATGAGCACGTCGAACTGCTGGTGGTGGCGGCGGAGGTGTTCGATCAGGCCGGGACACCAAGGTCCCTGACGCTTCAACCATTCCATTTCGTCGGCATGCGTGTGCTGGTGGTTGAAGATCCAGTCCGAGTACCTGTTGAACGACTCGAGGTCGCGCGTTTGGGTAGTTGCGAATCGCCGTACCGTCACGCCGCGGACGCGGTCGGCACCTTCGGGATAATCGTTCTTCCAGGTGAGGTAACTCTGCGCGCACGATGTCAACACCTCGACATCGTGCGTGGTCGCGAGGCGTTCGGCCACGAGCCGACACAGGTGTTCCGAGCCACCGAGTACCTCGGCGCCATAGCGCTGGATGATGAACGCGATTCTCACGAGACCGTCTGGATGACCGCAGCCAATCGATCGGCGATGCGCGCGTCGCTGAAGTCTGCGAGCCGTCGGCGTTGGCCGTCGATGATGTCCGCGCGCAGCGCGTCATCGAAGGTCAATGCGCCCAGCAGTTCGGCGGCTATCTCGAGGTCCTTCGGCGCGAATTGGACGCCCGCGCCGCCCAGGGTGTCGGGAACGGCACCGGCGGCATAGGCCAGCACCGGCACATCGCCCGCCATGGCCTCGAGAAGGGGCACGCAAAAGCCTTCGTGCTCGCTGAGCGAGATGTAGACGGCAGCGTGTCGATAATAGATCGCGAGTTCTTCGTCGGGAACCGGACCGGTGAAAATGAACCGATCCGAGAGCATCTGGTACTCGATCAGCAGCGCGCGGATGGTCGCATAGTAGCGCGGCACGACGTCGTACCGTCCGACGAAGATGAACCGGTAGTGGGCGTCGATGTTCCGCTTGTAGACTTCGGCCAGCTTGATGTGATCTTCGATCTTCTTGTTCGGCGCAATCCGGCCGACGAAGAGGAAGTTCACCAGGCCATCCTGAAGGATCGATTCGAGAGCCGGCCGCTCGACCTGCTGTGTGATGCGCGCGGTGTTGACGGCGATCGGAAACACGCCGGTCGGTTCGAAGCCAAGCACCTCGAGCTCTTTTCTGTTGAATTCCGAATCGCCGAGCGCAAGGTCCAGACGGCCGGTGAGCGTCGCGAGATCCTGACGTCCCAGCGATGCCAGGCGGTACAACGCGGCGTCGTACGGCGCGAAGTAGGCTGCCGGCGTGACGTTGTGGTATTGAAGCACCCGAGCCGAATCGAGCGATCCGAAGGCGGCCGTCATCGGTGACGGAAGTGCATAATGAAAGATCGTCACGTCGCCCCGTCTGGCCGAAGGGTCTTCGTACGGTCGAACCTCGTCCTGGAGGTCATCGTCGATAGTGAGGGCGTACACGTCGGACGTGTGCCCCATCCCACGCAGCAGATCACGAACGCGTCGCGCGCTGTCGCCGATTGCGTCGGCCGAATGCGCCGCCGGAACCCACTGGTTGACTACCATGACATTTCAGATTTCAGCATTCAGATTTCAGATTCGAGGACGACACTCTGACATCAATCTGAACGCTGAAATCTGCCATCTGAACTGCCCTCACGTCGCAACAGTCTCTTCCGGCAGCGCCTTGTGAATGGCCGGCCGATCGAGCCGCAGTTCCTCCAGCTGCTGCGCGGCATCGAACTGCTGCCAGAAATCGAAGACAACTTTCGGCTGGGGCGCTCGCGGGCGCGAACAGATGCTTTCCACGAACCCGAGGAGCGTGGCCGCGAAATCCTTGGCCACGAGCCTTGCGACCGCTGCCAGCTGATCCTCGACGATCCGTTCGCGCAGGGATGCGTTCGACAACAGCCCGTCCATCAACGCCGCGACCTTTAATGGCGTTTTGTCGGAGTACAACACTCCAGCGCCATCCATCGTCGCGGGCACGGCGGTGGCGGCGTACGCGAGCACTGGCACTTCCTCATAGAAGGCTTCGACGAGCGGCACGCAGAAGCCCTCGTGCTCGCTGGCACACAGAAACAAGTCGGCAATTTCGTAGAAGGCCACCAGCTCTTCGTTGGACACATGTCCCACGAAGTGCACGTGAGCGTTGCCCAGCGCGCCCGCCAGATGCTGCAGTTGCGTCAGATAGCGTTCGAACCCGCTGTACGCGCCGACGATCAACAGTCGCGATCGCGAGTTGAAGAGGCTGTGGTACGCGTGAAACGAGCGAATGACGTCCTCGATTTTCTTGTTCGCGATCACGCGGCCCACGAAGATGACATTCGTCCACTCGTCGTCGAAGGTGCCGGCCAGGAGCCGATTCGGCTCGCACGCGAGATGAGAAAAATCGGGCACGACGGGCAGCACGGCCGTACGATGAAAGCCGAGGGCTTCCAGATCCTGCCGGTTGAACTCGGAATCTCCCAGCGCGAGATCGCAGCGATCCGCGTACGCCCGCAGCTCGCGGCGGCCGCGAAAGCATTGGCGGGCGAGCTGACGATGGACACCGACGAAATATTCAGGCGGAGTGATGTTGTGATAGATGAGCGCCATCCGATCGGGCAGCGCGAATGCGGTGCGCGATGCCTTCGACCCGAGCGAGAAGTGATGGAGGAGCAGGTTGGTGCGGTGGCTGAAGTCCACCAGCTCTCGATAATCGTGCGTCTGCGACTCCAGGCGGGAATCGGCGGTCTCGACGAAAATTTCTGATTCGTACCCGGCAGCGCGCAGGACGCGCTGGATGCCGAGCACTTCGTGGCCGATTGCGTCGCCATAGCCCAGCGTTGCCAGAACCTGATGAATCCGGATCACGCCCGTCTCCGCATGTCGCGCGGCGTTTCGATCGCAGGTCCCCTCGGCAGCCTGGCGAGGACGTCCTTCGCGGCGGGAACGTTCTGACGTCGGCGCCCGAGCCAGCCGGGCAGTGCCTCCACCCGGCGCGAGGTGCTGTCGCGCTTCAATCGCTCGAACATGTCGAGATATTTCCGCTCGATCACGGGCCAGTCATAGTGTTCGCGATAGAACTGGCGTCCGTTGCGACCGAGCACGCTGCTCAGCCATCGGTTGTGTTCGAGGGTGCCGAGCGCCTCGGCAAACTCGGCGAAGCTATCGTAGTAGAGGCCGGCGTTGCTGCGGATACATTGTCCCTTGAGGACGTCGCACTGGCCGTTCGCGAGAACGGGACGACCGAGCGCCCAGGCTTCGAGCGCCACCATCGACAGGCTCTCGAAATACGACGGCATGATCAACAGATCGGCGGCGGCGATGGCGTCGAACTTGTCGGTGTCGTCGAGAAACCCGAGATGGCGGATGCGCGGGTGCGGGGGAATCGGCAGCAGCGTGTGTCCGATGAGCACCAGCGTCAGCTTACTGTCAGGGTCGGCGCTGTATTCCTGAAAGAATTCGAACAGCTCCTTGCATCCTTTGTTCTGGTCGATGCGGCCGACGTACACGGCAAATGGCCCGCGGATGCGATGCTTGTGTCTGAAGCGGTTGGGCTGTACGTTCGGCGGAATCTCGGATCCGGTTCCAACCACGACGCCCGGCACGTCGTGATTACCGGCGATCGCCTGGATCATCGCGCGCTCCTCCCACGAGTTGTACATGAGCGCGCGGACGCCTCGAAAGATCGGTTGAAAGATCCCGAGCCCGATCGCCTCGTCTCGTTCCGCCGTCGGAACCAGCACCGCGCGCGATCCTGCGGCGCGCGCGCCGTGATACGCGTGGTAGTAGCGATAGCTGAAGAACACGCAGAAGTCGTAGTCCGCGGCGTGGCGGCCCACGTACTGGATGAGATCCGGGCTCGCCGGTCCTTCCGCGTCCAGCCACTCGAGCTCGTCGCCGATTGAATGGATGCGTTCGAACACAAACGCTGAATGCCGGCCGAACTGCTCGGGATCGCGTTCATGCCCGACGTGAAACCGTCGAACGGTAACGCCGTTGATCTGCTCCGTGCCGGCTTCGACCTCGTTGCGCCAGGTCACGTAGTCTGTCGCACATGTGGTGAGCACGTCGACCGTCACGTGCCGAGCGAGATGCTCGGCCACGTAACGCGCATGAAGCTCGGCGCCGCCATTTACTGACGGGCCGTAGCGTTGGACGATCACGGCGATTTTCACTGGTGGTCGCCGGGCGGACCTGGGTCGCGCTCCAATCCGGCTGGCTGTACGCTCCCTTGCGGCTCGTCGGGCTCGGATCGGTGGGAGGCCGCGCCGGTGAATGTCTCGAGATCGTTTCTCGCGACGGTGCCCGGAGCATCGGCGACCGCCGCCTGTTCCGGTTGCTCGCCCGCGGTGGCTGACGCTCCGCCACCCCGGCGACGCCCGCGGCGCCGTCGCCGTCGGCGGTTGCGATGTCCCTCCCCCGCCGGGGCCGCCGCCTGGCCCGGCATGCCAACCGGCATCGGAGACGACGACGGTTCGCCGGTCTCGGTTACGGCGGGTTGTGGCTGCCGAGCGCCGGGCGCAGGCGCCTGTGAGTGTCCGCGCGATCCTCGTCCTGATGTCTCATCGGCCGGCGTGTACATGACCGCGCTCTCGAGCGTGCGCGCGCGGCGCTCGTTGAATTCCACACGGCTGCCGAGCGACTCGACGCGCATCCGCAAGTTCTGAAGCTCCAGACCGGTCCGCGTCATGTCGATAACGAGCTGATGCAGACGCTCGAAATAGAGCTGTTCGCCCGCCAGGCGCATGGCCTCACGCTTCGCTTCGCGTTCGGCATAGATCCCGTTCAATTGCGCCTGGGTGTGCAGCGCATGGATCAGCGGGTTCGGATTGAAGAACAGCTTCAGGATTGGCTGCAGCAGACGCCGAATGAAACGCAGCGGCCAGCGGTGCGACTCGAACATCGTCGAGTCTTCGAAGTCGTAGGAGGACAGCCGTGGCGGCTGGTAGGCCGGCTGCAGTTTCTTGAACTGATCGAGCAGATCCGAATGGAGGCTCCGCGGATCGAGCAGCTGCTCCAGTTTGGCCTTGGCGAGCTCCCGCATCTGCTGGTCGGTGTAGTCGACGCCCCGTTTCTCGCGGATCCGTGCGCGGATCTGCTCCATGATCTGCTCGACGTTCACGGCGTCGGATCGAATGGTGGAATCAGCCATGCGCTAGAACGGTCCGTAGAGAATGAGCGCGACGGCGATGGCCCACAGCGCCACACAGGCGAGCAGGGGGCGGTCGGTCAACAGCAGCTCGGCGGGACTGCCGCCGCCCTCGCGCCGGTGCACGAGATACAAATAACGGAAGATGCCGTACAACGGAAACGGGATCGTCAATCCCAGCCACCGCGTGCCGAACTTCTGTTCAGTCTCGGGACTGATCGTGTAGAAGACGTACGCAATCAGCGTCGAAGCCGTCACGACGGCGATCATCTGGTCCAGCAGGTACGGCGTGTACTCGCTCAGGATCGGCCGATGGCTCGTGGCGTCGTCGGCCAGCAGGACCAGTTCGTGACGCCGTTTCGACAGGGCGATGAACAGCGCCAAGAGGATCGTGCAGACGAGCAGCCAATGACTGATCTCCACGTCGACTGCGACCGCTCCGGCTACGGCGCGCAGCACGAATCCCATGGAGAGGCTCAACGCATCGATGATCACGATGTGTTTCAGGGGGCCCGAGTAGAGCAGCTGCAGCGCCACGTACACGGCGGCCACGAGAAGAAACGTCCGGCCAAGAAAGGCGGCAGCCGTGAGACCGATCGCGCTGATGATCACTGCCGCGACGACCGCGACGTTCACGGGCAGCGCGCCCGAGGCAATCGGCCGGCGCGCCTTCAGCGGATGCTTCCGATCGCTGTCGCGATCCATCACATCGTTGACCAGATACACGACGCCGGACAGCGCGCAGAAGATCACGAACGCCGATGTCGCCCGCTCGAGTGACGGTACATCGAACAGGCTTCGCCCGACCGATGCATTGCCGAACAGCAGGCCGGCGAAGACAAAGAAGTTCTTCGTCCACTGACCCGGACGCAACGAAAGGAGCAGGTTCAGGGAGATGGGCCGCCCCGGTACCTGGAGCCCGGTACCGGGGACTGCCGCAGGGGAAGTGACAGGACTGCGCGCCATCTAGCGCGAGACGAACTAAACCTTCGCCGACGCCGAAAAACTCCGGACCGCGTCGTTCTCCGACTCGTACGTCTCGAACACGGTCAAAAGCTTCGTGATCGACAGGAGATCGGTGATGCGCTTCGTCAGGCCCAGCAGTTTGAGGCTGCCACCCTGACGGCTGACAGTCGTGTAAGTTCGAACGATTTCGCCGAGGCCGGCGCTGTCGATATACGGCACTTCGGCCAGGTTCAGTACAATCTTCTTGTGACCCTGGTTTACCAAGCTGTTGACCTTGTCTTTGAGGAGCTCGTCGCCCTCGCCCAACGTCACCTTACCCTTGAGATCCAACACTACCACGTCACCAACGGCCCGTTCCTCGATGTGCATGCAAACGCTCCAGATAAACGCGATGTGAGCTTAGCATCCGCCTTCGCTCCATGTCCAACAACTGAAGAGACTGCGGCGTAACAAACTCGTAAACCCGCCGCGGATCGACGCGACACGGCGGTTGGCAAATTGGCCGGCAGCACTCGCGGGAGTACTGCACGCGCCAACGTGTGAACGGTAAGTCGAACGCGCGTGCGACCGGGAGTCAGACGCCGCCAGCGCCGGCGAATTTCCGGGACTGGAAGCATTCCTTACAGAACACAGGGCGCCCTTGCGTTGGCTTGAAGGGCACCGTCGTCTCCTTTCCACAGGCCGAGCAGGTGGTGACGGTCTCCACACGCTCGCGCGTCGAGCCTGCACCAACCGGCCGAGCGGCACGCTTGCCTTTACACGCCTTACACCGCTTCGGCTCGTTCTTGAAGTTCTTGTCGGCGAAAAACTGTTGCTCCCCCGCCGTCCAGATGAACTCCGTGCCGCAATCCACGCACCTGAGGATCCTGTCTTGGAACTCCATCGGTCGCTACCTCGTCGGGTCGGACTACTCCAGTTCGCGCCGCAATTTCTTCCGATTACGCTTTCGCGCGAGCGCTTGCTTCGCTCGCCGTTTATCACCGGGCTTCAGATAGAAGGAATGCTTCTTGATGTCCTTGATGATGTCTTCCTGCTGCACTTTCCGCTTGAACCGGCGGAGAGCGCTCTCGATCGACTCGCCCTCCTGTATCTTCACTTCAGCCACGCGATACACACCCCCTTCGTGGGTGGCACTCAACCAAATGTGCTAGGCTATCATAGGTAAGCGCGGATTCTAGGCGCATTCCCCGTCAAGGTCAACGAAATAGTCCCGGTCGCCGTGCGGCCGCCAGTCGAGCCGGTCACACGACCTAACCTGTTTCAAACATGAGGGTTCTCGTTCTCGGCAGCGGTGCGAGGGAGCACGCGCTGGCGCTCCGGCTGTCGCGCGATTCAAACGTCTCCGCCGTGGTCTGCGCTCCCGGCAATCCGGGGATGGCCGCCGTCGCCAGAACCGTGCAC
>JBKPDW010000336.1:0-6530 GCA_046728115.1 Acidobacteriota bacterium | reverse complement strand
GCGACAGTCCGAGACGCGGCGCGAGGCTGGTCGCCGACTCCGGCTGGTGCATCTCGCGGAGGACGCGCATGCGCAGCGGCGAGAGCGCGGCGGCGAGCTGGCTGGTGTCGTTGAGGACCTGCACGGGCGGGATTATCAATTAGACAAAGTTATTTGTCAAATAGTCGGCCGCGTGCCAGCTGGGTTCGTTCGCTGTCCAGCATCCGCATCTGATGCGCGTCGTATCGCGTCAGGCGACGGCGGCGGTTCATCCCCCCGCAGCGGCTGCGCGAAATTCTGCTTGAGCCAGGCGACCACCTTCGCAATCTGCTGGCGTGGGGACCCGGCGATAACGAGGTGACGGAGTTGCTGGTGCGGATCCATAGCGCACTCCGTTTCTCCTTGCCGAATCCGCATAGCTCCGAACGCGAGCGATCGTCAGGCTGTTCGCTCTAACAGCTGGAACAGGACTTGCGCCTAGCAGTCAGAGCGGATGACGGCCGCTGCTGCTGAACAAGAGACGAACTCGTTCGACGACAGCACGTTGCGAGCGGTCGCGGAGGAAAGCTCGCGTACGCGAGTACTTGGGCGCCCACGGCATGTCGTGGGGCGGTGAGGCCATCGCCGAGTTCTTACCACCAGGCGCAACGACGTGAGCGCCGATATCGCGACCAGAGTCGGAGGAAAGGATGGCAAGCGACGATGACCTCCCACGCGAAGTGCTGCCGATTCCGGACCGCAAACCAGTCAGTCTGACGACCTACGACGCGCGGGATCCGGATACGAAGTTTCCGCCGATCCGCCCGTTGCGCCCGCCGCCTGGCGCCCCCAACGTGCTCATCATCCTGCTCGATGACGTCGGCTTTGGCGCCTCGAGCGCGTTTGGTGGTCCGTGCCAGACCCCGACCGCCGAACGGCTCGCCGCAACCGGCCTGAAATACACCCGCTTCCACACGACCGCACTCTGCTCCCCGACGCGCGCCGCGATGCTCTCCGGCCGTAACCATCACGCGGTCGGCATGGGCGGCATCACCGAGATTGCCACGTCGGCGCCCGGCTACAACTCGATGCGCCCCAACACGTGCGCGCCACTCGCGGAAATCCTGAAGCTCAATTACTACTCGACGGCGCAGTTCGGCAAGTGCCACGAAGTGCCGGTCTTCGAAGCGACCCCGATCGGCCCGTACGATCACTGGCCCACCGGCTCCGGCTTCGAGCACTTCTACGGCTTCATCGGCGGGGAGAGCAACCAGTACTATCCGGAGCTCTACGACGGCACGACGCCGGTCGAACCGCCGCGGACGCCCGAGGAGGGCTACCACCTGATGGGGGATCTCGCCGACAAGGCGATCGCCTACATCCACCGGCAGAAGGCGATCGCACCGGACAAGCCGTTCTTTGTCTACTTCGCCCCGGGTGCCACGCACGCGCCGCACCACGTGCCGAAAGACTGGATCGTGAAGTACAAGGGCCAATTCGACCAGGGCTGGGACAAAGTGCGCGAGCAGACCTTCGCGCGCCAGAAAACGCTCGGCGTGATTCCGCCGGACTGCGAGCTCACGAAACGGCCCGAGGAGATTCCGGCGTGGGACACGATGGAACCGCGCCTGCGCCCCGTGCTCGCGCGCGAGATGGAGATCTATGCCGCGTTCCTCGAGTTCGCCGACCACCACGTCGGGCGCGTCGTCGATTCGCTCGCAGACCTGGGCATCCTGGACGAGACGCTCATCTACTACATCATCGGTGACAACGGCGCCTCTGCCGAGGGCTCGCTGATCGGCGCCTGGAACGACAAGACGGGCGCGGAGGCCCTCGACCTTGCCACCCCCGAGCTGCTGATCGAACGCATCGACGAGCTGGGTACGGCGCGCGCGCAAAACTATTATGCCGTCGGCTGGGCGCACGCAATGGACACGCCGTATCAATGGACCAAGCAGGTGGCATCGCACTTCGGAGGCACGCGCAACGGCACCATCGTCCACTGGCCGAACGCGATCAGGGCGAAAGGAGAGCTGCGCTCGCAGTTCCACCACGTCATCGACGTCGCGCCCACGATCCTCGAAGCGGCGGGGCTGCCGCATCCCACCCTGGTGAACGGGGTGCTGCAGGAGCCCATGCACGGCATGAGCATGGTGTATTCGTTCGACGACTCGAAGGCGGCGGAACGGCACGAGACGCAGTACTTCGAAATGGTCTGTAACCGCGGCATCTACCACAAGGGCTGGACCGCGGTGACTCGGCACGGCAACCTGCCGTGGGTCGTCGTGGGGAAACAGCCTCCGCTCAGCGACGATGTCTGGGAGCTCTACGACACGACGAAGGACTGGTCGCAAGCGCACGATCTCGCGAAGCAGATGCCGGACAAGGTCGCCGAGCTGAAGCGCCTCTTCGATCTCGAGGCCTCCAAGTACAGCGTGTTCCCGCTCGACGATCGCAAGGCGGAGCGAACGAACCCGGACCTTGCTGGCCGTCCGCTGGTCGTGCACGGCAACACGCAGCTCCTGTTCGCAGGCATGCGCCGGCTCGGCGAGAACACGGCGATCAACACCAAGAACAAATCGCACTCGGTCACCGCCGAGCTCGAGATTCCCTCCTCCGGCGTCAAGGGCGTCATCGCCGCTCACGGCGGCCATATGGGCGGCTGGAGCCTCTACGTGCACGAAGGCACGCTCAAGTACCACTACAACTTCGTCGGCCTGCTCCACTTCGACGTGACCGCGGGCTCGACGCTTCCACCGGGCACGCACCAGGTGCGGATGGAATTCAGCTACGACGGTGGCGGCCTTGGCAAGGGCGCGGGCATCGCGCTCTACATCGACGGCGCGAAGGTCGGAGAAGGGCGCGTCGCCCGCACGCACGCGTTCCTGTTCTCGATGGACGAGACGATGGACATCGGCTGCGACGTCGGCGAGCCGGTGTCGCCCGACTACAGCCCGCGCGGGAATGCCTTCAACGGGACGATCAAGTGGGTGCAGATCGACATCGATGCCGCGGCCAAGGATGTCGATCATTTAATCGGCGCGGAGGAGCGGTTCCAGCTTGCGATGGCGCGGCAATGAGACCCTTCGTTATCGGCACAGTCGTTGCCGCGTCGCTGGCGCAGGGTGCTGTGGTTCTTTGCCAGGACGCGCCGGCGCCAGCCACGGTCGCGCAGCCTGCAGCGGCGCCCGCGCCCGATTTCCTCCATCAGGAGGAGCTGACCGGCGATTGGGGCGGAGCGCGAACCGATGCGAAGAACGAAGGCTTCGAATTGGCGAGCTCGCTCACACAGTTCTATCAAGGCGTCTCTTCAGGCGGCACCGGGACCAGTAGCGAGTACAACGGAACCTTCCAGGTCCTGACGAAATTCGATCTGGGAAAACTTGTGGGCTGGAACTACTGGTCGGCGGAGATCAAAGCCGAAGTGCGCTTCGGTGGGCCCTTGGTGACAAGCACCGGCACGATCAGCCCCGTGAACACCGCGGCAATCATCCCGGGCGCTGATGGAACGGTGTTCGCGCTGACCGCGGTGAATGTCACCCGGCTGTTCCCGATCAACTTGACGGAAGGCAAGCTGGTCGCTCTGTCGTTCGGGCGCTACAACCTGGTCGATCTTATCGACGAGGATTTCTTCGGCGGGGGTGGCACCGAGCGATTCTTCAATCTCGCACAGATCGGCCCGTTGACGGTGTTGCGCCAGGTCCCTCTCGTGACGAATGCGATCAACCTCGCCTACATTCGCGGAGGCGAGCCTTTCATCACCTTCTCGCTCATGGATCCGAACGATCACTCGACCGATCCCGGCCTCTCGGACCTATTTGCGGACGGTGTGACCTTTGCGCCGGGCATCAACTTTCCCGCGAAATACTTGGGCAAAACCGCGAAACATTCGTTTGGCGGCGCCATCACGACGAAGGCCTACACGCCGTTCGATGCGATCCATCAAGCCATCATTCCTGGGCCTCCAATCAATCCGGTCGAGCCTCAGCGAGGTCATGGTAGGTCAACTACACGTTCCGGCAGTACATGGTGGAGCGAGCGCCACGAGATGGTTGGGGGTTCTTCGGGCAGGTCTCATTTGCGGATCAAGGCACAAGTCCGGTCACGACGTTCTTCGACGTCGGTCTCGGCGGCAACGGACTCATTCCCAGTCGGCGACGCGATGAGTTCGGCCTGTCCTACGCGTACACGGACTTGAGCGACGAGCTGAAGAACAATCTGGCTCTGCTCCCGCTCGGCGGCCGCCTGCAGGTCGAGCATCAGGTCGAAATCTTCTACAACCTCTATCTCACGCCGTGGCTTCAGCTCACGGGTGATCTGCAGATTCTTCGCCCGAACCGTCCGGCGGCGGATACCGCCGTGGTTCCAGCCGTGCGACTGAGAGTGGTGTTCTAGGAGGTCGTCATGTTGAGCAGGCGCGCGTTGCTTCAGACGACCGGTGCCTGTGCGGTCGCCGCACGGCTCCTCGACGTCACCGACACCGACGCAGCTTTCGCGCTGGCACAAGCGCGAGGGACCCAGAAGCCCAATATCTTGTTCATGCTGGTCGAGCAACGGCGGCTCATCGACGCCGAGATCACGCGCCGCACGGTCGCATTCATGGAGCGTCAGACGCAGGCTCGAAAACCCTTCTTCGCCTATGCGACCCTCACGCAGCCCCACTTACCCACGCTGCCCAATCCCACATTCGCCGGCAAGACCGGCAACGGTGACTGGGCAGACATGCTGGCGGAGATGGATGCCAACGTCGGGCAGATGCTCGACGCCGTTGATCGTCTGGGTATCCGCGACAACACGATCGTGATCTTCGCCAGCGACAACGGACCGGAGTTCGTACGGCCCTACGACGGCTGGGCGGGCCCGTGGCGTGGCCAGTACTTCACCGCCTGGGAGGGCGGCATTCGCGTGCCGTTCATGATCCGCTGGCCAGGCCACGTGCCCGCCGGGCGCGTCAGCGATGCGATCGTTCACTGCGTAGACCTGTTTCCGACAATCGCCAGCATGGTGGGCGCCAGCGTGCCCAACGACCGCCCGATCGACGGCGTGAACCAATCCGGTTTCTTTGCCGGCAAAACGGAGGCTTCGGCCCGCGAAGGGATTCTGATCTGGTGTGCCGATCGCCTGCAGGCTGTGAAGTGGCGGCACTACAAAGTGCACTTCTACCAGCAGGAGACGATGGTGTCGCCGCCGGTGAAACTACCGGTGCCATTCCTGTTCAACCTGTACACAAACCCGCAAGAGGACGAGAACAAGCCGGCCCTCGACACCTGGATCATCGGTCCCGTGCTGAAGATGGTGGCGGAGTTTGAAGAGAGCGTGAAGCAACACCCGTTGATTCCGATGGGCACGCCCGATCCATATCGGCCGCCGACTGGCCCGAGGTAACCCGAGACCACTCGGATCGTAGTAGAGGGAGATGACGATGAGTACCGTGAACGCAAGCGACGGCAAACGTGGCTCGGAGGCGGCAGCGGACAATCGGCGGGACGCATCCTTGGTCTCCGACATCCTGCCGCTGGCCACGCCGCGATTTCGGGGACGCGTCGGCAATACCTACGTCGATTCCGAGGCCGAGGTCATTGCGCTGCCCACGGCGCCGGCCGGCGCACCCAACGTGCTGCTGGTGCTGCTCGACGACGTGGGCTTCGGTCAGACGAGCACCTTTGGCGGGCCAGCGAACACGCCGACGTTGCAGCGGCTCGCCGACGAGGGCCTGCGCTATAACCGCTTTCACACCACAGCGCTCTGCTCGCCGACGCGCGCGGCGATGCTAACGGGTCGCAATCACCACTCAGTCCACACTGGTGTCATCACGGAGATGGCGACCGGGTTCCCGGGGTATGACGGCACCTGGCCCAGGGAGGCAGCCAGCATTGCGGAAATCCTCAAGGGCAATCACTACAGCACGGCCGCCTTCGGAAAATGGCACAACACGCCTGACCACGAGCTGAGCGCCGCGGGCCCATTCGACCGCTGGCCGGTCGGCAAGGGCTTCGATTACTGGTACGGATTCCAGGGAGGAGAAGCGAGCCAATGGCACACTCCCCTCTTCGAGAACACCGCGCCGATCGAGCCTCCGCATGACGATCCCAACTGGCATTTCTCGGAAGCGATCGCCGAGAAGGCGATCTCGTGGATCAGCCAGCAGAAGGCAGGCGCACCGGAGAAGCCCTTCTTCCTCTACTTCGCGCCGGGTGCGTGTCACAGCCCGCACCACGTGGCCAAGGAATGGGCCGACAAGTACAAGGGACAGTTCGATCACGGCTGGGATCGGCAGCGTGAGATCACGCTCGAGAATCAGAAGAAGCTCGGCCTCGTCCCGAAAAACACGAAGCTGACGCCGCGACCCGATTCGATTCCATCATGGGACTCCTTGTCGGCGGACGAGAAACGGCTCTACACGCGGATGCAGGAGGTGTTCGCCGGATTCCTCGAGCACGTCGACGCCCAGATCGGCAAGGTAGTGGACGCCATCGAGCGGATGGGGCTGCGCGACAACACGCTCATCATCTACGTGGTCGGCGACAACGGCCCGAGCGGCGAGGGTTCACTCACCGGTACGCTCAACAACA
>JBKPDW010000335.1:0-7143 GCA_046728115.1 Acidobacteriota bacterium | reverse complement strand
GCATCGCGCGTCCCGAGCGATTCACGACAGATGTGATGTCGGCGGGATGGGAGCTTGCGGGTACGATGGCATTTCGCGATCACCATCGATTCAGCCAGGCCGATGTCCGCCGGATTGCCAACGCCGCGCGATTGGCCGCGTCGGCGATCGTACTGACAACCGAGAAGGATGCCGTGCGGCTGATGGCGTTGGACCTCGGTGATCTGCCGATTGCCTCGGTTCCGCTTGCGCTTGCCGTAGAGCCGGCGGATCAGTTTCGTTCGTGGCTTCTGGAGAGAATTGGAAAAGTTAGAAGTCAGAAGTCAGAAGTTAGAAGGTAAAAGGCAGAAGTTCGATCGATGAAACACCGGATTGAGTACGCGCTCGTGCGGATGCTGATCGGGCTCGTGCGAATCCTGCCCGATGGCGTCGTTCGCGCCAGCGGCACTGTTCTCGGTCTGGCGTTCTACACGCTCGACGGCCCGCACCGGCGGATTGCCCACCGGAACCTGGCGGTGGCGTTTCCGGGCCGATCGGAGACGGAGCGACGCACCATCGCGCGGGCGGCGTTTGCGCACTTCGGCCGGCTACTGTTCGAGCTGCTCGCGTTCAGCACGCTGTCGCCGGAGCAGATGCTCGAACGAGTCGAATTCGAAGGCGAGGATCGCGCGAGGCTCGCGTATGCGCAGGGCAAGGGCGTCCTGTTCGTCACCGGGCATTTCGGCTTCTGGGAGCTGCATGCGATGGTCCACGCCGTGCAGATCGCGCCCATCGGCCTGCTCGCGCGCGCACTCGACAATCCGTATCTCAACGATCTGCTCGAGCGCATCCGTCAGCGCACGGGCAACACCGTGATGTATCGCCGCGGCACAATCCGTCGCGTCATGCGCGCGCTGCAGGCCGGTCAGGGCGTGGCGGTCCTGATCGATCAGCACATCGTGGGCCGCGAAGCGATCTACGTCGACTTCTTCGAGCGGCCGGCCGCGACGACGTCAGTCGTCGCTGCGCTCGCGCTCCGCACGGGCGCGCCGGTCGTGCCCGTGTTCGCGTTGCCGCTCGACGACGGCCGGTATCGGGTGATCTACGAACATCCTGTCGAACCGCCGCGCGGAGAAAGCGCCGACGCCGCGCGCGACTTCACGCAGCGGTGTACCGACGTGTTGGAAATGTACGTCCGCCGGCATCCCGACTTGTGGCTCTGGATGCATCGCCGCTGGCGCGAAACCGGGCAGGCGACGGACAGCGTGCCGGGGATGTTTCCGTCGGCGGAGGGAGACGCCTGAATCAGTCCTTGGTGCTTGGTTCTTGGTGCTTGGTCCGTCCTTGGTCCATGGTCCGTCCTTGGTCCGTGGTCCGTCCATGGTCCGTGGTCCCTGGTCCTTTCATCCAACGACAACGTGGCATGCAAGGTGCAGCGGCGCGCCGCGTGAGCGTGAATAGGTTTGAAGACCTCCGCGTTTGGCAAGCTGCCCGTGAGCAGTGTGATCGGGTGGGCAAGCTTAGAAACCGGCCAGAATTCGTGGGCGATCCCCAGCTTTCGGATCAAATCAACCGAGCATCTGTTTCGGTCATGTTCAACATCAGTGAAGGATTTTTGCGACGCATCGATAAAGAGACCGCGCAGTTTTTGCGATATGCATTTGCGTCCAACGGCGAAGTCAAATGCGGTCACTATGCCGCCGAAGATCGGAAGTACATCGGGTCGGACGAGACAGCCCAACTGCTTGCGCTCAACGACAAGATCTCCCGCATGCTCCGCCGATGGCAGAGCAGTCTGGACATCAAACACGGCACTGGATCACGGACCAAGGACAAGGGACGGACTAAGGACGACGGACCAAGCACGGACTAAAGACAAGGACGAAGGAGAAGGACGAAGGATGAAGGACGAAGGACGAAGGACGGACAAGGGACCAGGGACGGACCAGGCACCAAGCACCAGGCACTAGGGACGAATATTGTCCTCAGCCCCGCCTCGCCGCAATCGGCATCCGCCAGCCGGTGCCGAACGCGCGATCGGTGACTTTCAGTCCCGGCGCCGCCTGCTTCCGCTTGAATTCGGCCGATCGCACCATTCGCAGCACGCGCTCCACGGTCTCGCGATTGAACCCCGCCGCGGCAATTTCACCGGCGGACTGGTGCCATTCGATGTGACGCTGCAGGATGCCGTCCAGGATGTCGTACGGGGGCAGCGAGTCCTGATCGGTCTGGTTCGGCCGCAGCTCGGCTGACGGCGCTTTGGTCAGACTGGCCTCGGGGATGATCGCGCGGCCGGCGGATTGGTTGCGCCACCGCGCGACGCGATACACCATCGTCTTCGGCACGTCGGCGATCACCGCGAGCCCGCCGTTCATATCTCCATAGAGTGTGCAGTAGCCCACCGACAGTTCCGACTTATTGCCCGTCGTCAACAGCAGGGCGCCACGTTGATTCGACAACGCCATCAGCAGCGTGCCGCGGATCCGCGCCTGGATGTTCTCGAACGCCACCTCGCTGCCGCCGGACGAAAACGGTTCGCGCAGCGTCGCCTCGTATGCCTTCATCGCGGACTCGATCGGCAGCGTCATCGTCTCGATTCCGAGATTCGACGCCAGCTGCCGCGCGTCCACCAGGCTGCCGTCACTCGAAAACGGCGACGGCATCAGCACGCCCAGCAGCCGGTCGGCTCCGAGCGCCTCGGCGGCGATGGCGGCGGTCAGGGCCGAATCGATGCCGCCCGACAGGCCAATCACCGCGCTCGCAAATCCGCACTTGCGCGCGTAGTCGCGCGTGCCGAGCACCAGCGCCCGCCAGATTTCGGATTCCACGTCGAGATCGTCGGGCGGCCCGATGGGGCGGCCGCCCACGACATCGCACATCACGACGTCCGCGTCGAAGGATCGTCCGCGGGCGATGCTCGCTCCGTCTGCTCCAAAAGCGCAGCTGCGACCGTCGAAGACGAGATCGTCGTTGCCGCCATACTGATTCACGTACGCAATCGGCACGCTGTATTTCTGCGCCATGCTGCCGAGCATGGCTTCCCGCTTCGCGTGCTTTCCCGCCGTGAATGGCGAGGCCGACAGATTGACAATCGCATGAGCGCCCGCGCGCACCAGCTCGACGATGGGGTCGTGGTGATAGCGCCGGCGCTTCCAGAAATCCCGGTCGTTCCAGATGTCTTCGCAAATGCTGATGCCGACGCGCGCGCTGCCGAGCTCGAGCACCTGCGGACCATGAAACGGTTCGAAATAGCGGTCTTCGTCGAAGACGTCGTATGTAGGAAGAAGCGCCTTGCGGAAGCGCTGGTCCACGTCGCCGTTCCGCAAGAGGGCCGCGCTATTGAAGAGCGGCCGCCCTTCATCGGACGGATTGGGTTCGGGAAGGCCGACGAGGACCGGCGGCAAGTCGGCGCTGTCGCGAGCGAGCCGGCCCAGCATTTCCCAGCTGCACGCCACGAAGTTTGGATCCAGCAGCAGGTCGCGCGGCAGATACCCGACGAGCGCGAGCTCGGGCGTCACCGCAAGGTCGGCGCCTCGGGCGCCGGCCTCCCGAAGGGCGTCGGCAATCAGGCGCGCGTTGCCGGAGAGATCACCGACTGTCGGATTGATCTGCAGCAGCGCGATCTTCATTCGGTGAATCGGTACTTCAGCAACACCCACAAGGCGGAGAATCCCGCCGTCCAGGTGATCTTCTTGCCTTGGTCGTATCCTCGTCCAGCATACGTGATCGGGATCTCGTACACGCGATAGCCGCGTTTGAACACTTTCGCCGTAATCTCCGGCTCGATTCCAAAACCGTTCGACTTCAGCGTCATCGATCGCAGCACTTCTACCCGCATCACCTTGTAGCACGTCTCCATGTCGGTCAGCATCGTGTTGTAGAGCACGTTGGTGGCGAGAGTGACGATGCGATTGCCGAGGTAGTGCGTGAAGAGGAAGACGCGGTGGCGGCCGAGGAATCTCGATCCGTATACCACGTCGGCCTTACCCTGGCAGATCAGTTCGATGAGTTCCGGAAATTCTTCCGGCGAGTATTCGAGATCGGCGTCCTGAATGACGACCAGGTCGCCCGTGACGGCCGCGAATCCGCGTCTGAGCGCCGCGCCCTTGCCAGCGTTGGTCTGGCGCAACAGCGTGAACTTCAGCTCGCGCTGCAGGTTATCCAGCACCTCCGACGTGCCGTCCGTGGAGCCATCGTCCACCACGATCAATTCGACGCGAAGCGGCACAGCCAGCACGCGGCGAATGATTTCGTCAATCGTGGTACGCTCGTTGTACACGGGCATCACGACCGAGAGCAGGGGATCGACGAGTTTCATGGGATTCGTACAAGGTACCACACGATGAAGCGTCTGGTCATGCTGGCACCGAACTGGCTGGGAGACGCCGTGATGGCGCTGCCGGCGATCGCCGACGTGCGTCGCGGTGCTCCCGACGCGCACATGACGATCGCAGCGCGCCCCTCGGTCGCGCCCGTATTTCGCCTCGTGACCGATGTGAATGACGTCGTCGCACTCGAACATCACGCGTCGATTGGTCGCGTGGCGAGCTGGCATCAGCTGGGTGTCGACCTTGCCGATCGCGGCTTCGATACGGCGGTGCTGCTGCCGAATTCGGTTCACGCGGCGCTGCTGGCATCTGGCGCAGGGATTCCCGAACGGTGGGGCTACCGCACCTCGTGGAGATCGAGGCTGCTCACGCGGAGTGTTCGCGTGCCATCGCACGTGCACCAGGTGGAGTACTACCAGCACCTCGTGAGAGCGCTCGGCTTCCCGAATGGCCGGTCCGAACCGCGGATCACAGTAGCGGAAGGCATCCGTGATGCGGCCTTCCGTGCGCTGATCGAAACCGGGTGGGACGGCCAAAGCCGTCTCGCAGCCGTTGCACCGGGTTCGGCATATGGCGGGGCCAAGCGCTGGCCGTCGAAATCGTTCGCCGACCTCGTGGATGCGCTGGCAAGCGACGGCGTGCAATGCGTGCTGATTGGATCGGCCGGCGACGGTGCGATTGCAAGCGAAGTCGTGGAGAACGTGAGCGAGCGATCGGCCGTGCTCAACCTGGTTGGGCGGACCGACCTGCCGCTGCTCGCCGGCGTCCTGACGCACTGCCGTGCGCTCGTGACGAACGACTCCGGCGCGATGCATCTCGGGGCGGCGGTCGGTGTGAGTGTCACGGCCGTATTCGGCCCCACGAACGAACGGGCGACGAGACCGATCGGTGACTCACACACCATCATCACCAACGATGTCTGGTGCCGCCCCTGCATGCTCCGCGAGTGCCCGCTCGATCATCGATGCATGCGCGGCATCGATGCCTCGCGGGTTTATGAAGCCGCGCAGCGATCCCTTTGACCCCTCGGCTTCGCTCAGAGCGATCTCCTCGAGCAGCCGTCTTTCTCGATCGTGACGGTACGCTCATCGAGGATGTCGGATACATTCATCGGCTCGATCAAATCGACTTCTTTCCGTGGACGGTCGATGCCATCCGTGCGCTCAACGACGCAGGTCTACCCGTCGTCGTGATCACGAATCAGGCGGGCATCGCGCGCGGCCACGTCACCGAGGAACGCGTCGAAGAGGTCCACCGTGCTATTGCGGCGCACCTCGATGCCGGCGGGGCACGCGTGGACGCGTTCTATTACTGTCCACACCATCCCCGGGGAGTCGTGGCGCGCTATGCCATCCCGTGCGAGTGCCGGAAGCCCGGGCGTGGGTTGATCGATCGAGCCGCCAGCGATCTGGACCTGGATCCGGCACGCTCGTTCGTCGTCGGCGACCAGTGGCTGGACATCGGAGCAGCGCGCGCGGCGGGCGCCTGCGCGATCCTCGTGCGGACGGGACTGGGCGCCGTCCAGGAATCGAGTCCCCTTCCACAGCTGACCGCTGATACGATCGTGGACAATCTGGCGGCCGCGGTAAGCTGGATCCTCTTGAATCTGAACTCAATCTCAACTCAATCTGAAATCTGAATTCTGAACTCTGAAATGTTGATTGCCCGCTCCGTACACCCCTTGCCCGGCGAGGCCGAGCGCCGAGAGCGATTGCTGGCGCTCGTCGACGCGTTTTCGAATCGGAGGGTACTGATTGTCGGTGATCTGATCGCCGACGAATTCATCTATGGAGACATCGCGCGTGTCTCGCGCGAGGCGCCGGTATTGATTCTCAAATACGACGCGACGGAGATGGTGGGCGGCGGGGCGGGCAATGCCGCGAACAACGTGGCCGCGATCGGCGGTCGCGCCCGGCTGGCCGGACTCGTCGGCCGCGACGCGGAGGGGCGCCGACTGCTTGCCAGCCTGAATCGCGATGTCGAACGATCGCGTGTGACTCAGATGAACGGGTATCGAACACCTGTCAAAACGCGGATTCTCGCCGGCGGCGTCCACGCGGCGCGGCAGCAGGTTGTCCGCATCGATCGGGAGCCGGCGTGGCCGATCGACGACGCTTGGTGTCGCGCGTTCGCCAGGAAGATTCGACCGGCGCTCGATGGCTGCGATGCGGTCCTGCTGTCGGATTACGGATCCGGGCTCGTGACGCCGGAGCTCGCATATGGCGTTCGTCGTGCCTTGACGAGTCGCTCGAGGCGACGACCCGTTCCAATCGTCCTCGACACGCGATATCGGCTGTTGTCGTACGAGGGGCTCACGGCGTGCACGCCGAACGAATCCGAGGTCGAGCATGCGCTCGGGGTCAGGATCACAGACGACCGCGTGCTCGAACACGCCGGGCGATTGCTGTTGCGTCGGACCCGCATGCAGGCGGTGCTCATCACACGGGGCAGTCGGGGCATGGCGTTGTTCCAACCGAGGCAGCCGACGACGCACATTCCGATCTTCGGATCGGACGAAGTCACCGATGTGACGGGCGCCGGCGACACCGTCATCGCCACGTTTGGTCTGGCACTTGCGGCCGGTGCCTCATTCTACGAGGCCGCTCGCCTCGCCAATTACGCGGGCGGGCTCGTGGTGATGAAACGCGGCACATCGACCGTGTCGGCGCGCGAGCTGTCCAATGCCATCGCGAGCGATCACGAAACGCCCGTCGAGCGCTGGTCGCAAGAGGGACCGGCGCAGGGCAGAAGAAAGTAGGAAGTCAAAAGTCAGAAGTCCGGACAGTCGGAGAGATAGGTAACAGATTTGTCCGAAGACATAGGTAACACATTGTTGATGCGTGTGGGAGCTGTGGAA
>JBKPDW010000334.1:0-11934 GCA_046728115.1 Acidobacteriota bacterium | reverse complement strand
GGTGCAGACCGGGCACGAACCGACCGTTGGCGTCGGTAACCGTCACCGTCACGTTGACCAACTCGACGCCGCTCTTGAAACGGAACGACTGCTCGCCGCCTCCGCTCGGCGGCGGCGCAGGCGGAGGCTGTCCCTGTCCGCCAGCTGGCTCCACGAGGAGCGCGATGAGCGCGGCGACGGTCAGCGCGGCGCGAAATCTGGCGCGCATCATTCACTTCTCGCGAGCGGCGGCTCGCGCCGATCGACATGCGGAACGATCTGATCGTCGGTTCTGAAGCTCACGCGATACCGTGCGACAGCGGCTGCGGCCGGCACCGTCAGGACGAACCTCGATTCGTTGCCCGGGCCGAGCCGCGGCGACTCGACCGTGGTTCGGCCGCTCGTGATGAAACCGCCGTCCTTCCCGAACAGAAATACTACCGCGGTCAGGCCGTCGACGGCTGCTCCCGACGGCGGATTGCGAACAACCCCTCGCACGGTCAGCTGGTCGCCGGCGCGCTCGTGACCGAGCGCCACGAGCTCCAACGGGGCCACCGCGCGAGCCGTCGCTGTGCCGTTCGGAGCCGCCGTGCGATTTTCGGCGCTGGAGCCATTCGCGCTCGAGCGGCTGCTGAGCAGCAGACCGACCGTCGCCACGCTACCGGCGACGATGACGCCGAACGCAAGAACGGTCGCCAGACGAGCTCCCGATCCGCCCGCGCGCTGCGAGGTAGTGAACAGCTCAGCGCTCGATGATGGGCCCGCGACCGGCTCCGGTCTGAACATATCGAGACGGTCGTGAATTTCAGACGCGAGCGTCGCGACACGCAGCTCGGAACGCCGCCGCTCTTCGGTGGCGAGCCGCCACGCCACGATGCTCATCGCGATGGCCACGACGACGGATACGAGAGTGACGACAATCAGAACAATCATCGCAACTTGAACTCCACCGCAACTTCCACAATGACGTCAACTGGTGTACCGAGACGGCGAGCAGGCGCGAAGCGCCATTGACGCACGGCCTGCGCGGCACGCTCGTTCAAGCCCGAAGGCAGGCCCTGAAGGACCTTTACATCCCCCACCGACCCGTCCCTGCGCACGATGATTTCGAGCACGACTTCGCCGGAGATTCCGCGCTGCCGCGCTTCTTCGGTGTAGTCGGCGCGAACTTCGCGAAGTAACTTCGGCGCCTCGATTCCGCTGCCTGGACGATATGGCCCCCCGCCTGTTCCACCCCCAGATCCCGGTCCGACTCCGCTCCCGTCGCCTTCACCCAATCCGGTGCCGCTGCCGGTCCCGGTGCCTCCGCCTTTGCCAGGTCCGTGGCTGTCGTTGTCCGCGGTGGTCTGCTCGAGCACGCCGATTCGCGTCCTTCCATCGGCCGGTGCCACCACGATCGGCGCCACGACTGCGGGAAGCTGCTCGGCTTTGAGCGGCGGTTCGGGCTTCGGCTCCAGCGGTTTGGGTGTCGGCTCGATCGGCTTCGGCTCGCGGCGTACGGGGAGGGGACTACTGATCGCATGATGCCCTTCTCGCAGCGCCTTTGGTGGCGGCGGTTTCTGTTGCAGCCCACCGCCGCCCCCGCCCCCGCCGGGGCCAGGTGTCGCGAGGAAGACGAGCCGCATCGGGTCCGCCGGATGATCGTCGGCCCGGAGAGAAGCGGCGTGAGGAACCAGATTGACTGTGGTCAAAAACGCCACGAACGCGAGAATGCCCGCATGAATCGTGCTCGACGCTGCCAGCCGCAACGCGGCGGCGGGTCGCACGGCATCTGGCTGCGCTGCGGAGACAAAAGGCAACCGCTCGCCGGCCACGAACGCGCGGCCGATGCGAACCGCGTCGGCGTGGCCGACATATGAGGGCGCGCGACGGCGGCCGCCGAACCCGAGCGCGGCCAGAACCTGCGCCTCAGACACACCGGCGGCTCGCGCAATCTCACTCGGGGAATAGACCATCACGGGCATGGGAATTCAGGCAAAATGCTTGCCCTCTATTCTCCGCGGTTTCGCCTTGAAACTTCGAGGATTAGACGGTCGCCACATACCTGGGCTGTGCTGTCGAGGGGACACCCCGAGTACACTCTCGCCATGACATTTCAGGGCAAAACAGTGATTGTGACGGGGGCCACCAGCGGCATCGGGCGCGCGGCGGCCGAAGCATTTGGACGCGAAGGCGCGTCGGTCGTTCTGGTGGGCCGCCACGAGCAGACCCTGGCAGACGTGAGCGACATCGTCGCTGCTGCGGGCGGACAGGCGGTGACGTGCCGGGTTGACGTAACCACCGCGGACGCACCGGCGATAATCGTCGAGCGCACCGTGGGCGCATTTGGCGGCGTCGACACGCTGGTGAACGCAGCCGGCATCATCGCCGCCGCGACGCTGGAGAACACCAGCGACGAACTCTGGGACTCGATGATGAACATCAACCTGCGCGCGCCTTTCCGGTTGATGCGCGCCGCGCTGCCTCACCTGGTCGCTCGAAAAGGCGTCGTCGTCAACGTGTCGAGCGTGAACGGCATGCGATCGTTTCCTGGTGTGCTGGCCTACTGCGTCAGCAAGGCGGCCGTCGATCACCTCACACGTTGCGCCGCGATCGAGATGGCGCCGCTCGGCGTACGCGTGAACGCCGTGAATCCCGGAGTGACCGTGACGAACCTCCATCGCCGATCGGGAATGGATGAAACGCAGTACGCGGCGTTTCTGGAGCGATCGAAGACGACGCACCCGCTCGGGCGGCCCGGCGATCCTCGCGAAATCGCCGAGTTGATTCTGTATCTGGCGTCGGACCACGCGAGCTGGATGACGGGCGAGACGATTCCGATTGATGGAGGACGACACTTAACCTGTGCGCGATAGCAGGGACACCCGACCTGCGCGCGATAGCAGTGCGGGACCCGCCTATCCTGCCGCTCCTGGCGCACGGAGTCGTACTGCCTCTACAAAAACCAGCCCTTCGCGCTCGGCCAACGTGCGCACCGAGCTGAATCCGTTCGCTTGAAGCGCACGATTTGCATCGTCTGAGCCGACGACGGACGGTCTGGCGGCTCCGGCAAATAGTTTGCCGAGACCGCCGCGCTGCGTTGATCCCATCAGGATCACCCGTCCCCCTGGCCGCAGCACGCGCGAGATCTCTCGTATCGACGTGACGCGATCGTCGATGGTCAGTGATCCGAGCAGTCCCGCGGTGTCGTCTATGACCGCCAGATCGAAGCTTGCGTCTTCACACGGCAGCCGCGTGGGCGGCGCGATCTCGACGTCGACCAGCACGCCGGCGTCGACAGCTCCCTTCTGCGCGCGCGCGGCGGACGCCTCGTCGGGAACCACCGCAAGCGCACGCCCCGACAATCCGACTTTGCTTGCGACGGCGGCCAGTCGCCCGCCATGTGCGCATCCCAGTTGGAGCAGTCGATCGCCCATCTTCGCGGCGGTCATGCCGACAACAAGGACGTAAGGATCCTGACGTTTCAGGAACATGCGTTCAGTCTACCGAAACCAGCCGACCGTTACCCGACCTGCATCTGCTTACCGAGCACGATCAGGCGGATGCAGTCGCGCGCCGACGCGGCACGAAAAAATAATCAGATGATATAGTCTGGTGCTTCATGCCTCCTCCCGTTGACATTGCACCGGCGCGGGGCAAGCTGGGTGTGCTCCTCGTTGGCCTGGGAGCGGTCAGCACCACGACGATTGCCGGCGTACACGCCGTTCGCAAAGGCTTTTCGAAACCAATCGGGTCGCTCACGCAGATGGGTACCGTGCGCCTTGGCAAGCGCACGGAAGGCCGCTCGCCCAAGATCAGTGAAGTGGTTCCGCTTTCGTCGCTCGACGATCTCGTGTTCGGCGGCTGGGACATCTTCGAGGACGATTGCTACACCGCGGCGCGGACCGCGGGCGTGATTGAACGGACGCTGCTCGACAAGGTGCGGCCCGAGCTGGAGATGATCAAGCCCTGGCCCGCGGTGTTCGATCAGCGGTACGTCAGGCGCCTGGATGGCCCCAATGTCAAGAAGGGCGCAAACAAGAAGGAACTGGCCGAGCAGGTCATCGCCGACATCCGGCGATTCAAGTCGGAGCACAACCTCGATCGGCTCGTGATGGTCTGGTGCGGCAGTACCGAAGTGTTCCTGACCGAGTCGTCCGCGCACCAGACGATCGACAGTTTCGAATGCGCGCTCGAGAAGAACGATCCGGCGATTCCGTCGAGCATGGTGTACGCCTACGCCGCCATTCGCGAAGGCATTCCGTACGCGAACGCGGCGCCGAATCTCTCGGCTGACGTCCCGGCACTCGTCGAGCTCGCCGCGCGCACCAGGACGCCTCTGGCAGGCAAGGATCTCAAAACGGGTCAGACGCTGATCAAGACGATCGTCGCGCCCGGTTTGAAGGCGCGCCTGCTCGGGGTCGAGGGCTGGTACTCGACCAACATCCTCGGCAACCGCGACGGCGAGGTACTGGACGATCCCGAGTCGTTCAAGACGAAAGAAGAAAGCAAGAAATCGGTGCTCGATTACATTCTGCAGCCGCAGCTGTATCCGGATCTCTATGAGCATTTGTGTCACGTCGTGCGGATCAATTACTACCCGCCGCGCGGCGACAACAAAGAGGGCTGGGACAACATCGATCTGGTGGGCTGGCTCGGCTACCCGATGCAGCTGAAGATCAACTTTCTGTGCCGCGACAGCATTCTGGCCGCGCCGATCGTCCTCGACGTGGCGCTGTTCCTCGATCTCGCCAAGCGGTCGAATATGCACGGCATACAGGAATGGCTGTCGTTTTACTTCAAGAGCCCTGTCCACGCGCCGGGTCTCTATCCCGAGCACGACCTGTTCATTCAGCTGATGAAGCTGAAGAACACCCTTCGATATCTCAAGGGCGAAGAGCTCATCACACATCTGGGGCGTGAGTACTACGATTAAAGGCGGGTTCTCTCAGCCGGCGTTCATCGGCGGTCTGGTGATGGGCGTGCTGTCTGCGCTCCCGCTGATCGGGCCGATCGGGAACGTGTGCTGTTGCCTGTGGGTCGTCAGCGGCGGCGCCATCGCGGCGTACATGCTGCAACAGAATCAGACCCTGCCCATTGACGCCGGGGATGGCGCCGTCGTTGGACTGATCGCCGGCTTGATTGGAGCCGCGGTCCACGCAGTGGTCTCGATTCCGCTCGATCTGATCATCGGGCCGTTTGAGCGGTCGATGGCGCTTCGCTTCATCGAACGGTTGCCGCCCGAGGCTCGGGAAGTCTTCGATCAGTATGGCTTTCGCGAAACCGGACTGAGCGGCGCATTGTTCGTCGCCTCGCATCTCATCGGCTTCGTGTTCTGGCTGTTCGTAGGCGCCGTTTTCTCGACGATAGGGGGAGTCATCGGCGCGGCGCTGTTCAAGAAGAGCACCCCGCCAGGGACGATCGACGTGCCGTCAATGCCTTAGCGCAGGTACGCTATCCTTCACGGCCATGGCCGACCCGCAGAGCGCACAGTTCGAGGATCTCCTCCGCGAAGACCGATCATTTCCGCCGCCAGAGGGATTTCGCGCGCATGCGGTGGTGCAGGACGAGAGCATCTACGCGGAAGCCGCCCGCGATCCCGAAGCGTTCTGGGCGCGGTTCGCGCGCGAGCTGGAGTGGTCGCGCCCGTGGGACACCGTGCTCGATTGGCAGCCGCCGCACGCGAAATGGTTCATTGGCGGACGGATCAACGTCAGCGTCAATTGTCTGGACCGGCATGTTCGCAGTCATCGACGCAACAAGGCAGCGCTCATGTGGGAGGGCGAAGTGGGTGATCGGCGAACGTTCACCTACTTCGACCTGTATCGCGACGTGTCGGCGTTCGCCAACGTACTCAAATCGCTGGGCGTCGGGAAGGGCGATCGTGTTTCGATCTACCTCCCCTTGATTCCAGAGCTCGCGATCGCGATGCTCGCATGCGCACGAGTCGGCGCGATCCACAGCGTGGTGTTCGGCGGGTTCAGCGCCGATTCGCTGCGCGATCGCATCAATGACTCCCAATGTCGACTGCTCATAACCGCCGACGGCGGATACCGTCGCGGCCAGGTCGTCGCGTTGAAGCAGGTGGCCGACGAGGCGCTGGCAGACACGCCCTCAATCGAGCACGTCGTCGTCGTGCAGCGCGGCGTTCCGATCGAGCCCGAGATGAAGGAGGGGCGCGACTACTGGTATCACGACCTGATGAAAAAAGCGGCCCGCTCGTGCAAGGCCGAGCCGATGGATTCGGAGGACATGCTCTACATCCTCTACACATCCGGCACGACCGGGAAACCGAAAGGCATCGTGCATACGACCGGCGGCTATCTGGTCGGCACCTATGCGACGACGAAACTGATCTTCGATCTGCGGGAAGACGACGTGTACTGGTGCACGGCCGACATCGGCTGGGTAACCGGACACAGTTACGTCGTCTACGGTCCGCTGGCGAACGGTGCGACGGTGCTGATGTACGAAGGAGCCCCCGACTGGCCGCAGAAAGATCGCTTCTGGTCGCTGGTCGAACACTACGGCGTCACGATTCTCTACACGGCACCTACGGCCATCCGCGCCTTCATGCGATGGGGAACCGAGTGGCCGCAGAAGCACGACTTGTCGTCCCTCCGCTTGCTCGGATCGGTCGGCGAACCGATCAATCCGGAGGCCTGGGTGTGGTACTACCGCTTCATCGGCAGCGAGCGCTGCCCAGTCGTCGATACGTGGTGGCAGACGGAAACGGGCGCGATCATGATCACGCCCCTGCCGGGCATCACTACGCTGAAGCCCGGATCCGCCACCAGACCCTTCCCCGGCGTTTCGGCGGAGATTCTCACCGAGAGCGGAGCTCGCGTCGACGTCGGCGGCGGGTTGCTCGTGTTGACACGGCCCTGGCCGTCGATGCTTCGCGGCATCTACGGCGACCCCGACCGCTACGTGCGTCAGTATTGGAACAAATGGGGGCACGCGATTTACGTGACGGGCGACGGCGCGAAGCGCGACGCCGACGGTAATTTCTGGCTGCTCGGACGCGTGGACGACGTGATCAACGTGGCCGGACACCGCATCGGCACGATGGAAGTGGAAAGCGCGCTCGTGGATCATCCGAGCGTGGCCGAAGCGGCAGTCGTCGGCCGCGCGCACGACATCAAGGGGCAGGCGATCGCGGCGTTCGTGACGTTGAAAGAAGGTGCGCAGTCGACCGATCTCGCCGGCGATCTCAAGGATCACGTGGTGAAGAAAATCGGTGCCATCGCCAGGCCGGACGACATTCTATTTACAGCGGATCTGCCGAAGACCCGTTCGGGCAAGATCATGCGGCGGCTGCTGAGGGATATTGCCGAAGGCAAGGCACTTGGCGATACGACGACATTGGCGGATCCGGCGGTGGTGGCGAAGCTGAAGGCGAATTACGAAGAGGAGTATGGGGGATAGAATCAGTTCAGATTTCAGATTTCAGAGTGCAGATTGAGTTCGAACGGTGGATTTTCGGCGTTGGGAACGGGAAGTCGCTGAACTTCGTCAGAAAACAAGATATGGCCCTTATTGAGACGTTGGACCTCTGGAAGACGTACGTGATGGGTACGGAGGAGATTCACGCGCTGCGCGGCGTTTCAGTCCAGATCGAGCGCGGCGAGTACGTGGCGATCATGGGACCGTCGGGGTCGGGCAAGTCCACCTTGATGAACCTGATTGGGTGCCTCGACACGCCGTCGAAGGGCTCGTACCTGCTCAACGGGAAGCAGGTCAGTCAGATGAACGACAACGAGCTCGCGCGGATTCGGAACGAGGAGATCGGCTTCGTGTTTCAGACATTCAACCTGCTGCCGCGCGCGACGGCGCTGCACAACGTCGAGCTGCCGCTCGTGTACGCCGGCGTGGCGGCGAAGGATCGCATGGAGCGCGCCAGGACGGCACTGCAGAAAGTGGAGCTGGGCGAGCGCATGATGCATCGGCCCAACGAACTGTCGGGCGGCCAGCGTCAGCGGGTAGCCATCGCGCGCGCGCTCGTGAACAACCCTTCGATTCTGCTGGCCGACGAGCCGACCGGCAACCTCGATTCGAAAACCGGCGCCGAAATCATGGGGCTCTTCGAACGGCTGCACAAGGGGGGCAACACGATTGTCCTCGTCACACACGAGTCCGACGTCGCTGCGTTCGCGTACCGCACCATCCACATCCGCGACGGACAGATCGAAGACGACGTACGGCGGGCTGCTTGAAAGTCAGAAGTCAGAAGTCAGAAGTCAGAAGTCGAAGGCAGATGCACACCTTCAGACTTCAGACTTCGGACTTCAGACTTCAGACGTCACACCGCGGCCCAGTGCCCGGTCGCAACTTCCCTCAACGCAGCCTCGCGATTCACTGAGGCCGGGTCGAGCACGATCCGCTGACGAGGGGCATCAGGGTCCGGCACCGGAATGGCTGACAGCAGAGCGCGCGTGTAAGGATGCTGCGGCGCCGCGAAGATCGAGGCAGTCGACGCCATCTCGACGATCTTGCCCAGGTACATGACGGCGACCCGGCTGCAGATGTGTTCCACCAGACGCAAGTCGTGCGCAATGAACAGGTAGGTGAGCCGCAGCTTCTGCTGCAGGTCCATCAGCAGATTCACCACCTGCGCCTGCACCGACACATCAAGCGCCGAGACGGGTTCGTCGAGGATCAGAAACGACGGATTGAGCGCGAGCGCCCGTGCGAGACCAATCCGCTGCCGCTGGCCTCCACTGAATTCGTGCGGATACCGGTCGAGGTGGGACGGATCGAGCCCGACGAGCTGAAACAGCTCCGCAACCCGGCCTCTGCGCGCCGCGCGATCGCCCAGCTTGTGAATAATCAGCGGCTCCTCGACGATTTGCAGCGCGCGCATCCGGGGATTGAGCGACGAGTACGGATCCTGAAACACAATCTGCATATCGCGCCGCGCCTGTCGCAGCCTCCCGCGCGAAAATGCCAGCACGTCGTCACCGCGAAAACGCACCGCGCCGGCCGTCGGCTCCACGAGACGCAGCATGCACCGGCCAGTGGTGGTTTTGCCGCTGCCCGATTCGCCGACCAGCCCGAATGTTTCGCCTTCCTCGATTGAAAAGCTCACATCGTCCACCGCCGCGATGCGTGTGCCTTTGCGAAACAATCCACCGCCGCGCACGAAATCCTTGACCAGATGTGAGACCTCGACGAAAGCCATCGGTCAGTCGCCCCTCGACTTGGCGCGGAACGACCATGAGAGCTGGTCGCCAGTCACTGGTAGCTTCCGGTTTTGGCCGGACCCTCGTCCCACAAGTAGCACTTCGCGGTCTGTTCCGGTCCGACCGCATAGTCGGGCGGCGGCGACGTCGTGCATCGATCGAAACGATCGGGACACCGTGGATTGAACGCGCAGCCAGGCGGCAGCGCACCCAGAAGCGGCACTGATCCTTCAATCGCCCGCAGCCGCTGACCCGGCGCGCCGCCCGGTATCGATGCCAGCAGCCCTCGCGTGTACGGGTGCCCCGGCGAATGAAAAATCCCGCGCACGGGACCCATTTCGACGATGCGGCCTGCATACATGACAGCAACACGATCGGCAGTTTCGGCAATGACGCCGAGGTCGTGCGTAATCAGCAGCAGCGAGAGGCCGAGTGCCGTCTTCATCTCGCGTAACAGGTCCAGAATCTGCGCCTGGATCGTCACGTCGAGCGCGGTCGTCGGTTCGTCGGCGATCACGAGCGCCGGTCGGCAGGCGAGCGCCATCGCGATCAGCACCCGCTGTCGCATGCCTCCGGACAATTGGTGGGGGTATTCGGCGATCCGCGATGCCGCATGCGGCAGCCGCACGGCCTCGAGCAACTCGACCGCCTGCCGGCGTGCGTCACGCCCGCTCGCTCGTCCGTGAACGCTGAGCGTTTCGGCTACCTGATCGCCGATCGTAAACACCGGATTGAGCGCCGTCATCGGCTCTTGAAAAATCAGCGAGACTTCGGCGCCGCGAACCTCTCGCATGGCTCGCTCGTCGAGCTGCAGAAGATCGCGGCCCTTGAGAAGGATCCGACCGCTCGCGATTCGCCCTGGCGGCTGGACCAGCCGCATGATCGACAGCGCCGTGACCGACTTGCCGCTGCCGGATTCGCCGACCAGGCCGAGGGTTTCGCCTGGCCGGATCTCGAAGCTCACGTCGTCAACGGCGGCGACCGAACCGCGTCTCGCATCGAACACCGTGGTCAGTCGGTCGACGCGCAGCAGCGGATCCTCGGACATCACCCGATCACGCGGTTGTTTCGGCGAACTCGCCGAAGACGCCGCGGAGCGCATCCGCTATCTCACCGACTGTTGCTTTGGCTTCGACAGCCGCGACGATTGGCGGAACGAGATTGCCGCCATCCCGCGCGGCGTCCTTGACGGCATCGACGGCGGCGCGCCAGGCGTCAGCGCTCCTGCTCGCCCTCACCGCGCGCACGCGCTCCAGCTGCCTCCGCTCGATTTCCGGATCGATCCGCAACAGGGGCACGGTTCCCTCGCCGCCATCGCTCGTAAACCTGTTCACACCGACGACGACGGTCTTGCCGGAGTCGACGTCGAGCTGGGCACGATATGCGGATTCCTGGATCTCTCGCTGGATCATGCCCGTTTCGATGGCTGCGAGAGTGCCGCCGGCGGACTCGATGCGGTCGAGGATCGCCTCGGCGCCGTGTTCGATGTCGTCGGTCAATCTCTCGATCGCGTACGAACCCGCGACCGGATCGATCGTGTTCGGCACGCCGCTCTCTTCTGCGATAATCTGCTGCGTTCGAAGCGCGATGTGCGCAGCGTCCTCAGTGGGCAGCGCCAGCGCTTCGTCGCGGCCGTTGCAGTGCAACGACTGCGTTCCACCGAGCACCGCGGCCAGCGCCTGAATCGCCACGCGGACGATGTTGTTATCGGGCTGCTGCGCGGTCAGGGTGCTTCCGGCCGTCTGTGTGTGAAAGCGCAGCTGCTGCGCACGCGGGTCCGTCGCGCGGAATCGATCGCGCATGAGCCGCGCCCACAGGCGTCGTGCCGCCCGATATTTCGCGATCTCCTCCAGAAAATCGTTGTGTGCGTTGAAGAAGAACGATAAACGCCGGCCGACGTGGTTGATGTCGAGGCCGCGGTCCACGGCCGCCTGCACGTAGGCGATCGCATGCGCAAACGTGAACGCCACTTCCTGAACGGCGGTCGATCCCGCCTCCCGGATGTGATATCCGCTGATTGAGATCGTATTCCACCTGGGCAGCTCGCGCTCGCAGTACGCAACGATGTCCGTGACAATGCGCAGCGACGGTTTCGGTGGATAGATATAGGTGCCGCGCGCGACGTATTCCTTGAGGATGTCGTTCTGCACCGTGCCCGACAGGTGCTTCACCACGGCCCCCTGACGCTTGGCAACGGCAATGTAGAGGGACAAGAGGACGATCGCCGTGGAGTTGATCGTCATCGAGGTGGAGACGCGATCGAGCGGGATGCCGTCGAAGAGTATCGACATGTCCTCGATCGAATCGATGGCGACGCCGACGCGACCGACTTCACCGGCCGCGAGCGGATGATCCGAGTCGTACCCCATTTGGGTGGGCAGGTCGAACGCGACGCTCAGGCCGCTGACGCCGTGAGCCAGGAGGTAGCGATACCGGCGGTTGGACTCCTCCGCGCTCGCGAATCCCGCGTACTGGCGCATCGTCCACAGCCGGCCGCGATACATCGTGGGCTGGATGCCACGCGTGAAGGGGAACTCGGCAGGAAACCCGAGGGCGGTCGTCCAATCCCATCCGGTGAGATCTTCCGGGGTCCCAACGGAACGCACGCGGCGATTGTACTGCGAGTTCCAGTGATGAGTTCGACTGTAACTCCTTGACAGAACTACGCCTCACGGCTAAACTGATCCTACCTACAGGGTCACTCCGACACATTATGAACTCGTCAGGCGCCCGGAACCTGTCCACTGCCCTGGTGTAGACAGACGTTGATCGGGAAGCGCCTCCGGTACCCGGC
>JBKPDW010000333.1:0-14939 GCA_046728115.1 Acidobacteriota bacterium | reverse complement strand
TGGAAGCCTGGAGCCTGGGTACTCGCCAGGAGCCGTGCGCGCTTCACGATCCACCCCGGTTGTAGACTACCGTGGAGATGTCACGAAGCGTGCTGTGGACGCCGGCGTCCGCGATACTGATCGGCTGGATGACGGCTATGGCGATCCCACGTGCCCAAGGCCCCGCAATGCCCGATGCGGCCGCGCTGCAGGCGATGGCGGCGCGGTTCGCGCCGACCGACATCGGCGCCGATCTGTCGAAGCTGTCGCCAGGCGATCGCCGCGTGCTGGCCAAGCTCGTCCACGCGTCGACGATCGTCGACGCGCTCTTCCTGCGCCAGGTTTGGAGCGGGAACGACGCGATGCTCCTGGATCTCGCGCGCGACGACAGCGACATCGGCCGCGCACGGCTGCATTACTTTCGCATCAACAAAGGACCTTGGTCGCGACTCGATCACAACCAACCCTTTGTGCCTGGGGCGCCGGCCAAGCCTGCGGGTGCCAATTACTATCCCGAAACAGCGTCGAAAGCCGACATCGAACGTTGGATCCAGTCCCTGCCCGAAACGGATCGTGCGCGAGCGACAGGCTTCTTCACGGTGATCCGCCGTGCCGGCGCCGGTTTCACGTCGGTACCGTACAACCTCGAGTATCAACCCGAGCTGACGCGTGCGGCGACCTTGCTGCGTGAGGCGGCGGCCATTGCCGTCGAGCCGACGCTCAAAACCTTCTTGACGAAACGCGCTGACGCCTTTCTCTCGAATGACTACTACGACAGCGATGTCGCCTGGATGGAACTGAAGGGAGTCCTGCAGCCAACGATCGGCCCGTATGAGGTCTACGAAGACGACTGGTTCAATTACAAGGCGGCGTTCGAATCGTTCATCACGGTCACCGACGATGCCGAAACGGCAAAGCTGCAGAAGTTTGCGAGCGAACTGCAGGACATCGAGAACCACTTGCCGATCGATCCCAGATTCCGCAATCCCAAGCTCGGCGCCCTCGCCCCGATCGTCGTGGTGAACGAGATTTTCGCAGCCGGCGACGCCAATCGCGGCGTCCAGACGGCGGCGTTCAATCTTCCCAACGACGAACGGGTCGTGCGCGAGAAAGGTGCCAAGCGCGTCATGTTGAAAAACGTGCAGGATGCGAAATTTGCAAAGACGCTCGTGCCCATCTCGAGAATCGTGCTGTCGCCTGCGGATCAGCAGGATGTGTCGTTCGATGCGTTTTTCACGCACATCTTGGTGCACGAGCTGATGCACGGCCTCGGACCGCATCAGATCACGGCTGGCGGACGCACGACGACCGTGCGGCAACAGTTGAAAGAGACGTACAGCTTCATGGAAGAGGCGAAGGCCGACATCTCCGGACTGTTCGCGATTCAGCACATGATCGACAAAGGCGTGTTGCCGAAATCGCTCGAGACCTCGCTCTACACCACCTATCTCGCCTCCGCGTTTCGCTCGATCCGCTTCGGCGTGACGGAAGCGCACGGCAAGGGGATCGCGATGCAGCTCAATTTCCTGATGGAAGGCGGCGGCTTCACGACGACCAACGACGGCACGTTCGCGGTCGATCGCGCGAAGATCAAAGATGGCGTCACCGATCTCACGAGAACGCTGATGACGATCCAGGCAGAGGGCGATTACGACAAGGCAAAGGCTCTCGGCGACCGTCTCGGCGTGGTCCGTCCGCTGGTTCAACGGGCGCTCGACAGACTTGCCGCCGTGCCAGTCGACATCGAACCCAGGTTCACCGCGGCTGCCGAGCTCGTAAGGCAGGCCCAACCTTGATGACGGGGCACTGAGCGCACGGTTCTGTCCGATCAGGTGCGATCCCTCGGAGGTGTCCAGCGTCTCAACCGGAGGTGCATTTTCGATCCATCGGGCCTGACGCGTGCCGATGACCTGTGTCACCGCGCCCGCGGGGCCGCCGCGATGCAACCTCTGGATCGCCCGACAGCAGACCGTGTCCATGCGCTGATCGATCGTCCGGCTCGACCTACACTAGAGAGAATGGCGCTCGATCCGGTGTGTGGCATGACGGTCGATCCCGCTCGCGCGGCCGGGCAACTGGACCACGACGGCACGACGTACTACTTCTGCTCGAAAGGCTGTCTCGCAAAATTCGCGGCGGATCCCCAGAAATACGTCTCCGGCATGGGCGAGCCCGGGACCGCGCCCGTCATCTCGATTGACGCCGTCAAACGATCAGCGCCGCACGCTGCGCGTGCCCCCGAGCACCCTGCAGAAGCCCCCGGGCACACTACGCGCGCCAGCGAGCACCCTGCAGGAATTACTCAGCACCCTACACGAGCCGCCGAGCACCCTGCAGAGGCCCCCCAGCACCCTACGCGCGCCAGCGAGCACCCTGCGCGAACCACCGAGCACTCTGCAGGAATCACTCAGCACCGTATACGAGCCGAATTTACGTGCCCTATGCACCCCGAGATCGTGAGCGATCGTCCGGGCGCGTGCCCGAAGTGCGGGATGGCGCTCGAGCCGCGCGTTGCGGACGTCAGCAACGCGCCAAACGCCGAACTGGTCGACATGACCCGCCGGTTCTGGATCGGCGTCGCGCTCGGCGCCCCGGTCTTCATCGTGACCATGGCGGACATGCTGACGGCGCAGCGTGTTGGTCACACGCTTGGCGTCGGTCTGGTGAACGCAATCGAGCTCGTGCTGGCGACGCCCGTGGTGCTGTGGTGCGGATGGCCGATTCTGATGCGCATGTGGCAGTCGCTCGTCAACGTGAGCCCGAACATGTTCACGCTGATTGGCATTGGCGTCAGTGCGGCCTATCTCTACAGCGTCGTCGCAACAATCGCGCCCGGCGTCTTCCCCGAAGGCTTCCGGATGCACGGCGCCGTCGATACCTACTTCGATACGAGCGTCGTGATCACCGTTCTGGTGTTACTGGGACAAGTCCTAGAGCTTCGCGCGCGCCATCGCACCGGCGCGGCCATCCGTCAGCTGCTACAACTGGCGCCGAAGACGGCTCGTTTGGTCTACGGCGACATGGAAGAGGACGTGCCGCTCGACATCGTCCAGGTGGGCAACATCCTGCGAGTTCGTCCAGGCGAGAAGGTCCCGGTTGATGGCGTGGTCGTCGACGGAACCGCGTCGCTCGACGAAGCGATGGTCACGGGCGAGTCGATGCCGGTCAGCAAGCAGCCGGGCGATCGCGTGATTGGCGCGACGCTGGTCGTCAACGGCACGTTCACGATGCGGGCGGAGCGTGTCGGAAGCGGCACGTTGCTGGCGCAGATCGTCAAGATGGTGGCGGAGGCGCAGCGAACGCGCGCGCCGATTCAGCGGCTTGCGGACCGCGTAGCCGAATTCTTCGTGCCGGCAGTGCTGCTGACCTCGGCCATCACCTTCGCGGCGTGGTCGATTTGGGGGCCCGAACCACGCTTCGCGCATGCGCTGGTCAACGCGGTCGCCGTGCTGATCATCGCGTGCCCATGTGCGCTCGGCCTGGCGACGCCAATGGCCATCATGGTCGGGACGGGGCAGGGTGCGAAGGGTGGTGTCCTGATCAAGAACGCCGAGGCGCTCGAACGGCTTGCGCGCGTCGACACACTGGTCGTGGACAAAACCGGAACGCTCACGGAGGGACGGCCGCGCGTCATCGCGGTCGAGCCCGCGAATGGCTGGACCGACGAGGAAGTGCTGCGGGTTGCGGCGGCCGTTGAACGCGGGAGCGAGCATCCCCTGGCATCAGCTGTCGTGGCGGCCGCGGAGGATCGCCGTGTCGCGGTGCCGGCTCTCGCGAACTTCTCGTCGACGCCGGGCAAAGGCGTCAGCGGCAGCGTGGCAGATCGACGTGTCCTTCTTGGCAGCATCGACTGGCTGGCGTCGAGCGGCGTCGACGCCGGCCCCCTGGCTGATCACGCCAGCAGCTGGCGTCGGCAAGGGCAGACCGTTCTTGGGGTTGCCGTGGACGGGCGGATCGCAGGCCTCGTCGGCGTTGCGGATGCTATTCGCGAGACGACGACGGACGCCATCGAGCAACTGAAGGCTGACGGCCTCACCATCGTCATGCTGACAGGCGATCACCGCGGGACGGCTGACGCGATTGCACGGCGGCTGCAGATCGCCGACGTGCACGCCGAGGTATCGCCCGCTGCCAAGCGCGAGGCGGTAGCCGTCCTGCAGCGAACCGGGCATCGAGTGGCGATGGCGGGAGACGGCGTCAACGATGCGCCGGCGCTGGCCGAAGCTGAAGTTGGGATCGCCATGGGGACGGGCACCGATGTGGCCATGGAAAGTGCAGGCGTCACACTCGTGAGAGGCGACTTGCGCGGAATCGTCCGCGCGCGGCGACTGTCGCGAGCGACACTTCGCAACATCCGTCAGAATCTGTTCTTCGCGTTCGCATATAACACCGTCGGCGTGCCGATTGCGGCGGGCGTGTTGTATCCGTTCGCGGGTCTCTTGATCAGTCCAATCTGGGCAAGCGCAGCGATGACACTCAGTTCGGTGTCGGTAATTCTCAACGCTTTGCGCCTGCGTCGGCTGAGGCTGTAGAGTCCCTTCGCACGTCGCGAAACGCTGTCGAGACAATCGGTTACATCGACGGTGCAACCTTTCTCGCGTCGTATACTTTTAGGACTTTCGTCGGTCGAGAGGTCGGTTTTCTTATGCACCGAACGGCTGTGTTTGACACGGGTCGGCTCGCAACCATCGTCGGCTTCTGCGCGCTCGCGACGATCGGCTGCTCGAAATCGGAAACCGCGCAGGCGCGCGGTCGCGAAACGAGCGCAAAGCGGGTCAACACTGAAGCGGTCCGTCACGAATCGGTCAACCGCAGCGTCGAGTTGGTCGGCACGCTGGCTGCTGTCGACCAGGTCACTATTTCGTCCGAAGCCGAGGGCAAGGTCAGCCGGATCCTGGCGGACCTCGGCGATCGCGTCTCGATGGGGCAACCGTTGATTCGTCTTGACAGCGAGAAGCAGCAGTACAGCTCCGATCAACAGAAGGCCGCGCTCGCGCGCGCGCTGGCGCAATACGGCGCGTCCGATCCCCAGCATCTGCCCGAGATCGAGAAAACGCCCGACGTTCAGAAGGCGGCCGCGGAGTTGCAGCAGGCGAAGCAGGCGTACGAACGCGCGGTGGAATTGAGCAGGCGGCAGCTCCTCCCGCAACAGCAGCTCGACGATGCACAAGCGGCGCTGGAGACGAAGCGCGCGAGCCACGAGTCGGCGCTGCAGAATGCGAAGAACCTCCGCGCGAGCATCCAGGCATCCGAAGCCACCATGAAACTGGCCGAACGCGTGCTCCGCGACACCGAAATCCGTGCGCCGTTCGACGGCTACGTCGAAAAACGTCTCGTGAATCTGGGCGAGCTCGTGAAAGCCCAGATGCCGGTGATGGCGATCGTGCGAGTCGATCCGCTCAAGGTGATCGCGGAGATTCCCGAGAAGATGGCGCCCTGGATTCACAACGGGCAGCAGGTCGAGTTGCACGTGGACGCATATCCTGACAAGCCGTTCACCGGGAAGGTGTCGCGCATCAGTCCGGCCGTCAACACCGCGACACGCGCGTTTCCGTTCGAGGCGCTGGTCCCCAATGCCGATGCCACGCTCAAACCCGGAACCTTCGCGCGCGTCACGATCGCCAGCGGCAAACAGGACGACATTCTCACGCTGCCCTACGGGGCGATGCAGTACCGCTACGGCGTGAACCGTGTCTTCGTGATCGACGGCGACAAACTCGCGATGCGCGAGCTGAAGGTCGGCGATCGTCTCGGCGATCGCATCGAGATTTTGAGCGGTGTAAAGGCCGGCGAACTGGTGGCCGTCACCGATGTGGACAAGTTGGCAGACGGCATGAAAGTCACGACAGCGGCGCCGAAGGCCGCGGAGTAGAGGGCCTGATGTTGTCCGAGCTGTGCGTCCGACGGCCCGTCTTCGCCACGATGCTCGTGATGTCGTTCGTGGTGCTGGGCATCTTTTCGTTCCGCGACCTTGGCGTGGACCTGTTTCCCAGAGCCGATCCGGCGACGGTGAGCGTGTCGCTCTCGCTTCCCGGCGCGAGCCCGGATGAAATCTCATCGTCGGTCGTCGAGCCGATGGAACAGGCGATCAGCGGCGTCTCGGGGATCGACGAGATTTCCGCCCGGATCAGCGAAGGCAAGGCCAACGTCACGGTCCGGTTCGTCCTCGAGCGCGACCTGAGCGACGCGGTCAACGACGTGCGCGAAAAGGTGGCTGGCGCGATCAAGAGCGTCCCGCCCGAGCTCCTGCCGCCAGTGATCACGAAGGTCGATCCCGACGCCGACCCGGTGATCTCCATGATGGTGTCGTCCGACTCCCTGAGTCTGCGGACGCTGACCGAGATTGCGGACAAACAGATTTCCCGATCGATTCAAACGGTCAACGGTGTCGGCCAGGTGACGATCGCGGGCAGCCGCGCGCGCGAGATCCACATCGTTGTCGATATCGAGAAACTGAATTCGTACGGGTTGTCGATAGGCCAGGTGCGCGACGCCGTCGTGGCCGAGAACGTCGAGATTCCGGGCGGCGCCGTCGAGCAGGGCAAAGGGGAACTCCTGTTGCGCACGATGGGTCGCGTCGACGTCGCCGACGATTTCAACAACATCGTGGTCTCGACGAAGAACGGCACGCCGATTCGCGTGTCGGATCTCGGCTATGCCGAGGACAGCTTCGAGCGGCCGACATCATCGGTGTGGTTGGGCGACAAGCCGGCGGTGCTGCTCGACGTCCGGCGCGCGATGGGTGAAAACACGGTTTCCGTCATCGAAGGCGTACGAGCGCGGCTTCAGCAGATCGAACGGACGCTGCCGAAGTCGGTCAGGGTCAAGATCGTGCGCGACGACTCGCGGTTCATCTACGCGTCGGTGGAATCGCTCGAGGAACACCTCGTCTTCGGCAGCCTGTTCGCCGCAATCGTAGTCATGTTCTTCATCAGAAATATCCGCGCCGTGATCATCTCGGCGCTGGCGATTCCCGCCTCGATCATCGCGTCGTTCACGCTGATGCGCGTGATGGGCTTCACGCTGAACAACATGACGCTGCTCGGCATCACGCTGGCCGTCGGCATCGTCATCGACGATGCAATTGTCGTGCTGGAGAACATCTTCCGGTACATCGAGGAGAAGGACTGCACGCCCTTCGAGGCCGCGATCCGCGGGACGCGCGAGGTGGCGCTGGCGGTGATGGCCACCACCCTCTCGCTCGTGGTCATCTTCCTGCCGATTGCCTTCATGAACGGCTATGCCAAGCGGTTCATCAACCCGTTCGGCTGGACGATGGCGTTTTCGATCATGGTGTCCATGCTGGTCAGCTTCACGCTGACGCCGATGCTCAGCTCCCGCTTCCTCAAGCTGTCCGACGCGCTTGCTGATCACAAGACGAAGGAACACGGTTTTTTCCATTGGCTCGATTCCTGGTATTCGCGCCAGGTGCGCTGGTCGCTCGAGCACTCCGGCGTCATCATCGCAGTCGCTGTGGTCACATTCCTGCTGACGTTTCCACTGAACCGCCTGGTCGGGCGCGACTTCGTGCCGAGCGAGGACATGGGCGAATGGACCGCGCACATGGACGCGCCCGAGGGGACGTCGCTCGCCGGAACCGAGGAGCTCGCATTTCGGGTGCTGAAGGATCTCCAGGGGTTAGACGGCGTGGCCGAGATCGAACCGCTCGTCAACCCCGGCGGCAGCGGCGCGGCCGGTGGCGGCGGCGGAGGCGGCTCGCCAACCACGCACTTCCACTTCAACTTCATTGCCGTTCCGGTCGATCAGCGCAAACGCACCCAGAGCGAAATCATTCGGGAAGTGCGCCAGCGTCTGTCGAAGTATGTCGCCAATCGGCCGAGCATCTCGGCGCGCAACGCGTTGGGCAGCGGCGAAGGACAGGGTGGCTTCGCAATCTCGGCCAACATGATGGGCCCCGATTTGAAGCAGTTGACTGAATATTCCCTGCGAGCGCTGGACGCCGCGCAACACACGCCGACTGTGACCGAGCCGAAGATCAGTCTGAGCGTCGCCAACCCGGAGATTCACGTTGCGGTCGATCGCCGCCGCGCAGCCGATCTGGGCGTGCGCATGGCCACCATTGGCAATACGTTGCGACTGGCCGTCGCCGGTGACGATCGCATCTCGTTCTACAAGGAAGGACAGGAGCAATATCCGGTCAAGATTCGGGTTCTCGAAAATCAGCGCCGCGATGCGGAGGAAATTGGCCGGTTGACGGTGCCGGGCCTGAACGGGCCCGTCCGCATCGACAACATCGCAAAGATCGAACGCGGCCTTGGGCCGAGCACGCTTCAGCGGTCGAACCGGCAGTTCACCGTCATGCTCACCGCAGACGTCGCGCCGGGCCACGCCCTCGACGAGGCATCGAACGACATTCGGAAGATGTTTGCTGCCTTGAACATGCCGCCGGAGATGACGTTCCGCCTGCAGGGCCAGTCGAAAATTCTGGACGAGACCACCGCGAACCTGATCCTGGCGATCGGCCTCGCCATGATCTTCGTCTACATGGTCCTGGCGGCGCAGTTCGAAAGTTTCATCCAGCCAATCGTCATCATGCTCGTGTTGCCAATCGCCGTCCCCTTCGCGCTGTTCACGCTGTGGGCAACCAATCGCACGCTCAATCTGTGGAGCGCGCTCGGCATGCTGCTCCTGCTCGGCATCGTCAAGAAGAATTCCATTCTGCAGGTCGACTACGCGAATACGCTGAGAGCCGCCGGGATGCCGTTACGCGAAGCGGTGATCGAGGCGTGCCGCACGCGGTTGCGGCCGATTCTGATGACGACCTTCGCGATCATCGCCGGACTCATCCCGACCGCGCTCGGATTGGGGATCGGCGGCACCGGCCGCGCGGCGATCGCCGTGACCGTCATCGGCGGGCAGTCGCTCTGTTTGTTCCTGACGTTGCTGCTGACGCCGGTTGCTTACGAACGGTTCGACGCCCTCGAGCAGTTCTTCGTAGGCACCAGGGCGAAGGCGTGGCTCAGCAAGGTGTCGGGCGCGACGTTTGGCAGGTTCCGTCCGACGACGGCAGAGCGAAATAGCTGATGGCTGGATATGAAAACGACCCGTTTCGCAGCCGTTTTTCTGATCGCGGTCACTGTCTCGCTGCATTCGCAGTCCGACCACGACACGCTGGCTCGGATTCGCAGTGAGGGCGTGGAGCATTCGCAGGTTCAGCGAGTCTTCGACACGCTCACCATCGACGTTGGTCCGCGCCTGACCGCGTCGCCGGCGCACAAGAAGGCGGCCGAGTTCGCGCGAGCGGAGCTGGCTTCGTACGGTCTGGACAACGCGCGACTGGAGCCGTGGCAGTTTGGCCGCGGGTGGACCCTCGAAAAACTGACGGTCGAGATGGTCGAGCCGCGCTACCTCCCGCTGATCGGATACGCGGATGGCTGGTCAGCGCCTACCAGCGGTGAACTGCTGGCGACACCGCTGTTCATCGGCGGCAAGAGTCCAGAAGACGTCGACGCGATGCGCGCGCAGATCAGGGGCGCGATCGTCATGACCCAGCCGATTCTGACGAACTTCGTCAGGAAAGACCGGCCGCAGCCCAGCGATCCGAACTACGAGCCGATGTCGGCCGCGTACGCGACCAGCGTGGGGCGTAGCGGCGGATCGGGACGGGGTGCCGCTGCTGCGCCGACACCCGCACAGCGAATCGCGCAGACCCTTCGCGAGGCCGGCGCCGGCGTGATCGTAAAGCCAAGCATCGGCGAACACGGCACCGTCTTCGTGACAGGTCGCGACGGGGGACCCGGCGCCGTTCCGTCCGTCACGCTTGCCGCCGAGCACTACAACCTCATCGTCCGGATGCTGCAGCGAGAAGGTGCGGCTGTGAAGCTTCGCATCAGCATCGCCTCGCGCTTCTATGACGATGATGGCGGCAAGGCCTACAACGTCCTCGCGGAATTGCCGGGCCGCGATCCGGTGCTCCGCGACGAAGTCGTGATGATCGGTGCGCATCTCGACTCGTGGCATACCGGCGTCGGCGCCACGGACAACGCCGACGGCGCCGCCACCGTGATCGAAGCGATGCGCATCCTCAAGGCCGTCGATGCCCGGCCGCGACGCACGATCCGGGTGGCGTTGTGGGGCGGCGAAGAGCAGGGGCTGCTCGGATCGCGGGCGTGGGTGACTGATCATCTGGCCGGCGAGGCACATCTCGCCGCTCGCGAAAAGTTCGACGTGTACTTCAACATCGATAACGGCACGGGACCCATTTACGGCTGGTACCTGCAGAACAACGAAGAAGTGCGTCCCATCTTCGACGGCTGGCTCGAGCCGCTCAAGAGTATCGGTGCGCGCCGGAACATCATCGAGCCCGTCGGATCAACGGACCACTTGAGCTTCGTCAATGCTGGCGTGCCCGGCTTCAATCCCATTCAGGACTACGTCAACTACGATATCCGTACGCATCACACCAACATGGACACGGTCGACCGTCTCGATGTCAAGGACATCCAGCAGGCGGCGACCGTCATGGCCACCTTCGCCTACAACGCCGCCAATCTCGATCGAAAGCTGCCGCGACCGAAGTAGACGGTGGTGGACCGAGCCTCTTGGGCGAGCGGAGCAATACATCGCTGCGTCTCGAGCTTCTTATGACCAAGAACATCTTCATCGGTTTCGTATTCGTCGGGTTCGCCTGCATCGCACCGTTCGCGCAAGAGCCGGAAGATCGCACGCTGCTCACGCACGAGCAGATGCGCGCCATCATCAACGAGGCGTCCGGCGAGCGCGCCATGCATCACGTGCTCGAGCTCGTGCCGTATCCACGCATCCGGCCGACGTCGGAATACACCGCCCATTTCCGGGAAAGCGAAGTCATGGCGGGCTTCGCCAGGGAGTACGGCTACTCGACGGTCGACATCGAATCGTTTCCCGCGCTGCAGCGCAACTGGGCGCCCACCACAGGTGAGCTGTGGATGACGGCGCCGGAAACGATCAAGCTGTTCGACATCCACGACGTCGCGGTATCGGGACTTCCTGTCCGGCGAGTTCGAGCCGATCGCGCTCGGGGACGTGCTGCGGTACTTACGAGCTCGTGAACAGGCCGGCGTGATCCGTCTCGTTCGAAAGTAATGTTGACACAAGGTCACATAATAGATCACGATGATGACCATGAAAGTGGTCAACATCAATGAAGCGAAGGCAAAGCTCTCTGAGTTCCTGGACGCCGTCGAGCGGGGCGAGCAGGTGGTCATTTGTAAGAGGAACCAACCGGTTGCCGAGTTGCGTGCCATCCCCAAGAAACGGACTGCGCCGCGGACGATTGGTGGGGCGACGGGAATTGAGATGCCCCCTGCGTTTTTCGATCCGATGCCCGACGACTGGCTCGACGAGTTCTACAACGGGCCGATCTTCCCGGCCTCGTCCAAAAGCGATCGTGTCGCCGAGAGACAGCCGGCGTACAGGCGGTCCAGGCGCAAGACGCCACGAAAGTGAAGCTGCTCCTCGACGCGTGCACGTTCCTGTGGACGCTGCAGGGGGCCCCGGTTCTGCCCGATCGCGTTGTGCGGCTCATTCGTGATCCTGATAATGACGTCTTCCTGAGCGTGGCGTCCGCGTGGGAGATCGCGCAGAAGTACGCAAGCCGCAAGCTGATTCTGCCCGAGCCGCCCGATCGGTACATTCCGATGGAGCGCGAGAATCGCGGGATCGCCTCGCTCGGGATCGACGAGGAGTCGGTTCTTCACGCGGTTCGGCTGCCATTCCTCCACCGCGATCCGTTCGACAGACTGCTCGTGGCCCAGTCGATCGTGCACGGCATGTCGATCCTCACGCCGGATCCGTTGATCTCGCAGTATCCGGCCCGGGTGATCTGGTGATTTCATGAATCTCTCCGAGCAGCTGTCGCGCGCCCGGGTCTTCGACCTCGAGCAGCCGCGCTTCGCCGGCATGCCCGTCCACCCGGCCCACAGGCCCGGCTACTTCTACGGTCTTCATCGCCGTCATCGCGATTCGTACCGGCCCGATCAGCACGGACCGCGATCGGGCTCGTCGGGCGTGCTGACGATGATGGAACACAGCGGGACGCACATCGACGCGCTGTGCCATCAGGCGTGCGATCTGACGTTCCATGGCGGCATTCGCGTCGACGACGTCGAGCGTCCCGACGGTTATCGCGAACTTGGTGCGGAAACGATGCGTCCGCTGCTCGGACGCGGCGTGCTGCTCGACATCGCGACGTGGAAAGGTGTCGAGATACTGCCCAGGCACTATGCGATTACTGCGGACGATCTCGACGCCTGCGCTCGAGCGACTAGCGTCACGGTCAATCCCGGAGACGTGTTACTGGTCCGTACCGGCTATGCCCGCGCCTGGAACGACGAGGCCACTTACTTGAACGCGGCTGGTGTCTCGAAGTCGGGCAACGTGTGGGTGGCCGATCGCCGCGTGGTGGCCGTCGGCGCGGACAACATGGCGTGGGATTCGATGGAGGAGAAGGATCCCGAGACGAACATGATGCTCTTTGGCCACGTGCACCTGCTCGTCACGAACGGAATTCACATCATCGAGAACCTGAATCTCGACGAGCTGGCGGCGGCGGGGCATCGCGAGTTCTGCTTCATCGGCGTGCCGCTGAAATTCAGAGGCGCCACCGGTTCGCCGATTCGACCGCTGGCACTCGTGTAGATCAGCGCGCGCGCGAGCGCTCCGCCCGGACGAGTTGAGTCCACTGGTGGATTCGGGTCTGCTCTGATCCGCACGAAATCACGAAATCACGAAAGACAATCGGGTTTCGCGCTGGACGGGCGGCGATCGTGGCACTACACCAATGTGAAAACCGCTCTCTAGTGCACCGAGCAGGAGCCCGGACCGCGCGGGTCGCCGCAGCTGCCGCATGGTGCCGGCGGCAGAGACGAGTACGACTTCGCCGGGCTGTCGGAATGGGCAGCGAACACCGACAGCAGCTTCTGCAGATCCTCGCCGTGGCACGACGGGCAGCTGGGTGACTGATCCTGGCGGGTCAGGTACTCGAAATGGTGCCCGCATCCGCGGCATTCATATTCGAAAAGAGGCATGCAATATTCTAGCGTGCATTAGTCCAACCGCCGCGATCCGGTGTCTAACGGTCGTAGCCAGAGCGAGAATTGGCAACGGACTCTCCACCACGGAGGCCACGGGGGACACGGAGGTCGAACTGTTGAGAACAGCCGATGGTCCTCTGTGTCTTTTGTGTCCTCCATGGTGGCGAGGTCTCCGCTCGTGGTGGCGAGCTCTCCCGTCGTGCTGGAGTGGCGTCGCGTCAACTTCGATCCTGCTCGTACTCACCAGCTGCGCACACCCGAAACCGGTACCCCCGCCCGACCTGCATTCGGCGCGCCTTGCAGGCGCTGATGCCCAGGTGCGCGCCGGCTGCATCGAGTGTCTGATTGCGGCATATCACGAATACGAAGCGGTCCGCGGCATTCCAGCGGCATTCGATCGCGCCGTCGTCGGGATGGTACGCAGCGCTGCCTTGATCGCGTTGCGGCAACGCGAGCTTGGCATGGTCGAGGAAGGCTATTTGCAGCTGGCGCGCGCCGCCGCCGCCGCGGGTCCCGCTGCATCCGGAGCGCTGGCGAAGATCCTCGACGTCATCGATGCGATCGCGCGGGCCAACGTCGGTGCAGGCCGCCCGACCAGCGACGCGGATCTCGAGAAAATGCGCGTCATGAGATCGAACCGCGAGGCATGGACCGATCTGTTGCGCACGTCAGCTCCAACCGAGATCGTGGCGGCGTACACCTGGCTGGCGTTCACGTGTGCCTCGAGCGATGCGCGCGAGATGTCGCGCGACGACATCCTGGCGCCTACCGCGCCGTTCGCCGACGCACCGTTGGTGCAGTACCGCCGCGCGTCGTGCCGGGCGTTCGAGATCTCCACCCTGCAGACTCTGCAGGCCGCCGAGCCACGATTCCACGAGATCGACTACTCGCTCGGTCTCGAACAGGTCAGTCGTCGGAAACTCGACGAGGCGGACGAGTTCTTCGATCGCGCCTACGCGTGGCACCCGACGTGGCCGGCGTTGACGCTCGCCATGGCGAACGTCGCGATGACCGCCGAGGAGTTCGAGCGCGCGCTTGCGATGTACGACGCCACGCTGACGCATGAGCCTCAGGCGATGGACGCGCTGATTGGAAAGGTTCGGGCGCTCACGTTTCTCGGCCGGCACGAGGACGCCATCACGACGGTCGATCAGCTTTTCGTCGCGAATTGGTATGTGGGCGACGGACGCTACTGGCGCGCGTTCAACGAACTGCAGATCAACCGGTTGAACGAGGCCTGGGCGGACGTCGAAATCGCCAACAAGCTGCTGCTCAATGCGGATGTTCCAAAGCTGGCCGGGCTCATCGCGTACCGGCGTGAACAGTTCGAGGTGTCGCGCGGCAGATTCGAGCTGGCGCGGACCCGCAACCCCCACGACTGCGAAACGCTCTTCTATTTCGGCATGGTGCTCGCCGAGCTGCGGCAATGGCCGCAGACCGCCGAAGCGTCGGCCGACGCGGGACGTTGCCTGCAGAACGCCGAGGACCAGGCCCGGGCCGAGATCGAGGACATCCGCAAATCTAACGACCCGCCGCAGCGGAAGGAACGGAAGATCGCCAGGCGTGAGGCGCAGATTGCGACCGGCCGCCGCATGAGGGCTACGTCGTGGTTCAACGCCGCCGTAGCGTTCTACAACATGTCGCGTCCCGCCGATGCGCGCGAATATGCAGAAAAAGTGAGAGACGACGAACAGTTCGGCGAACGCGCGCGGGACCTCCTGGCGCGCTTGCGCTGACACGACGATCAACGCAGAGACCGCAGAGTTCGCAGTACCAGTATCGATTTGATCGACGAGCTCAGCGACTGGCGCAATCGCATTGAACGTCGATCAACGCAGGGACGGGCGAGTTCGCAGAACCATCAATTCGATCTGTGGCCTCTGCGACCACTGCGTTGTCCGTCGTCAGTGCTGTACACTCGTAAAC
>JBKPDW010000332.1:0-5609 GCA_046728115.1 Acidobacteriota bacterium | reverse complement strand
TCCACCTGCACTGCGCGACGCGTTTCTGAGCGGTCAATGGAACCCGACAGCGATGCTGTTGGATCGTTTCGAGGACGTAGAGGCCGTCGCGAGACGTCTGCCCTACATCAGCGGTTTCTGATTCTCTGCCAGAGCAGCGGGAAAGGTTGAGGCGAGCGGATCTATGATCCACCCCCATGGCTGAGCCCGCCGGACGGCCGCGCACACGACCCGTTCTGGCGGTCGTGGGCGGCACGCTTGCCGTGCTGGGCGCGTTCATGCTGCCGTTTGCCGTCGGCGTGACGCGATCCCCCGAGCTCCAGTCCGCCTCTGCCGAGGTGAATTTCATCAGCAACGTGATCGTCGTCGCCATTGGCAGCGTGCTGCCGCTGACACTCGGACTCTGGCTGCTGTATCGCGGCGCGCCTTCGCTGACTGAAAGCATCATGCGCGGGGCGGCCGCCGCCACTCGCCCCGCGTTCTGGCTGGATGCGGCGCGCCGAGTGCTGGCGGCCTTCGTTCCGAGTCGAACCCGATTGTCGGTGTCACCGTTGCGACGCGCCGGGTACGCCCTGGCGCTGGCGGGTGCAGCGGCGGTTGTCTCGCCTCGAGGCTTGCGATGGGTCGCAATCTTCGTGGCCTTCACCGTATATTCCGTCGCCGATCCCTCATCAACGCCACCGCACCGCGGTGGTGGGTGAACACCGGAAAATCGCTCGTGGGCTGGCTCGCGCTTTTCGTCGCCGCCGCTGCGATCAGCGAGATCGACAAGCTCGGCGAAGGCGGAATGGTCTTTCTCGCGCCGATGATGCTCTATCCGATCGTGCTGGGCGTCAGCGCCCTCATCCGCTTATTTCGGTGGAGCGTCCCGTGAGCTCTTTTCCTGCGCCACGGTGAGAAAGGCGTCGGCGGCATGCGACCGATGGGCCTTGCGGCAGACCAGCGTCACCTGACGCTTCCGTGAAATTCCGGCAACCGGGATCGCCACGAGACGTCCACCCGCGATCTCGGTAATCGCGCACCGGCGCGGCAGCAGCGCCACGCCCAGTTTCAGTTCGACGGCCCGCTTGATGCCGTCAAGACTCGGCAGCGAGATCACCATCTGCAGTGGAATCCGGCGATCCTCGAAGAGCCGCAGGACGCGCTCTCGCGCCGGCGACGGGTCGTTGTGGGCCACGACGGGTTCGGATGCGATGTCGTCCATGGCGACCTGACGACGGCTGGCAAGCGAGTGTGTCGGGGGAACGAGCAGCACCAGTTCGTCGGCTCCGACCGGGACCTCGAGCAGTCCGGCCTCGGTGGGATGAAAGGTCAGGGCGCCGAAGTCGAGGCTTCCCTGCTGCACTTCCACGGCAATCTGCCGCGCCGGCACGCGGCGCACGTCGATCGCGATGTCGGGAAATCGCTGGCGGAAACGCCCCACGAGCGGAAGCAGCGTGTGGACGGCAGCTTCGTTGGCGCCGATCAGAACGCGGCCCCGACGCAAGTCGCGGAGATCGCGGACGGCCGACTCGGTTTCTTCCGCCAGCCGCACCAGCCGCTGGCCGTAGTTCTGCAGCATGCGGCCTGCTTCGGTGAGCGTGCCGGTCTTCGACGATCGATCGAACAGCTGCTCGCCCAGTTCCAGCTCCAGGCGGCGGACAGCCTGGCTGACGGCCGGCTGCGTCCGATGCACTTTGGCGGCCGCACGCGAGAAACTCCGCTCGTGTGCAACGGCGAGAAAAATCTTCAGGGCGCTCAGTTCCATGGATCGGATCCGCCGGCGTCCGCCCTAAAGGCGGCCACTACGTACCTTCGAGTCGTACGGCGGGGAGGCGTATAATACTCGATTATTATTGATTAATCATTATCACTTTGACTTCTAGCCCGCCTCTGGCTAGAACAGCTATATGACCGACTCTGCACGCATCATCGTTTTCGATACCACGTTGCGCGACGGTGAACAGGCGCCCGGCTTCTCGATGGACGTGCCGGCCAAGATAGGCATCGCCCGCGCCCTCGACGACCTTGGCGTGGACATCATCGAGGCAGGCTTCCCCATCGCCTCGCCGGCCGACTCGGAAGCCGTCCGGCAAATCGCGAGGGAGGTTCGGCGACCGATCATCGCCGCCCTGGCGCGTACTCGGCCACAGGACATCGAGGAAGCCGCGGAGGCGCTGTCGCCCGCCGCACGATCGCGGATCCACACGTTCCTGGCGACGTCGGACCTGCATCTCGACCGAAAACTGCGCATGTCACGCGAGCAGTGCCTGCAGGCCGCCGTCGATGCCGTCAAGCTTGCGCGGACGTTCACCGACGACGTGGAGTTCTCGGCGGAGGATGCGACACGGAGCGATCGCGATTTTCTGTGCCGGGTGATCGAAGCGGTGATCGCGGCGGGCTGCACGACGGTCAATCTGCCGGACACGGTCGGGTACTCCACGCCAGACGAAATCCGCGAGTTCTTCGCATTCATCATCGGACGGGTTCCCAACTCTCACCACGCGGTGTTCAGCGCGCATTGCCATAACGATCTGGGCCTCGCCGTCGCCAACAGCCTCGCCGCGATTCAAGGCGGCGTGCGGCAGGTCGAATGCGCCATGAACGGCATCGGGGAACGCGCGGGCAACGCCTCGCTCGAAGAAATCGTGATGGCGCTGCGAGTGCGCCAGGATCGGCTGCCGTACGACACGAGCGTGAAATCGGAGGCCCTGTTCAACGTGAGCCAGCTGGTCTCCGAAGTCACGAGCGAACCGGTGCAGGCCAACAAGGCGATCGTCGGGCGCAACGCCTTTGCGCACGAGGCAGGGATTCATCAGGACGGCGTTCTGAAAGACGCCAAGACCTACGAGATCATGAGACCTGAAGATGTCGGCCAGTCGGCCGCATCGCGTCTCGTGCTCGGCCGTCATTCGGGCCGGCACGCGGTGCACTGCCGGTGCGAGGCGCTTGGCTTCACGCTCTCATCGGCGGAAGTGGACCAGGTCTATCACGCCGTGATCTCGCTCGGTGAACATCGCAAAGCGATTGCCGATGGCGACCTGCGGCGGATCATCGATCGCGTGCGGACGCCTGCGCCATCCTCCGCCGCCGTACCTGCGGCACCACACATCGAGGCCGTCGGATACGGACACGGCGTGTAAAGGCATTCAGAGTTCAGATTTCAAGGTTCAGATTTCAAAGTTCGACGCCAACTCCAGCATTCACGAAATAACTCTGAAGTCTGCGATCTGAATTCTGAAATGTAGAATGTCTTCATGATTCCTCTTCGGGACGTGATCCCGTCCCGGACCACTCCCTACATCACCCTGACGATCATCCTGCTGAATGCGCTCGCGTGGCTGTACGAGATCTCGCTGCCGCCCGACGTGCTGCCGGTTTTTCTGCTGAACCTCGGCGTCGTACCGGCCGACTTCGCGCCGCCGACTCTCATCACGTCGATGTTCCTGCACGGCAGCTGGTCGCACGTGATCGGCAACATGTGGTACCTGTGGATCTTCGGGGACAACGTCGAGGACCGTGTCGGCCACGGTCGATTCATCGTCTTCTATCTGTTGTGCGGCATCGTCGCGGCGCTGGCCCAGGTGGCGGCGGATCCTTCCTCGACGCTGCCGACCATCGGCGCCAGCGGCGCCATTGCCGGTGTGATGGGCGCGTACTTCGTGCTCTACCCGCAATCGCGCGTGCTGACGCTGATCCCGTGGATCTTCATCCAGATTGTCGAGATGCCGGCGATCTTCCTGCTTGGATTCTGGTTCCTCATGCAACTATTCAGCGCCGGCGCGATCGCGGTCACGGCCGCGACGACGCGCGGCGGGGGCGGCGTAGCCTTTATGGCACACGTGGCCGGGTTCGTCGCTGGCGCCGCGGGGATATTCGTGTTCCGCAAGCGCGAACGCGATCCGTGGGCGAGATATTACTGACGTGGTACCGGTGGCCGTGTGCCACGTACTGCTCGTGAGGATAGAACGCGACGCTTCAGCCGGGCGAAGCTCTAGGACTTCGCGCGGATCTGGATGGAGACGCGCGCAAGCTCCACGAGCAGCCTTTCGAGCTCTGCGTCGTACTGATCGGCCGGCGTCGATTCCTTGCGCGCCTTCAGTTCTTCGAGCTGCACCTGCAGGTCGGCTTGCCGCTGCACCAGCGCGGCGACCGTCGTATCGCTTGGCAGCGTCAGCACGGCGTCAGGCTGCAGATAGGTGACGCGGGCGACGGCGCCGTCGGTGCCCGGCGTCGATGCTTCGCGTCCAATGCCCGTGCCGGTGTCGTCGAGGAGCGGACGTTCCGTCGGCAGCTGCCCTTTCTGATCGTAGTACTGGCTGACTCCGGCGCTGGCGTAGTTGAACGCCTCCCAGATCGACACCCGCCCGTTCTTGTCCACGTCCGCGGCGGGGTCGCTGAACGCGTTGACGAAAAATTCCGGGAAGACGGTCTCGTAATGCTGCGCCGACGAATCGGTGGAGGTCAGCACCACTCGGCCGCGCGCGGCCAGCTTCCGCAGGAACGGAAAGCTCGCGCTGCTCGTGTTCACAAAGACGACCCGGCCGGGAATCGGCTTGATCAAGTCCCCCCATTCGGTCGCACTCAAGTCGGGGCCGACGAGGTTGAACTTCGCTTCCTCGCCGTCGAGCGTCGTGCCGTGGCCGATAAGCAGAACGAGAAGCTGATCCTCCCTCGTCATGCGACGCCGCAGCTCGCCGAACGCCCGCTGAACGTTGTCGCGTGTCGCCTTCTGCACGCCGTCGGCAACGGTCTCGCCAAGGACGATCACCGTGTCGGGCTTGTAGCCAAACGTGTCGCGCAAGGTGGTGACGAAGGAGGTGCGCCATTTCACGTACTTCTGTTCGTACGCGTCCCCGCCGGAGGCACCGGTGATGATAATGGCGTAGCGCTCCGCGGCGGAGGCGCGGGGGATTGCGCACAACAGCAGCGCCAGACACGCCGCGGTCCGCTTGACAGTGGAACGCCGCACGCCTGCGCTGCGAAGCACGCTGAAAGCGATCGTTCGCACGCCGGTCGTCATCGGAGTCCCCAACGGCGGCGCAGCATCCACTCGCCCGAGAGCAGCGCGATGATCAACGCAAACAGCCACGGTTCATGCCACAGATCGCGCTGTTCGGGCGCGGCATCCGGCGGCGGAGCCGTCTGGAGCCACGACGCCACGTGCGACGCCTCCGCGGCGCGCACGTACCGTCCACCCGAGTCGCGCGCCAGGCGGCGAAGCAGTCCCTCGTTGAGCCGCGGGTCGGCGAACTCGCGATCGGCGCCGCCGACGTACATCCATCGACTGGCGGTCCCGAGCGCGGTCGAACCACGCCGCGCCTCAGCCTGAATGCGATACAAGCCGGCGCGATCGGGCCGAATCGCTCCGGTGAAGCGGCCACTCGACGGGTCGCCGTGCCGCAACTTGATTGGCTGCGCGCCACCGCCCGGGGCTGTCACTGTGGCGTCCACACTGGCATCAGCCACGGGAGCAAATGCGGCGTCGCGCGCGTCAACGTCGATGGAGATCGCATCGCCTGGCTCGGGAGCATCACGAAGCCTCAACGCGACTGGATCGGGCGCGCACGTGGACAGCCACCGCGCTGCCTGCCGCCAGAAAAACTCGTAGCTGCGATCGGTCGAGCTCACCATCATCTTCCAGCGCCACG
>JBKPDW010000331.1:0-2616 GCA_046728115.1 Acidobacteriota bacterium | reverse complement strand
TTTAGGTACTGTGAAGGGTTACCTCCGGTATGTTGCACCTGTGATTTAACTGAGGGGGGATGTGATTGTTCGTGGAGACACACACAGTTCTAGTCCACGCTGCCCAACGTGCTTTGGAGGGCTGCCGACCATTCGTGCGGGGGGCAAGGAGATCTGCTGGATGGGCGATCGCGGTGACAGCTTTGGCGATAAGGACATTTACTGTGCGGTACGGCGCTAAACCCTGGATGCCCAAATTCCAACTCTCCTGGGACCGCGTTGTGACCCATTTGTGACCGTCCGCATTCATGGCCGATTGCGCTTGCATAAAGGGAACCGAGGGAGGCCGGACGAACGTCTCTTGCTCCGCGCCGTGGCAACGGCAGCGTCAAACAGAATGATCGAACGGCCCACGCGTGGTAACGGGCAGGACGCTGCCCACAGCAAGCGCTACGCACAATGGCTGTGCTCACTGAATAGACAGCCGGTGGCTGACACCACCTGCGTTGGCCTGATCGACCGCGCCGTCAAGACAAGGCGTGCGTCCGAGCACGATCCGTACGTGATGGGTTTGCCCGTCGTCAATCAGCGGAATCGTCGTGGCGTCGACGACGACGTCGTCGACGAATGCCTGACAAACTCCGCGACACTGGCGTTCGGGGTTCGATACGGCAATCACGTAGGACGTGCGCCCAAGCCGCCACGTGATCTCGTACGCCGGCCACGACGATGGGATGCAGGGATTCACACTGAACGTACGCCCACGCCGCCGCAGACCGAGCATGCTCTCCAGGCCAGCCCGGTACATCCACGCCGCTGACCCGGTGTACCAACTCCACCCGCCCCGGCCCGCGTGCGGCGGCCGCGCATAGACGTCGCCCGCGACGACATACGGTTCTGCCTTGTAGCGGTCGACATCTGCAGCCGTTCGCGTGTGATTGATCGGATTGATCATGTGGAACAGTTCTGCGGCTTCGTCGCCGCAGCCCATTTGAGCCAAGGCCATGACCACCCAGACGGCCGCATGCGTGTACTGACCGCCGTTTTCACGGATGCCCGGCGGATACCCTTTGATGTAGCCCGGCTCTTGTCGCGAATGGTCGAACGGCGGCTCGAGCAAAAGGAGCAGGCGTGACGCACGCGAGACGAGCGCCGATCGAACCGCGTCCATCGCGCGTTCGGCAAAGCGCCGGGGAACAGCACCCGACAGCACCGCCCACGACTGCGCGATTGAATCGATCCTGCACTCGTCGTTCTGTGCCGATCCGAGTGGCGTTCCGTCGTCGTAGTACCCGCGGCGATACCACTCGCCGTCCCAGGTGCCCTCGAGTTGCGCGGCGAGGCGATGCGCGTCGGTGCGATACCGGGCGCCTCGCGCGGCATCGTTTCGCGCGTCGCACAAATCGGCGAAATCGGTCAGGACGCCGTGGAGGAAGAAGCCAAGCCAAGTGCTCTCGCCGAGGCCGGCGTGCCCCACACGGTTCATCCCGTCGTTCCAATCGCCTGTGCCGAAGAGCGGAAGGCCATGGGTGCCGGCGGTCGAGCCTCGTTCGATCGCTCGAAGGCAGTGCTCGAACAGCGTGCCGTTCTCGGCGGAGACGCTTGGCAATCCGTACGCATCATCTTCGCCGTTCGTCAGCAGTGGCGCCTTCAGAAACGGTATGTGTTCATCCAGGACCGCGACGTCACCGGTCACACGCACGTACTCGGCGACGACGTGAGGCAACCAGAGTAGATCGTCCGAACATCGGCTGCGGAGTCCGCGGCCGGTCGGCGCGTGCCACCAGTGCTGCACATCGCCTTCGATGAATTGGCGCGCCGCCGCACGAAGCAAGTGCTCGCGTGCTAGATCCGGTCTCGCGAACAACAACGCCATGACGTCTTGCAGCTGATCGCGGAAGCCAAACGCGCCGCCAGGCTGGTAGTACGCGCCGCGCGTCCAGAGCCGACAACTGACCGTTTGATACAGCAGCCAGCCGTTCAGCACTGCATCAAACGAATCGTCGGGCGTGCGCACCTCGATGGCGTTCAGCGCGCCGTCCCACAACGCTTTAACGCGCGCGCGCGCATCCAGCGCCGCGCCGACACCTCCGTGGCGCGCGATTAAGCGGCGCGCGTGAGTGTGGTCGGTGCCTTCACCCAATAAGAAGAGCAGCACCCGACATTCGCCGGGTTGGAGAACAAACGCACTGTGGAGCGCTGCGCATGGATCGAGCGCTGCGCCGATGTCGCCCGAGAGCACGCGCCGCGTCATCGCGGCCGGGTGTGACAGGTCGCGATTGCGACCGACGAACGATCCGCGGTCGGCCGTAACCGAGCGCGGCATTTCTGACGCCCATGAAAACGCAACGTGGTGGGCAAACTCATGGTTGTATGCGTTGGTAGCGAAGATCGCGCCGCTCGGGCGATCGACCTCGGTCACGACGTGCAAATGTTCACCGTCACGCGGCGGGCCGAGCGCCCACTCGTTGTAGGCGAAGATGCTCAGGGTCCGGACCGCTGGACCGTGATTCGTCAGGGTCAGCACCGAGAACTTAACAGGGTCGACGGTATCAACGAAGACGTCCAATTCGTGACCGATGCCGTGGGTCGTGCACGAGAAGTTCGTGAGGCCGGCGGTGTGGCGAACTACACATC
>JBKPDW010000330.1:0-20190 GCA_046728115.1 Acidobacteriota bacterium | reverse complement strand
CGAAGGAGCTGAAGTCTCGCGAGCTTCGCCACACACTCAAATGGAGCCCAGGTGTTTCTGGGCGGTTTGAGGCGAAGCTTCGCTGTCTTACCTGAACCGCCAATCGTCTCGCTCAGGATTGTCGTCAGATTCTGGGACTCCTGTGTTACCAGGCGGGGGCCCTGCGTTCCGGTGTCCGTCTGCGGCGAGGGATCGTCAGACGTCAGATGCAGCAACTGGCCGTCACGGAAAATGTAGGCCTGCGAGCGGCCCGTATGCGCCACGAAGAGGTCTTCGCCGGCGCTGTAGGCAGCGGTCAGCCTGGTTTGCATGCCCTGCAGCTGGGGGTTGGCCCGGGCGCGCTGTTTGATCACTTCGTCGAGCTTGCCGTAGCCCCAATCGAGTCGCTCAATGATTTCGAATGCGGTTCGTGCGTCGACTCGCATGTTCCAATGGCCGTAGTGCAATACCAGATGCACGAGCGCGTTGATCGCCATCCGGCCGGCCAGACCCGCGGACTCCGAATCTCCGGAGCCGTCTGCTACGAGCATCGCGTAGGCGGACTCGACAAAGCGCTGCTGGGCATCCGCTTCGGCCAGGCTGCTCAGCACCGTTTCCTGGCTGCGACCGAGTCTGATCACATGATAGTGGTCGTCATTGGGTGCGTTGCCGGGTCGCGCGCGGGAACAGGCCCCGAACTCGACGCGGACCGTCGACGAAAGTGGCTGAAAATCCTCGATTTGGAGCAGCGGCGACAACGCGCTTCGCCGTCGAACGCGCTCGAGATCGTATTCGCCGCTCATGGACTGAGCGTGCCGCTTCTCGACCAGCGGCACTATGCAGAAACGGCAGACGCAGCGCGCTCTCCCGCCGAAAAAAAATCTGCGACCGACCTTCTGTCCGCTGTAGGATGTTGCACCCTCGGTGTCCAAGTCCCAGAGAGCGCGGCTCGTCGTCGCCGACGATCATCCTGACGTCCTGCAGGCCGTCACTTCGATGTTGGAGCGTGCATGTGACGTGGTCGCCGCGGTGGGCGACGGGGTCGACGCGGTCAGAGCAGTCCAGCGCCTGAATCCCGACGTTATCGTGCTCGACGTCGCCATGCCCCGCGTGAACGGATTCCAGGCAGCAGGGGCGATTCGATCCCAGGGTCATCGGACGCCGGTTGTCTTTCTCTCAGCGCACGCGGACGACGAATCGGTCATCGCCGGACTTGCGGCCGGCCAGGCGTTCGTCTCGAAAACTCGCATGAACGACGATCTTCTCGACGCCGTTCGGCACGTCCGGGCCGGACGAACGTTCGCTCCCGTGACGCGCGTCCTTCCGCGGCTGAACCGATCGCGGATCTGCCGGCACGATCTTCACCTGTACGTCGACGATGGCTCGCTCGTCGAATCCATCGCCGCCTATTTCTCGACCGCTCTTCAGATAGGTGACGCGCTCGTCGCTGTTGCGACGCCATCGCACTTGCAGGCGCTCGAAACGGCCATGCGCGCCATCGAGTTCCGATTGGACCGGTTGATGGCTGAAGGGCGGTACGCGACCCTCGACGCCGCTGCAGCCGTTGCGGCGGTCATGGTCGACGGAAAGCCCGATGCCCGACGCTTCACGGAATGGCTCGGCGCGATCGTGGACCGCGGAGTCGCCTCGGCTCCATCGGGAAGAGTGACGATTTTTGGAGAAATGGCGCCGTCATTGACCGCCACCCAAGTGGACGCCGCCCTCGCACTCGAAACGATCGCGGACGACTTCGCCTCGTCGCGGCCGGTTGCCATCCTCTGCGGGTACGGCCACGACTCCGGCTGCGAATCTGACGTGCCATTCGATCCGATCTTCGCCGCACACTCGACCGTCGTCCCTGCCGGACCGCATCCGTAGCGCGACTTCCTTCGGGACTCACGCGGCCGGCGTTGTCTGAGGCACGCCATCCCGGAGGGCATTCCGATCCAGCGGAACGCGAGCGCCGAGACGTGTGCCGCATCCGGGCGCCGAATGGATGACGAACTGGCCGCCGAGGAAATGTGCGCGCTCGCGCATGCTGATCAGGCCGAGACCGGCCGACCCGTCAGGGTTGACGACAAACCCCTGCCCGGGGTCCGCGACGTGCAGTTCCAGGGAGCCGTTCCGGACCTCCAACGACACGTGCGCCTTCGTCGCGCGGCTGTGCCTGACGACGTTGTGGAGCGCCTCCTGGGCAATGCGAAACATGCAGAGCGCGATCTCCGATGGCACGGCGGCCGGAACATCGACGTGACGGAACTCGATGCCCACGTGATGCTGCGCCGACACATCCCGACACAGACTCTGGATGCCCGCGAGAAGTCCCAGCGTCTGGAGCTTCGATGGGTGGAGTTGATACGACAGCCGATGCACGGTGCTGGAGATTTCTCCGGTGCGTTCCGAAATCTCGCGGACGCGCCGCGCTATCTCTTGTCCCGACGTCGGCCAGTTCTGTCCCAGCCGCTCGAGCTCGATGTTGAGCAAGGCGAGTTCCTGACTGAGGTCGTCGTGGAGGTCCCGGGCGATACGCGCACGTTCGGCCTCCTGCGCGGCGATCAGGCGGCCCGCGAGATCGCGGACCTCTTTGAGACTCGCCCTAAGCGCCGTCTCGCTCCTCCGCAATGCCTCTTCGGCGTTCTTCGTCGTCGTGAGATCGGTATCGGTTCCGATCATGCGGATGACGCGGCCGTCTTCATCGCGAATCGGTGAGCCTCGTGTCAGGAACCATCTGATGGAGCCGTCCTTGTGCAGGAAGCGGTGCTCCATCTCGAATAGCGGGGATCGTCCCTGGATGCACGCCTGCACGGCGGCGAGCGTCGCCTCGCGGTCGGCCGGATGAAGAATGTCGCTCCACGCCTCGAGTCGGTTCTCGATCTCGCTGTCAGCGTAGCCGAGCAGCATCTTCAGCTGGGGATCGACGAACATGATGTCCGTCAGCAGATCGAGGTCCCATACGCCAACGCGCCCGGAGGCCGTTGCGAGTTCGTACCGCATCTGGTTTTCGCGGAGCGCTTTTTCCGAACGCACGCGTTCGGTCACGTCTCGAACGACGCTCAGCACCTTGTCGCGCTCACACGCCACGAGCCGGGCCTCGCAGTGCATCTCTCGCCCGGGCAAGTCCAACGTGTACTCGACGAGGATGGGTTCGCCCGATTCGGGTGCCCGCTCGACTGCACGGAGGAACATGTCGGCCAGTGCCGGCGGAAAGACCTCCGTAATGCGCTTGCCCAGAAAGCGACCGGGAGAAACGAAGAGATCCGATGCGTTCCGGGAGTGAAAGTCCAGGTAGACGCCATCCTTGCTGAGCACGAACATCAGGTCCGGCATGGCGCGGAGAATCGCGGTGTTTCTGGCCTCGCTGTGCTGGAGCGCCTCTTCGGTCTGTTTCCGCTCAGTGATGTCCCGTCCGACGGCCTGCAACTCCCGGACGCGGCCATCGGCGTCGACGAGCGGAAGATTGGTCCACTGCTGCCATCCGGTGCTTCCGTCGGCGAAAAGCACCTGGTGTTCGTGAGTGTCGATGCGCGGTTTCTGGACGAGAGTCGCGATGCGCTGTTCAACCGCGCCGCGCGCGAACACGGGAACGAGATCGGTGAATTTCGACCCGATCAACTCCTCGGGACGCTTCTTCCACAATCTGCAGCAGGCGTCGTTCACGAAGGTCAGCGTCGTATCGGGAAGAAAACGGCAAATCAGTTCGGTCTGCGTCTCGATGACGTTGCGGTACCGGTTCTCGCTGTCGCGCAGCGCTCGCTCGGCCTTTCGCCGTCGCTTTCCTTGCGCGACCAGACCGAAAATCAACAGAGTTTCGAGCCCGAACACGATCACAGCGGCGATGACGGGACCCCTGTAACGTTCCCAGAATGTGACCGGCCTGAACAACACGGTGCTGTTGGCCGGGAGCCGGGATTCGGGAACACCCCACCGCTGAAGCTGTCGCCAGTCGAATGTCGGCACCAGGGCCGCGGGTTCCACCGGAATGTCGCGAGCGTTCGTGCCGTTCAGCACTCGAACCGTCATTTCGGCCACGCGGGCTCCAACGGCCTCGGCGCTCGACACGTAGCCGCCAATCACGCCATTCCCAATGCTGGTGCTGGTGACGGTGTACACAGGGGCCGACGCCGCTGCGGCGACGAGCCGCCGTACATCCAGCGGCCGCAGCGTCCCGGCAGACCCGACTTCGCTCTGTCGCAGGCTCAGGATGATCGACTTCTCCGGCAGGCCTTTGACGCGCGCGAGCAAATCAGTAATGGGCAGATCGGTCAGATACGTGAATGTCGCCTTGTCCTGGAGTTTCTGCAGCTCGTGACGAGCGTCCCTTTCCATCCGTCCGTCGTGCTCGGACGTCCCGCTGGTCACGAACACCGATTTGGTATCCGGCTGCAGGCGAAGCGCGAGGTCGACGGTCTGCGCGATGGCGGCGCTGTAGACGACGCCGGTGATGTTGCCGGCTCGAGCCGAGCCCGTGGGCGCCTGCTGCGTGCCGAAGACGATCGCGGCTTCGGGAAAGAACGACGATTCCGGCTGCGCCAGGACGAAGTTGAGGGCGCCGCTGCTGAACGCCAGAATGACGTCGATTTTCTTGCCGTCGTACTTCGCGAGCAGATATTCGCGCAGGCCTCCAACGTAGCCTTCCCGGGGAAAGCGACTGGTCTCGAGGTACTCGTGCGAGTACTCTATCGTGCCACCGGGCACCCGTTCAAACACCCGATGGACGCCCGCTTCCTGCTCGCGGACCACGCGATCGTCGGAGTCGCCCCAGTAAAGCGCGAGGACGCGCCCGGTCGGCTCGACATCCGCGGCCCGAGCGACGCAAGGCGCAGCAAGAGCCAGTGTCAGCACCGCCACGATATGGACCCGCCCTGCGTCGGTCATACTGGCATTTGCCCGTTTGATGAGGTTTCCGACGGTCAGACATCGAACGGCTGTCGACACGTCGCCGCGCCTGGAAAATAACCTCGTACGGCGAGATTTGACAGCTGTAAGCATTGACAGTAGCGCACCCGCAGACGCTTTCGGCGGCTTTACGGCGGCTAGCCCGAATTGCGACGGTAAAGGATGGTTGTGAAGCCTCCCCGGAAGCCGGCGCTCTCCGGCAGCCTGCAATAAGACGCAACCAGCCAGTGACGTACACGAGCGCCGCCGCGTGCCAGGTGCCGATTTCGCACAGGCGGGTGGTTTTGACTTGCCTACAGTAAGAGGCTTCGCCGTTCAGAGGCGCGAAAAGGAGTTCAGTCATGCTTCACAACGTCTGCCGAGGGAGCCTGGCCGTGACGATTGCGATGTTTGTGTGCGTCACGGCCGCCGGAGTGACCGCACAACGCAGCGAGACCGAAGGCATCAAAGAGACCGAGCGCTTCATCAAAGCCGGTGGGGGAACTTCCGAGGTCCTCGTCGAAGCCAAGGCGCAGGTCCAGAGCACGCTTGCCTCCTACAATGCGCTCGTGACGGAACCATCAAAGGACATGAAGGGCGACTACAAGAAGCTGATGAAATCCGTGAAGGACATGAATTCAAAGCTTGCCGATGCGCGTGGAAAGGTGGCCGAGATGGAACGGGCGGGCAACACCTATTTCGCGGGCCGGACGGCGTCGATCAAGAACATTCAGGATGCGGGCCTGCGCTCACAAGCCGAGCAACGGCTGACGCAGAACCAGCAGGAACTTGCGAGGGTCATGGGATCGCTGCAGGAGGTGGCCAAATCGCTCGAACCGATCCGGAAGGAGCTGGCGGATCAAATCACGTATCTCGGCAGCGATCTCACCGATAGCGGCACGGCGTCGCTCAAGCCACGCGCCGAGAAGCTGAACCAGCAGGGCGTCGAAACGTTCGGCAAGGCCGACCAGGCGATCGCCGTTGCGAACAACTACTTCAATTCGATGCGGCCTCAAAAGTAGCGCGACCGATTGAGGGATCGACTGTTCTCAGTCGATCGCCATCACGGCGACGATCGGGAAGCGGCCCGAACCCAGATCGGCGCTGACATACACGGCACCCGATGGAGGCGGCTGCAGGGCGACGAGCGTAATCGAGTTCGCGGACTCGTCGGGGACGATGGCCACGAACTGCTGCCACCTCCCGGCATCAGCCGTTAATGTGAACCGCGCCACGTCGGCGTTCTGCACGCGGAACGTCTGCTGCTGGCCGACGCGAACCGTGATCGCATCCGGCACGATGATGGCGGATGGCCCCAGCGGTCCAGCGCGTCCCGTGCATCCGGCGCCAACAAGCAGAACGATCGCGAGACCGCAGATACAGACGCGGTTCACGCTTCCATTCTGCATGAGACACCGGCTTCGTGTCTGTGCAGATCCGGCATATTTCGATCCAGCCCATCCGTGATACCTCGAGTTTCTCGGCACCTGCTTGGCGACTCCATCGGTGCGATCCTCCAGACCTTCGATCCCAGATCCGGTCAGCGGTTCGCGCCACGGGCGCCTGGGCTGAATTAGGGCAGCGGCTGCCGGACGACCTCACATTCCATGCCGGCTACGGCGTCGACAACGCCGACGGGATGATGGGTCGGCCATCATCAGTCGAACCTAAAACGGGAACTTTTCGCCAATCTGTTCTACGATTTCTCCTCAGAGCTGTCATTCGCCGGCGAGTTGTCATGGTGGGGCGCACGAACTATTTTGCGTTGCCCACCTCGACGCCAATTCGCCTGGAGTTTGCGCCCGTTTACAAGTGGCTTGGCCACTGAAGGAGTACCGATGCAACCGTGGCGCCTTCTCATCTGCGTCCTGCTGGTCGCAGGAGTCTCTGGATGTGCCGCCGCACCACGGCAGCGGCCAATCAAGGGTGCTGATGTCGACACCGGACCCGGCAGCCTCGAGGCGGTGCGCCGCCAGCTTCGGGGCACGTGGGCATTGACGTCCTATGAGGTGTACCAGCCGTCCGGTAAGCAGGAAATTGGCGCCCAGGCCCAACTGACCTACGACGAGTTCGGCAATCTCAAGATCGACGGCCAGGTTGCCGCCGATCAATCCCGCCCGGCGCTCCTCAACTACTCCGGGCGGGTGACCATCGATCCTCGAGCTTCAGAACTGCACCTGATGGACATCGAAGGCACCGCGGGGAGCGTGCCGGACTCCGTTGCCAGAAGCCTGTCGCCCGAAAACACGCGGCACTACGAACTGACGCAGTCGACGCTGACGCTGACGGTCGTGGACCGCGAGGGCAAGACGACCGCCAAATCGATGTGGAAACGGGTCAGTCAGTAGTCTCGATCAACGCGAAGGTTCGATCGACGTCACAAGCGATTCGGTGTACGTGATGTCGATGTGATCGCCGACCTGCACGCCTTCGAGATTCTTCTTGTCGTCGACCTTGCGGGTCACGGTCCGGCCGTCGCTGGTGACGACCGTGATCGACGGCACGTCCATGTTCACCGCCTTGACGGTGACGGTCGTGGTGAGCTGCCGGGAAATGGTCCCGCCGGGACGCGCTTGATTGCCCGGCGTCACTGACGACCTGTCACCGGCGGTCCCTGTCGGCTGGCCTGGCTTCCGCAGTTGATACACAGTCGACGTGGTATACGTGAGCTTCACGCGATCGCCGACCTTCAGTTCGTCGAAGCGCTTGATTTCTGGCGAGACCTGAAAGGTGTCCTCCTCGCCATTCTCGGTGCGGAGTGTGATGCTTCGGGTGGTTGAATCGATCGCCTGGATCGTGACGACGGCGGTTTGCGTGTCACCCGTGCTGACCGTGCGCTGGGCCATCAAGGATGACGCGGTCGCCAGAGTGGCCGCGAACGCGAATAGGACGATGCGGTTCATAGACCCTCCCCCTGTTCCCAGGACAAGCGAGCATGTTATCAACTGTGGGGCTTCTTCCCTTCACGAGGCTATGCGGATTCGGCACCTCTGCAGTGCGGGCTGGATCGCCCGCGGTTCAAAGGCCGATTGTGATCGATCCAACGAACGCGGCGATGACTGTCTTCGATGCGCTCGGAACCGCAACCAGATTCGTCCTGATCCGTCCGCAACCGATCGTCAGACCCGTCACTGGCCCGAGCCTGATGTCCGAGCGAACGTCGGCCGGCTTCTGGTAGTACGCCACCGTGATTGCGGCGACGAAGAACAGCCCGCACGCGTGTCCCATATGGCCGACGTTGTACTCGACGCCGCCCGAGACGGGCAGCACCAGCCGTCCATGGCTGTTGCGGAGGGCATCGCCTTCCACGAACGTGCGGTTCTCGGGGTTCTGTCCCAGCCACTTCCAATGCGGCCTCGCCGAGTAGCGCAGGCCGACGCCCCAATTGTTCTCGTTGTAGTTGATTTGTCTATTCGGGTGGTAGCTGAGTCCCCAAATGCTGACGCCCCATCGCCGAATCGCTGCTGCGCCAGGATGATCGTCCTGGGAATCCTGTGCGAACGTCCTCACAGCAAGGAGCAGCACGATCGCAACGACCGAAGCGATCCTCAGGCGCCGAGCCGTGGCGTCCAAGGCCCTTTCATGCATGGCCGAAATCCTGCCAAGACTGGAATATCTCAGCTATGCAGAATCGGTCAATTCGCGGCGATGCGCACTGCAGCCTCCGGCACGTGACGACAGCGTTAACATGAAAGGTGGTTTGACTTCACGACGCAGAGTGTCAACCGAACGAACATGCCCGCTGCGGGACCGAACCTGACCTATCTCACTTGCCAGGAATATGCCGCGCCGTAAGTCAGTGAACCACGAAGGCGGGCTCGAGCGAGAGCGCGTCGGTCACCGCGAGGGGCGCCGACAACTCGACCAGGTGCCGTTCCCACCAGCCCTTGGCCGATTCGTTGTCCCACGGATCGCCGCACCGGCACTTCAGCAGCGCTTCGAGTACGACCGCCGCATCCTTCGGCCGACGTTGCGGGTCTTTCTCGAGACACGCCAGCACCAGCGCGTCGAGCTCGCGTGGAATCGGCATCTCAGTGCGCTGCGATGGCGGAACCGGCGGAGTCTGCAGATGTAGCGCCAGCAGTTCTCTCGTCGTGCTGGCCTCGAACACCGGTTGCCCGGTCAGCAGGTAGTACATCACGCAGCCGAGCGCATACACGTCGGCGCGCTGATCGACCTCGGCACCGAGCACGATTTCCGGCGCCATGAAAGCCGGCGTCCCGGTCGTCGTGTGGGCCTTCCCGTTGGCCTGATATTCCGACGATCGCGCACCGTGGAATTTGACCAGACCGAAATCGAGCACCTTGACGAAGTCGTAGTCGAGGCCCATCCGGCACATATAGATGTTGGACGGCGTGATGTCACGGTGCACGACGCCCCGCGCGTGCGCCTCGGCGAGCGAGTGACAGACCTGGCGCAAAAAGAACAGCACCCGTCCGGCCGGAACAGGCCCGAACTCGCGCACCAGCGAGTGCAGATCGCGTCCCTCGAGCAGCTCCATCACGTAGTAGAACGTATGGTCCGCGGTAGCGCCGTAGTCGAACACCCGAATCGTGTGCGGCGAGTTCAGCGCGGCTGTCGCCTGCGCCTCGTGCTCGAAGCGGCGCAGGATGTTGAGCGTCTCCGCAGGGCTGCCAGCGCCGATCAACTCCGGGCGTATCAGCTTGATCGCGGCGCCCCGTGCGAGCAGTCGGTGGCGTGCGCGCCAGACTTCGCCCATCCCGCCCCGGCCCAGCAGCTCGACGAGCTGATAGCTGCCCAACTCCTGCGCCTGGCGCAGGCGCGATCCGATGCGGTGCAGCACGCGTGCCGGCAGGACCGCCACGACCGCGCATGCAAAGTTCGGCATGTACAACACAAGCGTGTTCGCGAACGACGCGATATATTGACCCCGCAGATACGCGATCCACACGGCGAGCGGATCCATCGACGCAGACAGCAGCGAGGCGACCAGCATCTGGCGCGGTGTCGCCGGAAGAATCATCGCAGCGACGAGGATGACGACAGTGTTCCACGAGATGCCGCGCCCGCCGCTGACGGCCGCGAGGCCGACTTCCATATTGATCACGGCCACGCCGGCGGCGTTCAGCACGAAGTAGACCAGCCCCGCGGTGGTCTTCCGATCGTGCGCGTGCGACGAGTACCGCACGTACGCGAACATGGTGAGCGATACGACGATTGCGAGAATCTCGACGACGACGCTGGTCACGTGCACGGGCCAGCCGAGCGTGAGCGGGCGGATGCTCGTGTCCATCACCAGGCCGTACGTCCACAGGCCCGCTCCGATAGCGGCGCAGACCGCCAGCCGTTGAATCTGCTCCGAGAGGAGCGTCTCCGGAAGCCGTTGCGACGTCCGATCGGACGCGTCCGGCGGAGGTGTTTCGAGTCGCGGTCCAACGAGTTTCGGCTTGGCCATATGTCCCTACGTCGCGGATTGGGCGCGAACCAACGAAGTTCGCAGCCTCAGTTCCTCGAGATTCAGCGCGACGGACTGGTTCGAGCGCAGGAGTTCCGCGATCACCTGATCGCGCGGACGCGTTGATCGCTTCAGAGATCCGCGCTCGATGAACGGCCACAGCCCTTTCCGGATGGCTGGAGGCAGCACGCCTTCGAGGTATTCGAGCGCGGTTCCCTGCAAGTACTGGTCGTCGGTGTGCAGGCTCCGGAACGCTACCTGCAGCGGCTCCCGTGGAAGGACGAGAGACAGCAGCGTGAAGACGTGCGCGAGGCTTTCGCCGGCCCGCGTGCGAACGAACTCGTCGAGCGGCGAGCGATGCTCGTCGGTGTCGATTTCCTCGAGCAGACGCCGGCTCTCCCACACGCCGCGGCCGACTGCGACCTCGCGAAGCACGACGCCGAAAATCTGGTTGCTGTCGATTACGACCATCGGATTCTTTTCGACGATCTGGCTCAGCGACCGCGCCGATTGGTATCGGACGTCGAAGCGCGGATCCTCGAGACCGAACATCAGACCGCTCGCCGCGCGCTGCGAGACACAAATCGAAAACACCCGCGCGAGCCGCCGCCTGACAGCAAACTCCTGGTTCGGATCGAGGAGCGCGTCCACGAGCTGGCCGATATGCTCCTCCGCAACCTTCCGCAGCGCGAACATCGCGTGATCGGCCACCCGATCCCACGCCAGCAACGTGATCGCGTGCGAGACGAGACCCGCGGTCAAGCCCTCTTCCCGCGACAGGATCTCCACGATCCGATCGCGATTGCGGGACCGCAGGCTGAGAATGTCGCGCACTTCGGGGTCGAGCAGTCCGGGATCGGTGGCGCGACCCGGGAAGTCGGTCTGACGTGTGCTCGAGGCCTCGACGTCGCCGCGCATCAGGCGCGACGGCAGAATCCCGCTGATGGTCGTCTTGGCGTCCATCGATTCGCCGGGGCCCGCACGGCGCGAGAGATCGACCAGGCTGTGTTCCAGCCTGCCCAGATAGCCACGGTGCAAGCGGCTGGCGGCCGCCAGCGCGCCCGCCGAGCACGCGACGGCGATCGAGAGAATCGCCGAGGACTGCACCGCCGGCAACAGCGTCACGCACAGTCGCACGAGACCGCCACCGATGCCGTCGCCCAGGCGGTCGAAACCGACATCGATCAGCGTTTTGGCCGCGCGCTTCTCCTCGGCCGAAATCGGCGTGTAGAACAGTTCGTAGCCCGCGCGGAAGAACGAGCTGCGGAACACCGATTCGCCGCCGCGCGCCACGAGCAGGCTGCCGAAACCCGGAGCAATCAGACCCGCGAGGCTCCCCGCGAGCAGCGCCCAGGACGGCGATCCGGCAGAGAGGCCGAGGCCGTAGCGGTCGAGGACCACGCGCGACGCCGAGGTCTGAAGCGCAAACGCGATCAGGCTCGTCGCGGCGTAATACAACGCGAAGAAGCGGAGCAGATTGTCGCCGCGGCCGAAGGTTTCGATAGCCTGCGCCTTGAACAGATAGTCGACGAGCGCGGCTCCAGTGGTGCCGAGCACGACCAGGGTTGCCAGATTGCGCAAGTACGGAGCTTCGCGCAACACGCGCAGCGGCGAGCGCGATGGTCCGCTGCTTGCCGGCTCATCGGCGGGAGTCGGAGGTCCCTCGACGCCACACGAGGATGTTTGCCGCACGAACCACGCGCTGGCAAGCTGCACGACGGCGAGCAGCGGCAGCATGACCGGAACGCCGAACATGGCCGCGACCCGCTCGGTCGCGAGCGCGCTCAAGAGGCCACCCAGCGTCCCGGCCGCGGCAATTTGACCGTATCGTTTTTTCGCCGTGCGCGGATCGAACCGCTCGCTGGCGATCAGCCAGAAGCCGGACGCCAGAATCGGGCCCATACCCGAAATGTGGAGGTACACGGCGATCGCCGTACTCGTCGGCGCGTAGGACCTGAGGATCCATTCGAGCAGGAACAACAGGCCGCTGAGCGCGAAAGTGGCTGGTACGAGGACGGTGGGCACGATCCGGCGCGCCATTCTCGCGTTTGCGGCGATGAGGAACATCGAAAAGATCGACGTCGCCACGAGCATGGCGGGGAGCGCTGTGAGGTCCAGAGAAGTCAGGAACAACGCATCGCGGACGGCCTTGCCGCTGACGAACTGGGCCATGACCGCAGCGGCCCCCACCATTGCCACCAGCACCGACCTCGACGTTTTGCGCGTTTCGATGGCCAAACTCGCCCCTGCCTCAGCTCTCTAACGCGACGGATGGTCGAAAACCCCGCAGATCCTCAGGTAAACTCTTTAGGACCAGAGAAATGCCGCCGTCGTTACCCCGCGCAAAGGACGTGTTTCTACAGGCGCTGACCGTGCCCGTCGGCGACCGCGAGGCATTCGTGGCCGAAGCGTGTGGGACGGACGCGCGCCTCCGGCAGGAAGTGGAGTCGTTGCTGGCCTTTCACGAAACAGGCGAAAGCGCTTCGTCAGAAACGACCCAGCAGCCGATTGTGACACGGTTTTCGGCCGGTCAGGTCTTCGCCGGCCGGTATCGCATGATCGCCCGGCTCGGCAGAGGTGGGATGGGAGAGGTCTGGCACGCCGACGACCTCGTCCTTGGGACTCCGGTCGCGCTGAAGTTCATCCGTTCGTCGCGCAGCGGCGCCGTCGCCGGCATCCTGAACGAGGTGCGTTTGGCGCGGAGAATAACCCATCCCGCTGTTTGCCGCGTGTTCGACGTCGGTGAAGCCGACGGTGAGGTGTTCTTTTCGATGGAGCTGGTCCGTGGGGAAGATCTGGCATCGCTTCTCAAGCGGGTCGGACGGCTTCCGTCGGAAAAGGTCATCGATATCGCCCGCCAGCTCTGCGCGGGCCTTGCCGCCGCGCATGCCGAAGGCGTCCTGCACCGCGACCTCAAGCCCGCCAACGTGCTGATCGACGAAAACGGCCTCGTCCGGATCACGGATTTCGGGATCGCCGTCACGCAGGTCGACCCCGATGTGCACGGACCCGTCGGCACGCCAGGCTACATGGCGCCCGAACAGCTCCTCCCCGGCGCGCCGCTGACGGAGCGAACCGACCTGTACGCGCTCGGACTTCTGCTCTACGAACTGATCGTCGGCCAGCATCCCTTCAATCGATCCGTCACGAGGATGCAGCCGACGCGGCCGTCAACACTCGTTCCGCATGTCGATCCTCATCTGGAACGCGTCGTTCTTCAGGCGCTGTCGCCGGATCCGCACGATCGCCCGGCGTCCGCAGACGCCTTTGCGGCTGGCCTGCGGACGACTGGTCCGCTTGCACCGACGCGCAAGACGAGATGGTGGTTCATCGCGGGCCCGATCGCGGCCGCCGTCCTCGTGGCCGCCGCGATGGCGGCGCCCTACTTCCGTTCGCGCAGCGCACCGGCGCTGACGGAACAGGACACCATTGTGCTCGCCGACTTCATGAACACGACCGGCGAGCCGGTGTTCGACGGCGCACTGAAGGTGGCGCTCGCGGTGGCAATCGAGCAGTCGCCCTTCCTGAAGGTGTTCCCCGACGAGCGCGTTCGCGACACGTTGCGTCTGATGAACCGGCCGCCCGACGAGCCGGTCACACGCTCCATCGCGCGCGAAATCGCGCAGCGCGAGCAGTTGAAAGCGCTGTTCGCCGGCTCCATCGCGCCGATGGGACGCAACTACGTGCTGGCCGTGGAGGCGATCAACGCACTGACCGGCGACGTCATGGCGCGTGAGCAGGTCGAGGCCACCGGCAAGGAGCAGGTGCTGACCGCTCTGGGCGGTGTCGCGTCCAGGCTCCGCGAGAAGCTGGGCGAGTCGCTCGCGTCCGTCCAGAAATTCGACGTGTCGCTTCCGAGAGCCACGACCCCTTCGCTCGAAGCGTTGCACGCGTACGCGCTCGCGCTCGACGAGGGGCGCATGAACCCCCGGCTCGAGGCGATTCCGCACTTGAAGCGGGCGATCGAACTCGATCCCGACTTCGCGATAGCGCTGGCGCAGTTGTCGGGTGTGTACGCGAACACGTATCAGACGGCGCTTGCGCCCGAACTGTCGCGCCGCGCCTTTGCGCTGCGCGACCGCGTCAGCGAACGCGAACGCTTCATCATCTCCTGGCGGTACTATCGCGACGCGGTGCAGGCGTGGGACAAGGCTCTCGAGCTCGCCCAATCGTGGACGGCGACGTATCCGAGGGAGGCCTTCGCGTTCAACAGCCTCGGCGTCGCCTACATCTACACGGGCCAGTACGACCGGGCGATCGAACCGTTTCAACACGCAAGGCGTCTCGACCCGAAGTTCGTCCCGCCGTACTCGAATCTTGGCGGGGCCTTCATGGCGCTGAATCGCTACTCCGAGGCGACCGCCATCCTCAACGAGGGCGTGACCCGACAGATTGGCTTCAGCGGCAATCACCGCATCGCATACCTTCTCGCCGTCATCGCGGGCGATCAGGCGGCGATGTCGCAGCATTTCAACGCATCGGTCGGGATTGGCAACACGAACGCGGCGTTCGGATGGCAGGCGCACGTGTCCGCATTCGGTGGGCGTCTCGCGGCCGCGCACGACGAGTTTCGCCAGGGCGTCCAGATGTCCTCCCAGGGCGGATTCAAGGAAGTTGCTGCACAGCTCTCGATCGAGGACGCGGAAGCGCACGCGATCGTCGCGCAGTGCGCCGATACGGACAAAGAAGTCGCGGAAGGTCTGGACCTGAGCCGCGACAACTTCTCGCTCGAACGCGCGAGCCGGGCGCTTGCCTTGTGCGACCGGAGCCGCGAAGCCGCCGCACTCGTCGCCGAACTGGAGCGGCGATATCCCGACGCGACCATCATGAACCGGGTGTCGATACCCGTGACGACAGCGCTTGGCGCCATCCGGCGCGGCGACGCCACGCGGGCGCTGGAGATTCTGGAACCTGTCAAGCCCTACGATCACTCGCCGTGGTCGGAGTTCTGGCCGCCGTACCTTCGCGGACAGGCTCTGATGGCGCTCAAACGTCCCGCGGAAGCTGCGGTGGAGTTTCAGGCAATCCTGGATCATCGAGGTGAAGCGCCTGTGTCGCAGCTCTACCCGCTCGCGCGGCTTGGGCTGGCGCGCGCGATGGCCTTACAGGGCGACAAAGAACAGGCTCGCGGCGCCTATGACAGTTTTCTGAACCTCTGGCGCGACGCCGATTCGACGTTGCCGCTGTTGCGCGACGCACGTCTGGAACGCGGTCGATTACACTAACCAGATCAGCCGACTCCTGTTCACGCTGACATCGTGATGCCGACAAAACAGCCCGAGGCCGCCGAGCTCTTTCCCATCATCTACGGCGAGCTGCGCCGCGTGGCGGGTCGATATCTGTCCCGAGAGCGGCGCAATCACACGCTGCAGCCGACGGCGCTCGTCCACGAAGCCTGGTTGAAACTGCAGAACGAGCGCAAGGTGCAGCTGCACGGCCGGACGCATGGGCTGGCGCTGGCCGCGCAGGCGATGCGGCGGCTGCTTGTCGATCATGGCCGGCACCAGAAACGCGACAAGCGCGGCGGCGGCGTTCAACCCGTCGCGTTCGACGACCTGTTGAAGGCGGCCGCCACGGCTGCGGTTCCCGTCGAGGACCTGCTCACGCTCGAGTCGGCGTTGACGCGTCTGGAGGCGGAGGATTCGCGAGCGGCTCAAGTGGTTGCCCTGCGGTTCTTCTCGGGCATGTCGAGCCCGGAAGTCGCCGAACACCTGCAGCTGTCCTTGCGGACGGTCGAGAGCGATTGGACATACGCGAAAGCCTGGCTCAAACGCGAGCTGGCCGGTCACAAAGGCGACTCGACGTAGTCGTGTCGTCAAGGAAGCCGCGCATGGTCGCGGCGCGCATCCGCCAGCGGGCGAAGATCTGAATCCGCGTTCTTCCACAGTTCGAGAAAATCCTCGTACGCCTTCCGGGCCTTCTCGACGTCTCCCGTCGATGTCGCCGCGCGCGCCAGACCGAGGTGGGCCAGCGGATACAGCGGCGAGTCCGGACTCTCGCCGCGATGACTCAGGATGGTTTCGAACTGTACAGCGGCCTCTTTGGGATCGTTCGACGCCAGATGCGCCTGGCCTCTGAGATAGGATGGCCAGAATTCCGCCCCCCGCGCGTGGTCGTACGGCTTGACTGGTTCCAGCAGCGCCAGCGTATGCGCGACGTCGCCACGTTGGAGTGCGAGCGCCGCGGCCATCACCGGCAATTGAATCCGCCTGGTCAGTGTGGCATCGGGAAACCGCCTGCTCAGCTCGTCTGAAATTTTCGTCATGTCGGCGTGGTCACCACACAGGGCGAGGGCTCTGCCGGCTCGTTCGAGGGTGAAATTGTCTCGACTCGAGGCCAGCGCCGCGGCCGTTTCGTGTCGCGTGTCGGCGCACTGGCCGACGATGGCGTGGGTCTCGGCGTCGGCCGTCGACCACTGCGCCGCCGTTTCATTCAGCTCCGCGTGCAGTGCGCTCTGAACTGCGCGCTGAAACTGCTCGTGCGCCATCCTTGGGTTTCCGCGGAACGCGGACACACGCGCTTCCCAATCCAACGCGGAAACCGCGTCCGGCAGGTGCTGCGCGTCTTCCAGTTCGCGCGCCATCGCCTGCGAATCCCCTTTCACGAACGCAACGAGATACGCGAACCGACGGAGGCTGACGAGACCGGGGCGCAAGGCCCGCACCTGCCGAACGACGTCCATGACGTCATCGAAGCGATTTGCGGCGATCAAGGTCGCCGCGAGACTTTCGAGCGGCGCAACGAAAGCGGGATCCAGGCGCGTCGCTTTCTGGAGGGCTGCGATGGCCTGGTCGAACTCGCCAAAGCAATTGAACGCGGCGCCAAGGCTGTTGAATGCAAACGCCTCGCGCGGATACGTCGTCGTCCACGTTCGCGCGAGATCGAACGCCTTGTCCCAGTCCTGAATCGCGTCGTGGTAATACCGCCAAGAAATGAAGAACCGCTCGCGCTCGCTGACCCGGTCTCGAAGCTCGAACGCGCGGCGCGAATACTCTGGCGCAAGCGTCGAGCGGCGGGTGTTCGCATAGACGCCCGACAGCAGGGCCTGGGCCAGCGCGAAGTTCGGGTCGAGGTCGATTGCGCGTTTGAGGTGCGGAACCGCGCCGTCACGAGCCACGAGCCGGTCCTCGTCGAGGGCTAGTGCGTAGGAATGCAGCGCTTCGAGCGACGAGGTCGTGGCGCGCGGCAGCGGCGCGTCGAATTTCTGAATCGAGGCGAGCGATTCGCCGAGTTTCTTGCGCAGACTGGTCGCGGCCTGCCCCAGCGCCGCCAGCACCTGTTCCTTCCGGGTGACCTCAACCTGTTCTCGCGCCATGATGTCGCCGGTCTGCGAATTGACCGCTTCGATGGCGATGACGTAATTGCGTCCGAGGCTTGCGATCGATCCGGCCACGAGCGCCTTCAGCCGCTCGCGCTGAGCGATCTCGCGCCCGATGAGGCGCGTCACGCGCTCGTCTGCCGAACGGTTCATCAGACGCAGCGTCTCGCGGACGCGCTCGTCGGGAAACACCTTGAGGAACGGTGACTGCTCCAGCGCGACCGCCAGCGCCACTTTCAGTGCGCCATCGAACACGGGCTCTCCTGTCGTGTTGACGAAGTCCGTCAGCAGGATCGTGTCCTGTTCGGTGAGCGTGTGAACCGAGCCTGGCAGGTCGAGCGCCTGCACCAGCGCGAAGATTGCGACACCGGCACCACACGCAAGCGCGAGCAGCCACCGCCGGTAGCCCGATGAGGGCGGTTTTCCGGAGATCGTCATCAGGCTGGCAGCCATGTCGGCTGCCGATGGAGGGCGATCGCGCGGGTCCGGCGAGAGAGCGCGCATCACGACCCGTTCGAGCCGGGGTTCGACGCCCGCAACCACGGTCGACGGTCGCGGCAACTGATGACCCGGATCGGTGCGATCGAATATCTGTCGTCCGACGAGAAGCTCGTACAGAATCAGACCGAGCGCATAGAGGTCGGTGCGTTCCGAGACCGACCCACCGCTCCTCAGCTGCTCGGGCGCCATGTAGCGCGGCGTGCCGACGCCGGTATTGCGACCGCCTTTGCCCTCCGTCACCGCGATTCCAAAGTCCGTAATCCGTACCGAACCGTTGTCGTCGATGAGAATGTTCGCGGGCTTGAGATCGCGGTGCAGGATTCCTTGTGCGTGCGCCGCGGCGAGCGCCTCGCACAATTGACGCCCGATCTCGCCGACCTTCTCGGACGGCAGCCGGCCGACGTGCTGAATCAGCGCATCGAGATCCTCGCCCTGCACCAGCTCCATCGACAGGAAGACCTGACCGCCTTCCTCGCCGACGTCGAACACACGGCACACGGCCGGATGCGTGATGCGCCGCGCAAGTCGAGCTTCGTTGAGAAGGAGTTGCCGGCCCGCAGCACTCGTCGAGTGCATCAATTTCAGCGCGATTGGAATCCCCAGGACGAGATCGTCCGCACGCCACACGTCGCCCATGCCGCCGTGCCCGAGAAGCGTGACCATGCGATAGCGATTGGCAAAGACGTCGCCGGGCTTGAACGGATCCGCCGGCGCGGCCGAAGCCGGCTCGCCGTGGAAGGAGTCGTCCATTCAGTGCGAGTCTACTCGGTCCGAAGGCTAACTGGAGCATTCAATGACGCCCGGTGCTGGCGAGCCGCGGCGGAGTTGTCGACGGAAAGCGCGCTAGAATTACGTCAGCTCTCCCGTCATTGATCGATCGACGACGGTTCTCGACGGGCGCGCAAGCTCGGCCGATGGGGACGTCATGAATTTCGACGGCGATGCCTTCATCAGTTACGCCCATCTCGACAATATCGAGCTGGTGGAGGGACACAAGGGTTGGGTTGCGAACCTCCATCGGGCGCTCGAGATCCGCGTCGCGCAGCGCATGGGGAAGGAATCCCGCATCTGGTGGGATCCCAAGCTCCAGGGCAATGACATTTTCGCAGACACCCTCATCGAGCGGCTTCGGCGCGTGGCTGCGCTCGTCTCGGTCGTCTCGCCGCGCTACGTCAAGTCCGAATGGGGACGTCGGGAGCTGTTGGCGTTCTGCAAGGCCTGCGGACAGGGTGGCATCCGCGTTCAAGACAAAGCCCGGATCTTCAAAGTCTTGAAGACGCCCGTTCCGACCGATCAACAGCCGCCGGAACTTCAGTCCATGCTCGGGTACGAGTTCTTCAAGATCGACGAAGAGACGGGCAAGGTGCGCGAGCTCGACGAGATTTTCGGCGCCGACGCACAGCGTGATTTCTGGCTCAAGCTCGACGATCTGACTCACGACATCTGTCTGCTTCTCCAGATGCTGGAGCAAGCCAGCACCGAAGCTGGCATCGACGCGGTGTCAAACGCCGCCCGGGACGTTGTATACCTGGCCGCGACGACCTCCGACTTGAAAGAGCAGCGCGAAGCGATCCGGCGCGACCTCGAGCAGCACGGATACTCCGTGCTTCCGAACCAGCCGCTGCCACTCGCCGTGTCCGAAGTGCAGGCAGCCGTCCGCGAGGCTCTCGCCACCTGCAGGATGTCGATCCATATGGTCGGCAAAACCTACAGTCTCGTGCCGGAGAGCGGCCTCGAATCGCTCGCGGAGATTCAGAACGAGCTTGCCATCGAGCGCGCGGCGAAGGGCGGACGGTTTTCGCGACTCGTCTGGATCCCTCCGGGATTGATCGTCGACGACGAGCGGCAACGGAAGGTGCTGGAGCGCTTCCGGATGGATCCTCGCGTCCAGCTGGGAGCCGATCTGCTGGAAACCCCGCTCGAGGATTTGCGAACGCTCATCGACGCATGGCTGACGGACGGCAACAAGCCCGCGACTCCGCCTGCCGCCGCTGCGCCGGCTTCAACTGGCGCCCTGCCTCAGCTCTATTTGATCTACGACCAGCGCGACACGGCCGTCATTTCGCCGTGGGCGGACTTTCTGTTCAAGGACTTCGAGGTC
>JBKPDW010000329.1:0-4951 GCA_046728115.1 Acidobacteriota bacterium | reverse complement strand
GTGCCGGGCGCCACGAGATCCTTCCACTTGAGCGACGCCGGATCGAGGAGCGCCGTGGCATTCGGCTCCCACGGTTAGAGGCGATCGGCTGCAGGCAGATACGCCACATCCGACGTGTAGTACTCGTCGGCGAGTCCGGCGATGTGATGGCCGAACTCATGGACGAAGATGTACGGCGCCCACACGCTGTCGGCCGCGACCGTGCTGTACAGCCCGTAGATTCCGCCGCCGCCGTACGTGGCGCTGTTCACGAGGATCTCCACGACATCGTACGGCGCGTTCGAGGCGATGTCGCGGAACGCCTTGTTCTCGAACGTCAGCACGTAGCGCTCGGAATCGAACGCGTCGTAGGTGGCGCCGATGGGAGACCGGCGGTAGACCTGCTGCGAAGGCCGCGAAATTCCCGATTCCCCAGCCGCCGGACAGAGCCCCCACACGTTGATGTCGCGTTGTCGCTCCCTGAACGGCGACGTCGTGAAGAGGACGTTCACGAGGCGCCGCGCGTCGCGCTCGAACTTGGCCCGCTCCGGCGCGGTGTAGCCATCGCCGAGGATCAGCAGATCGAGTTTCGCCGCCGGATCGCCGCTCTGGTGGAGCTTGATCAGTGGGCCCGCTTCCGGCATCTCCTTGTGCCGGGCGACGAATTTGTCGGTCGGATCGACGGTCACGAACCAGATATTGCGGAAGACGTTCTTCGCATCGCGCTTCTTCACGACGATCCTGACCCGAGCGTCCGGCGCCGGGAATCGCAGCGATTCGGAAAACGTGCGGTACCGCTCTTTGGCTTCGCCGGTGGTTTCCCACTCGCCATAAATCGAGCTGAAGCCGCGGGAGTAGAGAATCCGCCCGCTCGTTGCATCGTGGACTTCGAAGAAGTACTTCCCGCGGTTCGTTCCGTCGATCGGCCGTGCCGGATTGCCGGGCCACGGCAGCGGCTCGATCACGACTCGATCGAGGCTGAACCGTTCTTCGCCGACGTTCCCTGTGTGGTAGTAATCCACGCGCATCGTCTCGGTCGCGGCAGACGCGGTGCCGGCCGCGACGAAGCAGCCGATGATGACAACGACGGCAGCGGCGGCGGCGGCGCGACGCCGACCGGCGGCGTACACCGCGGCGCCGATCCCGACGAGCGCCAGCGACGATCCGACGACTTTCGCGACCGACAACATCTTGTTCGGCTCCTCGTCCGGCGGCATGCAAGCCAGCACGATCGACGCGGCTGTGACCAGGAATCCCAGCGCCGCGAGGGCCCTGGCAACCGCCAGACCGCCGGGCACCCGCATGACGTCGGGACCGGCGGGCTCGCGCTGCAGGACGATCATCGCCGCGAACATGAAGAGAAACGGAATGAAGTAGGCGATGATGCCCATGCTGACGAGCGCGTCGTAGGCGCCGTGCACGGACGTGCCGGCCTGACCGAGAAAGATGAACAACGCCGCGATGGCGGCCTGTACGAGCAGCGCCACGTACGGCGTCCGCCACTGGGGATGGATACGGCCGAAGGCCGGCGGCAGAAAACGATCGAGGCCGGCCACGAAAGGCAGGCGCGCCGTCGCGGCGAACCACCCGCCGACGCCGCCCAGCGCGTTGAGCGTGACCAGTCCCGCGGCGATCGGCGCCAGCCAGCCGACGCCGACCTTGCGCGTCATCTCCTGGAGTGCCTGCATGATCCCCTGCAGCCCCGACACCTGATCCCTGGGCAGTGCGAGCAGCACGCTGAACGTGGCGGTGATATAGAGAATCGTCATCAGGGCGCCGGCGGCCAGCACCGCGCGCGGAACCGTGCGCCGCGCATCCTTGATCTCGTCGCCCATCGTCGATCCGCTCTCGACGCCGCCGTATGCGAAGGCGATCGTCGACCAGAAAATCACGTCTTTCAGCGTCGTGCTCGGCATGAAGGCGTGCGTGTTCATCGGCGTGGCGGATCCGAACCGCCGCCACGAGATGGCGCCGAGCGCGAGCAACAGGAGGGCCGGGATCCAACTTGCCAGCGCACCGACGTTGTTCAGCCACTTGCCCACATTCAGTCCTACGACATTCAGCGTCGCCGCGATCACGAGCCCCGTCATCGACACGGTGATGAAGTACGCGCTGTTCGACGAGAGCGACTGCCACGACGGGCCACCGATGAAGAGCGCGTTGCCGGCAGCGAAATAGAGCAGACCCGGGAAGTAGGGAAGGTTCGAACCCCAGTACGTCCAGCCCGTCATGAAGGCCGCGAACGGGCCGAACGCCTGCTTGCTCCAGACGTAAATGCCCCCTTCCTCCGGATATCGAGAGGAAAGCTCCAGCACGGTAAAAACGAGCGGCACGAAGAATCCAAGCGCGGCGAACAGCCAGATCACCAGCGCGCTCGGTCCGGCGGCTGCCGCCGTCGCGATCCACCGAAGGCTGAAGCCGGTGACGAGGTAGAAAAGGAGAAGATCGCGAAAACCGAGGACGCGGCGCAGCTGAGCCATGCGCGTGGATTGTAGCTGGTCAGACGCGCGGTCGCTCTGCATGCCAGCGGCGATCGCGGAACACGAAGCGTGTCTCGACCGGCGGGTCGTCGCCGGGCTCATCGGGGTGCCCTGGATCGCCGGGCACCAGCAACACGCGGACGCCCTTCTCCATGATCAGCATCGGCTGCCGGCGCGTCACACGACGCGCGCGCGCCCACCCGAGTGCATCGTCAACCGACGCAAAGCGCTCGAGCTCGCGAATCGTCGTCCACGTCGGCGGCGGCAGGACGATATCGCTGGCCAGTGAACGCGCCAGGGCGGCCGACGGCGTCAGCCAGTCGCTGTGCGTGGTTTCGGTGTCGTCGTGGATGGGCGATTGATGCGGCGGCAGACGGGTGAGGAAGAATCGCGTGTCGAACTGCCGCGTGTCGATCGGCGGCGTTACCCAGTGCGCGAACATAACGAGCAAATCGAGCGCCAGGCGCAGCCGTTCTCGTTCGACGACCGCACGCATCGTGGCGCGTCCGGCGTGAATATCGGTGCGGTAGGCGTTGAAGCGCGACCGGTCCTCGTCGCCCGAGAGGTCGATCAGCGAGCCGGCCGCGTCGCGGGCAAGCAGCACGCCAGCTTCCTCGAAGAGCTCGCGCACGGCGGCAACATGGTACGCAAGCGCTTCCCCACGCGGCAGGTCGGCAAGCTGCGCAGTCGCGTGGCCTGCGCCGTCGCACCACGTGTCGTCGCCGTCATGATCGCCGGGATCGACGCGCCCTCCGGGAAACACGTACGCGCCGCCCATGAAGGCGGTGTCCTGGTGGCGCCGCACCATGAACAGCTCGGGACCGTCCGCGCCGTCACGCATGACGACGACGGTAGCGGCGGGACGGGCGTTGGCGACAAAATCTGAGGGCAGATCGTGATTTTAGCCGGTCTGCACAGAATCGAGCTGGGACTCTGTGGATTTGAACAGCCTCATCTCGGCGTTGCTCCACGCGCTGGCCATCGTGCAGAAGTCGCCGCAGAGCACGAAGGGCTATCAGCGCGCGGCCGCGGCGGTTTTTTCGCTCGACCAGCCGATCGACGAGCTGGTGCAGCCGGACGGGACCCTGCGCAAGATCCCGAACGTCGGTCCTTCGTCCACACGCGTGATCCTGGAGTTGCTGCGCAACGGGTCTTCGCCGACCGTCGAGAAGGCCGTAGCTGCGAGCAGCAGGCATGCAGAGGTCGAGCGGCTGCGTGAGCTCGTCAGCGGGCACTTCCTGAGTCGCGCGCAAGTCATCGCCGCGCTTCAGGACCCGCAGCTCGGCGGACCGCGGGTTGCCGACTACCGCGCCGATTTCCAGATGCATTCGGTCTGGAGCGACGGGAGTCAGACGCTCGACGCGATCGTCGAAGGTTGCCTTGCCAGAGGCTACAGTCACTGCGCCGTCACTGACCATTCCTACGGCCTGCCGATCGCGCGCGGCGTGTCAATGAGCAACCTCGTCGAGCAGCATCGCGAGATCGATCGTCTGAACGAGCGCTATCGCGGCCGGTTCCGGGTCATCAAGGGCATCGAGGCCAACATCCGCACCGACGGAACCATCGACATGGAGCCGGACGAGCTCGCACAACTGGAGCTCGTCGTCGCCGCGCCGCATTCGTCGCTGCGATCGTCCGGCGATCAGACCAGCAGGATGGTGACCGCGGTCAGCGCACGAGGCGTCCACATCCTCGGCCATCCGCGCGGGCGGAAATATGCCGCACGGCCCGGCGTCACCGCCGATTGGCCGCGGGTGTTTGCGGCAGCGCAGCATCACAACGTGGCTATCGAGATCGACGGCGATCCCCGGCGTCAGGATCTCGACTACACGATCGCGCGCGACGCCGTTCGCGCCGGATGTCTGATCGCCCTCGACAGCGATGCGCACGCAACGGAGGAACTGCAATTCGCCGAAACTGCGATCGCGCATGCCAGGCTCGCCGAGATTCCGAGAGAGCAGATCGTCAATTGCTGGCCTGTGGAACGGGTACTGGATTGGCTCCGTTCACCCACAGCGACCGTCCCGTGATTTCCCGATGATCCAGGCCCGCCGCGCGATCGAGCTTCACCACAATCGCAGGCAGCTCCGCTCGAAACCGCCACTCGTCCGCACGACCGCCCGCGTGCTCGAATTCGTCACGCCATCGATTCCACCACCGTCCGATGCTGCGACCGACCGGCTCGATGATCAACACGCGATCGCCGCATCCGGCTCGCTCGATCAAGATCGGAAGCAGCGCATCGCGTGGGGCTTCGGACAGTTCATTGATCGTAAACGCGGCCAGAATCGACAGAGACGTACGGCCCGTTTGTCGAGGCAAGGCGTCGATGAGCTCCCCCCGCCGGGTGCGACCATCGATGCCAAAAATCTTGTAGGCTGCCGCCGCTTCGGCGAGCGCCCAGGGGTACCGATCGATTCCCAGCACGCGCGGCGTTCTTTCGCACGCAAGGGCCCATGCTGCCCCCGACGCTCCGGTCCCACATCCCAGAT
>JBKPDW010000328.1:0-7092 GCA_046728115.1 Acidobacteriota bacterium | reverse complement strand
GATGACAGGGAGTGTGACCAACCGACCGGTGGAAGAGTACGAAACGGAGGCAGCTGACGCCGTGGAAAGACGCATAGCGAAGGAATTGGCGGAGCACTCGCGCAAGTAGGTCGTCGAGAAGGATCCAGCGCGTCTGGCAGCAAGCGTCCACCGCCTCAAATCAGGGCATCCACTCGACGAGGCGCTGCCGATCGCACGACAGATCGCCGACGCGCTCGAAGCGGCGCACCAGCAGGGCGTCGTCCATCGCGATCTCAAGCCGGCGAACATCAAGTTGCGATAGTGGCGCATCGAATGGAAGAGAGGTAACCTTCACGGCGTCCTCGTCGGCTTCAGAGTGCAACAAGGTGACGCAGTGGGTCGCTCCATTCTCTTCGCTCGACCGGCGCGATCTCGCAACGGTGGGCGGCAAAGGCGCCAACCTCGGCGAGTTGACGCGGGCCGGCTTCCCCGTTCCGCAGGGCTTCTGCGTCACCACGCACGCGTTTCGCGCGTTTCTCGAGGGTGCCGGCGACACGTCGACGCTCTTCGACAGGCTGGCCGCGCTCAACCCTGAAGACACCGAGGCCGTCCGCCGCCTCGGCAGCGACATCCGCGCGCAGCTCGGCCTGGCGCCGATTCCCGACAAAGTCGCGGTGGCGATCGAATCCGCCTGGCGTGACGCCGGAACTGATTACGCGTACGCGATCCGCTCGAGCGCGACGGCCGAGGATCTCCCGGGCGCGTCGTTTGCCGGCCAGCAGGACACGTATTTGAACGTTCGCGGCCGCGACGACGTTCTGAACAAGGTTCGCGACTGCTGGATCTCGCTCTTCACCGATCGGGCGATCACCTATCGCGCGAAAAACGGCTTCGATCATCGCCGGGTGCTGCTCAGCGTCGTCGTGCAGCGGATGGTGATGCCGGACGTGTCGGGAATCATGTTCACCGTCGATCCGCTCGACGGCCGCCGGCACATTGTCTCGATTGACGGCGGCTTCGGGCTCGGCGAAGCGCTCGTGTCCGGTCTCGTGTCCGCGGACTTGTACAAGATCGACAAGCGCACCGGCACACTCGTCGAGAAAACCATCGCGCGAAAGCTGTTGGCAATCCGTCCGCTGCCCGACGGCGGCACGCGCCGCGAGACGTTGCCCGAAACGCAGTGGACGATGCCGTCGCTCAGCGACGAGGAGGCGAAGGCACTTGCGGCGCTCGGCGTCCGTATCGAAGCGCATTACCAGGAACCGCAGGACATCGAGTGGTGCGTCGAAAACGGCACGCCATTCGTCGTGCAGAGCCGGCCGGTCACGACGCTGTTCCCGCTGCCCGAACCGCCGCCGCCGACCCGTCCGCTGCGGGTGTACCTGTCGTTCGGCCACGCGCAGGTGATGACCGACGCATTGAAGCCTTACGCGCGCTCGATCGTGCGTCGTGTGTTTCCGTTCGGCCGCGATGCGACCGGCAACGCGCAGGCGATCGTCTGCGCGGGCGGGCGGCTCTACATCGATCCGAGCGACCTGCTACGCGTGCGTCCGCTGGGCGCCGGCATCCCGACGGTCCTGCACGTGGCGGATACGTTGATGGCGGACGCGGTGGCCGACGTCGTTCAACGTCCCGAGTTCGCGTACGGCTCCGGGTCGAAGCTCGCGGCGATCCAGAGCGTGCTGCCGATCGTCGGCCCCGTGCTGCTGAGGGCGATGTGGCAGATGTGGGTGGCCACACCGGAAGGTAACACTGCGCGGGCGTCGGTCTTCATCGACGAGGCGATCGTGGAGGCACGCGCGTCACTCGAACGCGCGTCGCCCGGCGCACCGCGCTATGCCGTCGCGTGCTCGCTGACGGCCAGGCTGTTCCTCACGATCGTTCCTCGCTTCCTGCCGATCCTCTTCTCGGGCGCGCTCAGCCAGGTGCTCCTGCGGAAGATGCTGCGCGGCCGCGGTGTCGACCGCGAGCTCACCACCGTCGCACAAGGGCTCGATGGCAACGTCACGACCGAAATGGATCTCGCGCTCGGCGACCTTGCCGACATCGCGCGCTCACATCCTCAGGTTGCAGCCCATCTGAAACGCAGCGACGCCAGGCAGGCGCTCTCGACGATGCGAGGGGTCGAGGGTGGCGTGGCGTTTGACGATGCTCTGCGCGAGTTCTTGCGCAAGTACGGGATGCGCGGCGGCTCCGAAATCGACATCACGCGTCCCCGCTGGAACGACCACCCGACGCCGCTGCTGCGCATGATCGTCGGTAACCTGTCACGCGACGAACCTGGCACGCATCGCGCCCATCACACGCAGCTGAAAGCGCAAGGGGTAGCCGCGGCGGAGCAGTTGATCGAGGCCGCAACGGCGGTCCAGAAGCCGTTCGTGCGCCGGCTGACACGAGTGTGCCGTCAGAATCTCGCCATCCGGGAGCATCCCAAGTTCTATGTGATCCGATCGTTCGAGCTGATCAGACAGGTCACGCTGGAATGCGGCGACCTGCTTGTGCAGCGCGGCATGATCGAGACGCAGGAGGATGTGTTCTTTCTCACCGTCGAAGAACTTCAGGCGGCGCTTGAGCGCCAATCCGGCACACTCGGGGACATCGTGGCTCGCCGCAAAGAAGAACATCAGCACGCACAAAAACTCGCGCCGCCGCGGGTGTTCACCAGCGAAGGGGAAATCGTCACTCGCAGGCATCGTCACGAACACTTGCCGCCGAATGCGCTGGCCGGCAGCGCGGCGTCGCCCGGCATCATCGAAGGACGCGCCAAAGTGGTGCTCGACCCATCGACCGCGATTCTCGAAGCCGGCGAAATTCTCGTCGCGCCGTTCACCGATCCTGGCTGGACACCGCTGTTCATCAACGCCAAAGCGTTGGTGATGGAGGTCGGCGGTTTGATGACGCACGGTTCCGTCGTCGCCCGCGAGTACGGGATTCCGGCGGTCGTCAGCGTTGTGGATGCCACGAAGAAGATTCAGACCGGACAGACGATCCGTGTGAACGGCGACGAAGGCTTCGTCGAAATTTTGTAGCTCACTCCAGCGAGCAGCGTTGCCCAGCCGGCCAGTTCTTCCTTGAATTGGGAGTCGCCGGGTGCATCTAGTGCCGGTACAACTTAATGTACCTAATCGTTCGGATGCGAGTTAAAGGGTGACTGCGGGTGTGGGTCTGCGGTGGCGATAGCGAAGGTACCGGTAGATGCGTCGCCGGCGAAGCCGTAGTGTCCCGTTGCTCGGCCGCTTGACGAGAGGCTGATCACGCCGCGCGGCTGTAGTAGTTGAGCAACCCGCCAAGCCGCGGACGACAGCGAATCGGGCCGTCCCGCCGCGCGGTCACGACACCGTCGATGAGGTCGTTTCCGAGCCATTGATGATTCCGCTCGCGATGATAGTGGGTGACAAATTCCGCGACAGCTCGTCGGAAATGCCGCTCGCCAAGTGGAATCAGCCGATCGAGGCATTCCTATTTGATCGAGTGTCCAGCCCTCTACGGATCAAAAGATCCAGGCTCCGCTCCATGTGGTGGGGCAAGCTGGTCGTTCACTGCATCTTTCCCGTATTAAGCAGTTTGCCCGCTCGGTTGGGGTGTCATTGCCCATGCAGCTTTTTTCACATTGTTCCTTGCACAGCCCGCCCGAGCCATTGAACCCCCTTCCGAGTTGAGAGGTGAGATCAGTTGTTTGCGGTCCACCCGCATGTCCGAGCGAACGATAGCGGTTGTTGGTCCTGTACAGCGAAGCTTGCGCTGTAAACCTGGGTATGTCCATCTCACACCTCCTATTTTATGGATCAAAGTACGGCGACATTTTTATCACCAGGAATGAGAACTCCTCGGTTACATCGACGCGCACATAAGGCATCTCCGAAAAATAGGTGAGCAAGGCGGGCATCGAGAATCGTGAGACGTTGTAGCTCCTCGGTTGTCAGCGTGACTTTTCGGAACCGCTCCGTCTGCGTCCCGACCAGGGCGACGACCCACGTTGGCAGGCCCGCTGGCCTGGACGGTCTCGACGCGCATCGGCTCGCTGAAGAGCGCGCCGGTGAGAATTTGGCCTGAATCGATGGGACGTGTTGATTTCATTGGCGTAGCCGACCTCGGTCCCGGACGGCGGTTCGGGAACGCGCCGGCTGTCTGAATGCCGCGGGCCTAGTCCCGCGGCATTCTACTGTGGGAAAGCGCAGCTGCTACTGTGGGAAAGCGTAGCTGTCGCATGTGACAGGCCGGGGCCTACCAGGAATATTCGCTCCTCAGGTCTGTGGTCGTTGTCGTGCGGCGGACGTAGAATCGGCGGCCACAGGGGACAAGCGATGTCGTCGCAGAAGCGCAGACCCGTGCGCGCCATCAGCATCCGCCAGCCCTACGTCGAACTCATCCTGCGTCGAAAAAAGACGCGAGAGTATAGGTCGCGTCCCACCAACATCCGCGAGCGTGTCTACCTGTATGCCGGACTTCGACCTGCTGAATGGCCAGCAGCCTGGCGCAAGGTCCGGAAGCATCCCGGCGAGCTACCAACCGGCGTCATCCTAGGCTCAGTTGAAATTGTCGACTGCCGCTGGGATGCGCGCATGGGTTGCTTCGCTTATGTGTTGAGTGCGCCGAAGCGCCTGGCGCGCCCCAAGAAGCCGATTGGACAACCGACACCGTGCTTCTGGCGCCCACGATTCGCAAGCGCATGAACGCCCCGATCCCGTTCGTCACCATTTCCGTCGGCCCCCGGGGGGTCCCCGCTGCGCGCGAAGGCGTGGGTCCTCTTTCGCATGATGGTGTAGACGGAAGTAGATGAAGGGTAGGAAGACTGGCGGTCGGAAAAAGGGCACGCCGAACCGGGCGACGCGCAGTGAAAGCGCTCTGCGCCTCGATTCTCAACGACCCGCTCTACCTGCGGAACCTGCGGCAACACGCCATCGAACGCAAGCTGGCGCCGGCGGTCGAAGTCATGCTCTGGCACTTTCGGTATGGTGTTCCGCGACAGTCCGTGGAGATCGAGCCGCCGCTCGGACCGATCTTCCAGATCACTCAGCTACCGCAATTGATGCCGGCGCCGCAGTTGCCGCGCGCGATCGATGTCCAGCCCGACGACGACCAGCAAACGCCGCACTGATACCAGATGCTGCTCGCTTAGAATCCCCGAGACCCGGGGGGCGGTGGTCCCGATTGCCGGATCGCCTGGGTCCTCTCGCGTGTCCCTGCGCAGCCCCTCCCCCTTCGACAGAACTCACGCGGTGGGGTGCCTCACGCAGCGCCGAATGACCTCGTGAAGAGAACTTCGATTGCGGCGCGGCTGTTCTCCTGAATGGTGCGCGTGCCAGTGCCGGTGAAGTGCGGGTGCGCGATCACCGGACTGTCGCTTGCCGGCCGCGGCTGCCATTCGGTGCCGATCCAGGTGAACCAGCGATCCTTCTCCTGATCGAACACGTGCAGCGGCTTGTTGCACAGCTTCGCGAACTCGGCGCCCCACCCCGTCCCGCCGCGCACCGTTCCGTCCGGCAACACGGTGCCGACGACGTAGATCTCCTGGCCGTTGTTGACCTGATACCAGATCGTTTGCAAAACCTTGCGGATGGCCGGCGAGTCCGTGTAGCGCCGGTTCATCAGCCGGGAGACGTACTCAAGGCTGACGTCACCCGACTGCAGCTCCTCGTGATTGAGGACCGCACGCCACGGTGCCTGACGATCTTGTGGCCGTCGAAGGTGAAGTTGACTTCCTCGACGCCGTGGCGCTCGGCGCACGCCCCGAACTCGGCCTCCGCCCCGGGCGCGCCGCCGCTGAACAGAATACAGTCGCGAGCATTCATGCGGCGGGATCATAACATCGATCATTTCGTCGCCGGCGCGGCTGCCGACCAGGCGCGGATCTTCTGCGCGAGGAAGTCGAGCGGCAGCGAGCCGTCTGTGATCAAACAATTGCGGTCCGCGGATCCCGAATTGAAAGTGCGCTTTGAGCGTGACGCTCAGGCGATTGTCCAGTTGACGCATCCACACATCTGTGCCATCTACGACGTTCTCCACGAACACGGTTGTAACTTCCTTGTCCTGGAATACGTTGAGGGCGAGACGCTGGCTCAACGACTTGAACGAGGGCCGATCAGGATCGATCAGGCGCTCAGCCTGGCCGTGGAGATCGCTGACGCGCTCGATCAGGCTCACCGTGCCGGGATTGTGCATCGCGATCTGAAGCCGGCGAACGTGGTGCTAACGAAGTCCGGCGCGAAACTGTTCGATTTTGGCCTCGCGAAACTCCGTTCGATCGGCGCGGCGTCCTCTCTGCGTCCTGTGCGAAGACTCGGCCCATGCGGCTATGCGGCCTCGCGGTAGTAAAACCTAGGAGGCCGCCGAGTCGCTCATGACACTTCACCTGGCTTGTTCCGATCACCGGCATCTTGGGCGCGATCAGCGTGTTGTGTCGATCGACGCTCGTGAACACACGATCGAGTTTTCAGCAACGACAAGCTGAACCATGAAGGTTCAAGATGTAATGACGAGCAACGTGTTCGAGTCGGCGCAGCTGTTCGCCCTCATTTGCCTCTATCGTGAGGGACCACGCACGTCGAAAACACAGTAGCTCGATACCAGCCAGATCCGCAGCTGTTGCAGTCAAAGTGTAGACACGTCCATTCCCACTACCCAAACGTTCTGCCCGGAGTTGGATTACAAAATCTCCTGAAACATTTGGCGTAATCAAGATGTCGCTAATAGCAAACGGCTCGTTGCTACTGCCATTGACGTTGAATGAGCCAGGCGCGACCCCTGATTCCGCGTCGGTTGCCGCCACTGTCGCGACCTGAACCAACTTATGGTTTGGCGGCCAGAGCGTACAGTTTGCAGGAGGCAAACCGGAAATCACGGGTGGCGTCGCATCAGGTTCAGGATTGGTCTTAGAGAGAAAAGCCAGTGCTTCTGAGAAAGACGAGCCTGATTGGAATGCTACGTTACCTCCGACACCACCCGAGTTCCATGTTCGGATGTCGCCGTTAGAATTAAGCACGTATACGTTCTGATTAAGGTCGGTCTTCACGCCTCTCGGACTTCCGACCGCGTGCGATAAGTCCGCAAATAATTGGACAATGCCGGTTGATAGATCCAATCGATTTACTACCTCTCCAATCCGGTTCGCTACGTACAAATGTCCGAGAC
>JBKPDW010000327.1:0-9342 GCA_046728115.1 Acidobacteriota bacterium | reverse complement strand
GTCACAGTGTCGCCGGCCGCCGCGCTTGCCGGCCCGGACATCGTCAGCGACAGGTCGGAGCTGGTGGCCGTCCCGCAGCTGTTCTGCAACACGTAGATGCTGTTCGAGACCGGCCCGGCGCCGATCACATCCAGCTTGCCGTCGCCGTTTACGTCGACGATCTCGAAGTTGTTCTGCTGCCCGATCAGGAACTGCGCCGGCGTTCCGAAATTGCCAGTTCCGTCGCCGGGCAGGACGAGGATGCTGGCAAGGCCGGTCTGCGCGCTGACCGTGACGAGATCGCGCTTGCCGTCGCCGGTTACATCCCCCAGCGCGAAGAAGCCAATGCCGTACGATTCAGGCAGAACTTCGACGGGCGCTGCAAATGCGAAGCCGCCGTTACCCGTGTTGATCAGGATAGCGAGGTTCGCAAGGCTCGCCGAATTGCTCGGCCGCAGCGTCGCACCGAGGTCCGGTTTGCCATCGCCGTTGACATCGCCGACTTTTCGCAGGCGGTTGATGTTGTACGGCAGGGTACTCGTTGTGGGCGCGGCAAAGGTGCCGTTGCCGTTTCCGCTGAGAATGCTGATGGTGTTGACGCCGACGTTCGGAACGGCGACGTCGGGCGTGCCGTTGCCGTCGAAATCTTCGATGATCACATTGACCGAATTTGTCCCCGACGGGTACGAGCTCGCGGCGCCGAAATTGCCCGTCGCAGCGTCCCACAACAGCACGGAGATGGTGCTCGTGCCGTGAGCGACCACGAGATCAGGATGCCCATCGCCGTTGAAATCCGCGGCGTCCGGGAATAACGGCCCTTGCGGCACCGTCGTGTTGACGGCCGCGGCGAACGCACCCGTTGCTGATCCCTTGAGGAACGAGATCGTGTTGGTGCCGCTGTTGGCCACCGCGATGTCCAGGTTGCCGTCGCCGTCGAAATCCCTCACGACGAGACCGGCCGGACTATTGCCGACCGTGTAGTCCGCATGGTTGAAGCTTCCTGGGTTGGCGACATCGGCAAGGAATACGACGACCGTTCCGGCGGACCCGTCAACGACGGCCACATCGAGATGGCCGTCCTTGTTGAAGTCCCCGGTCGCGATATTCGAGGCCGACAGATTGGTCTCGTCCGGAACGATCGGGCCCGAGAAGGTCGGGACGACGCACGGGCCGTACGACGCGACAACTGTCGAATCGGGCGCCGTGTTGTTCGCGTTGTTCGGGTCCGTCGTCGACGACGACACGCTCGCCGTGTTGGTGACCGGCTGCACAACGGTCGGCGTCACGGCGATCGTGACCGTCGCCGACCCGCCGTTGGCGAGAGATCCGAGCGCGCACGTTACGGTGCCTGCCGACTGGCCGCAGTTTCCCTGCGAGGCTGTCGCCGAAACAAATGTCAACGACGCAGGCAAGGGATCCGTAACGGTCACGATGGTCGCCGCGTCGGGTCCGCTGTTCGATACCGTCAGCGTGTAGGTCAGTGGCTGGCCCACGGCGGGCGTCGCCGGCGCGTGCGTCTTCGTAATCGACAGATCTGAGGTGGCGCCTGTCTGGTTGACCGTGATCGTGAACGTCTGCGGCGCGCTTGTGTCGGTCCCGCTATTTGCGGTCCCGCCGCTGTCGCGGAGGCGCACGGTCACCGTCGCACTCCCGCTCGCATTGGCGGCGGGCGTAAAGGTGAGCGAGCCGTTGGCAGCGACTGCCGGCTGCGCGGAAAACAGCGCGGAGTTGTTGTTGGAGACGATGAAATTCAACGACTGGCCCGCCTCGTCCAGCGGTCCGGCGCTGATGAACGTGGCCCAGACCGGAACGGTTTGGGGTCCCGCGTTCGCCGCGACGGTTTGATCCGGCCCCTTCGTGAAGTCAGGGGCGTCGTTGACGGGATTCACCACGATCGACACAGCGCCGGTCACCGTATTGCCGCCGTCGCTGATCGTGTAGGTGAAGCTGTCCGCACCGTTGTAATTCGCGGCCGGCGTATAGGTGATGGTGTTGTCCGGATTGCGAACTGCGGTGCCATGGCTCGGCACCGACACCGTCGTCACGCTCAGGGCGTCGTTTTCTGGATCGCTGTCGTTGCTGAGCACGGCGATCGTGGCCGCGGTGTCTTCGTTGAGCGTGGCGCTGTCGCTTGTCGCTGTGGGTGCCTGGTTGGGCGACACCTTCGTGGATTGCGACGCCGGGTTGTTCGTCGGGTCGTAATCGAATTCGTTGGCGGAAACCGCGCCCGCCACAGTGACCGTGCCGGTCTGATTGATCGCTTTGAACGTCACCGCCACGCTGGCGTTGGCGCCGCTCGCGACCGTTCCGACGACGCACGTGACGGGATTCCCCGCTGCGCAGCCCGCGGGGGAACTCGAGACGAACGTGAGGCCCGCCGCCGGATAGCTGAATGCAAGCGAGACACCCGTCGCCGGTGCGGGTCCGTTGTTGTGTACTGTCGCAGTATAGGTGACGTTTGCGCCGAGGATGACGGGGTCGGGCGCGTCGGTCAACGCGGTGACGCCAACGTCCGCCGAGTCCGCCGAGGGATTGCCGACAACGATGGACACCGTGGCAGGTGCGGACGTCAGTCCGCCTTGCGCGACGGTGAACGTGAAGCCGTCAGGGCCTGTGTAGTTGGCGGCAGGCGTATACACAACGGCCTGACCCGCGGTCGACAGCGCGCCAACGGTCAGCGTGCCGTGGCTCGGCGGAGTGGTCGCGAACGCGAACGAAGTCTGCGCCGCACCGGTCCCCGTCAGGGTGATGGAGACGGCCCGCCCTTGCCGCGTTGTCACGAATTGCGGGTTCGCGGCGGGTGCGACATTGAGCGTCAACGTCGTGGCCTGCAGCTGCGGCGCCGCGGCGAAGTCGGTCACCACGGCGGTGAACGGGAAGTTGCCGGACGTTGCAGGCGCGCCGCTCAAAACCCCGGCGGACGAAAGCGCAATGCCTGAGGGAAGGCCTCCCGTCGACGACCAGGTGTATGGGCGTTGTGGTGGCGGCGCCGGCAGCCCGCCAATCGCAACGAGCGCGGCCGCCGGGTAAGCGTGACCCGCCACGCCGGCAGGCACCGATGTCGTGGCGATCGACAGCTGATCGAATACCCGAATCGTGAGGTCGGTCGCGAACGTCGCCTGCGTCGCGTCCTGGACGCGAACAGTGAACGTGAACACGCCGGATACTGTCGGTGTCCCGGAAATCTTGCCGGTCGCGCCCTCGAGCGTCAGCCCCGGCGGAAACGCCCCTCCGACGATCGAGAGGGTATTCGGTGAATGATTCCCTGTCGTCTGGATGGTCGCGTCATACGGCACACCGCGTGCCGCGTCAGGCAGTTGCGACGTGGTGATCAGCAGGACGTCGGAGGAAACCTGCGGCGTCGTGATGCCTTGATTCGCCTGAAGCGTATCGACAGCGGCGGCCGTCCCTGCGACGCCAACCTGTGCCAATTCGTCCAGCAGATCGTCAAACGTCTGCGCTGCCCACGCTTCGTTGGTCGCGCTTGGGCCGCCGAGATCTGCATTCGCGTCCGCATGTGTGACGGCGCTGTTGGGCGCGAATACGCGAAGCGTGATTCCTCCTTCTTCGCCCGGCGCGAGGGCGAGGGTCGCATTGGTGATGTCCGGATTGGTGATGTCCGGGTTGAGGACTGTCTTGAACTGGGTCGGATTGGTCGGGTCGACGAAGACGTCCGTGCCGGCAACCTTCGCCGCGGTCGTGATGTTGGCAACCGTAAGGTTCTGCCGGGGCTCGACGACGGCGCAGCCTGAGGGCGTGATCGAGATGACAGGAACGACCGGAGATCCGGAAAGCTTGCGCAGGATCAGCTGGAACTTGACGCCGCTGTTCAAGAGCCCCAGCTTGACCGCCTGACGCAGCAGCAGCCGCACCTGGTACGAGGTCGCCGCGTTCCCCTTGTTCTTGACCGTCCACGTGATGTCGGTCAGCGAGCCGTTCGTGATATCGGGGTTCGTGATATCCGGGTTGGTGATGTCCGGATTGGTGATATCGGGATTCGTGATGTCGGGGTTCGTGATGTCCGGGTTGGCGACGTTCTGGTTCGTGATATCCGGATTGGTGATGTCGGGGTTGGTGATATCCGGGTTGGTGATATCGGGGTTCGTGATGTCGGGATTGACGATCGGAGTCGATATCGACAGCGCGTGCGCTTCGGCGTTCGTGATGTCGGGATTGGTGATGTCGGGGTTGGTGATATCGGGATTCGTGATGTCAGGGTTCGTGATATCCGGATTGAGCAGCACGCTTCCGAGATCGGTGTTGCCGCTCGTCACCGTCACGAGCACCGCCGCATGTTTGTCCGTCGATGTGACGTAGACCTCGCGTGAAATGGTCGTCTTGGGAGCGACGTCGACCGCCACGTCCTTCAGCGGTTTGAACTGCAGGAACGACGCCTCACCGCCTGGCGGCTGCGACGCGATGTGCAGCACGATCGATCGCGGCGCGTTTCGCGTTCCATTTGCGGCGACAACGTCTTCCGGGTTGCTGACGAACACGACGAACGTCCGCTGGAGCAGTTTCGGCGTGCCGTCTGGATTCTTCACCGGCGTCCCGTCCGGATTGAGCGCATAGCCGAGCGGTTTGGTGTTGCCGAGCGTACCCACGACTAGACCGGACACCAGCCGCGCGGAGTAGATGTTCTGGTTCCGCATCCCCGCCTGACCGGGATCGCAGAGTGTCAAGGTGTCGGTCGGCGAGAACAGGCTCTTGCCGTCAGCGTTCACGAACGTCGGCGCCGTGTAGTGGGTCCAATCGCCATCTTTCGGCGCACGTACGTCGCGGTTGTCGCCCCACACCGCCATGTAGGTCGACGGATCGGACGGAAGCGTGTTGTACCTCCAGCTACCGTCCTTGTTCGCGACGAACATCGGCACGGGCACGACGTCGAGGTAATCGCCGATGAACGGCGTCGTGCCCTTGGCAAACAGAGGCAGGTTGGGCGGGTTGAACTGCAGCTGCTCGCGGCCGCCGACGGTGCCACCACGGTGACGGAAACCGCTCAGATACTGCGACACCTGCACCGATGGCCCGAATGCCGGGATAGCGCCCGGAAGTCCCTGGACCGCGCGGACGTCAACTGTGTGCCGCGACCTTTTGTTGTTCGGATGGGCATTGTTCCACGCCGTGACTTCTGCATCGTCGACGACACTGCTCCAGATGCCCGAGACGTCCTTTCGAAAATCGAAGAAGACGAGCTGCAAGAGGCCGCCACCGAACGTCAACGTCGGCATCAGCTGATGGCCACGCCAGGAAGGACGGTCGGCGTCGCCCGCATCCGGCCTCGTCCAGAGCGTATTGTCGACCGCGGTGGGCGACGTCCACGTCTTTCCGTCCAGCGAGCTGGCGATCACGATACGGGCGTCGCCCATCGGTCCGACACCGCGTTGGGACCAGGCCACGTATGCCCGGCCGGGCCCGTTATTCGGGTCGGGCGCGACAGCTATCGTCGGATAGGAATTGGTCCGAAACGACTCTGACGTCTGCGTGTCCCGTTGATCGAACGGGGAAATGGTGGCCAGCCTCACAGGGGCAGCAAACGTCTTCCCGCCGTCGGTCGAGCGCGTCGCGACGATCGCGTCTGCGCCCCGGTTGCTCCTGAACTCGCGCCACGCGATGTAGAGCGCACCAGTGGCGGGGTCGATCGCGGCGGCGGATCCCTGGTTGATCGCGAGACGGTCGCTGGCCAGCGTGGGTGAGGAAAACGTCGCGCCGCAATCGTTCGACCGCGCGACCAGAATCTTCGTGCGTCCTTCGGCAGGAGATCCGGGGGGCCGGTTCTCGTCGGCTTCGCCGTGATCTCCGTCGACGAAGACCGAGTAGATGGCGTAGACCGTGCCCGCGGGAATCGTCTGCGGAGGCGTCGATGCCTGCGTGATCGTGCACGTCGCGCCGACGCCTTTGAGGGCGCGCGGGATGTCGACGACGATCGTCGGCTTGTCGACGAATTTCGATGCCGTCCCGATGTCTACGACGGTCGTGCCGAGGTACGCGATCGAATCGTTGTGCGCTTTGTCGTGCTCGTCGATGTAGAAGCGCCCCTCGTTGTTGTTGTTGTCGATGTAGCGCGCGACGAACACCTTGCTGCCGATGTTGGTGCCGCGGTTGAATGCGATGCCGCCGTAATAGAACAGGCCGTTCGTGCCCGCGCGCACGACCGGATCGGCGCCTGCCTGAAGACCGTGCAGCGGCGAGTGCGTGCCCTCGAACGTCTGGTCCTGCAGATAGCCGGGAAGCAGCGTGCTGTGCCACGTGTTGCCGCCGTCGAACGACTTGTACACACCGAGCCAGGCGTCACCGGTGATTTCGTCGGGAAGACCTGGAAAATCGACCGTGCGATAATCGTTCGCGCCGGCGAGCAGGTGCAGCGGATTGCGCGTCGACACGGCGACCGAGGGTTCATCTTGCCGCTGGAGGAACGGATCACCGTCCGGGAACGTCGTGCCGGACACCATATTGACGTTCCGCCCCGGCACCTGTCCGAACAACGCCACTGAACCGCTCACGGCAAGGAGAATCGCGCCGACAATCTTCCGCACCGGTTTCTGCTCCTTTTGGCCCGTAGGGGCTCCAAGCGACTCGAACAGACAATGTGGACTGTATTGCTGAGTCGGTAACTCTACTGTACGAATGGTTCCGAACGCCAGCGACTATCGACGGGCGAACAAATATCGAAGCGCACTGACATGAAAGGCGCGCACTGACGACTCAGAGGCGTTATGCGGGGCTGCTAGTGGGAACGGTCCTAGAGGGCATGCAATGGACGTTGTGAAGAGGGACTCGCCTCACGGGTGGATCGAAGTCATCACCGGGAGCATGTTCAGCGGCAAGAGCGAAGAGCTGATTCGCCGTCTGCGCCGCGCGCAGATCGCCAAGCAGAAAGTGCAGATTTTCAAGCCGCTCATCGATGAACGCTACAGCGCCGACCACATCGTCTCGCACAGCGACATGCGAATCGCGTCGCAGAACGTTCGAACGTCCGACGAGTTGGTCCAACACGTCGCCGACGACACCGAAGTCGTCGGAATCGACGAAGGGCAATTCTTCGATCAGAATCTGCCGGCCGCGTGCAACACGCTCGCAAACCGTGGCAAGCGAGTGATTATTGCTGGCTTGGATCAGGATTATCTCGGGCGTCCCTTCGAGCCGATGCCTCAGTTGTTGGCGATTGCGGAGTACATCACGAAGACGCTGGCGATCTGCGTCGTTTGTGGCGGCCCGGCCAACCACACGCAGCGACTCGTGGCGAGCAGCGATCGCGTGCTCGTCGGCGCGAGCGGCATGTACGAGGCGCGCTGCCGGCACTGCTTCGATCCAAATCTCGCGACGGCGGAACGCGTTTGAACACCGGCCGAGTGAAGCGCTCCGCCACTCCCGCGGCCGCCGTCTCCACCCTTGCGGCGAGTTGTCTCGCAGTTTTTAATAAGATCCATTCGTGGACCTACTGACCGGCACGCTCTACGTGCTCGGCGCAGGCTTTTTCGTCGCGAACCTCAAGCTCGCGGTCGAGTACGTCAGGTATTTGAGGCGACGCCGCACGGCGCTTCTCATCTGGGTTGCGCCGAAGCCGCCGCAGTACGTCTTCATGCTGTCGCTGGGCGTCGCCCTGGGATTGCTGGTGTTTGCCAAACTGTTCCTGATTCACCGGCAGGCGTTTGGCGAGACGATGATGTTCGCCTACTATGCCTACTTCTTCCCGATGAGCTTAGGCATCCGTCGCGGTTTTTATGCGGATGGAATCTGGGCCGATAGCGCCTTCATTCCGTACAACGAGGTCGGCGGCATCAGCTGGCGCGAGACCGAGAACCAGGTGACGCTCGTCGTAATCTCCCGCCTGAAGAATCTGGCGCGCAAGCTCGTGGTCCCTGGCGATAAGTACGGCGCGGCCCGCCGTCTGCTACGCGACAAGATCGGTGAGCACGCAATACATTTCGGCGGCACGGGGCTGGATCTGGGCGAACACGATGAGCGAGACGAGGCTTGAGAAGTCGGAAGTCTGAAGTCTCGAGGCTCAAGGTTCATCCTTGCACGCCGATATACATAGTGCACCGGGATTGCCAATGGTGGCTCGGCCCGTTGAGGGCCGCGAACGCCGCGGGCCCGACCAGCTTCTGCCGAGGGCTCGGCGGTCCGACATCGCTTCAGCGAAGGCGGAAAGGCCTGCGCTACTGGGGGAGGGAACATTGGCCGCACGAGCAACCTGGAAAGGCTTCTTGAAGATCAGCCTGGTGAACATTCCGATCAAGGTGTTCCCGGCCACGGAGTCCAGCGGCTCCATCTCGTTCAACCAGCTGCACGGCGAATGTCAGACGCGCATTCAGCAGAAGCGATGGTGCCCCCACTGCAATCGCGAGGTGCCGAATTCCGAGATCGTCAAAGGCTACGAGTTCGAAAAGGGTCGATACGTCATTGTCTCGGACGACGACTTCGACAAGGTGCGTCCGGAATCGACGCGTGTGATCGACCTGGTCCAGTTCGCCGAGGAGTCGGCGATTGATCCGATGTACGTCGATCGCACGTACTATCTCGCGCCTGACGGCGGCATGGCGTCGGACGCCTTTGCGGTGATGCGCGACGGGATGAAGGGCAAGGTCGGCGTCGGCAAGCTCGCGCTGTACGGACGCGAATATCTCGTGGCCATCCGCCCGCACGCCCGCGGGATCGTGATGCACACATTGCATCATGCCGCAGAAATTCGTTCGATCGAGGCGGTGGAGGAACTGAGCTCGGTGCCGGAGAAGGTCAAACCGGAAGAAATCAGGCTGGCCCGACAGGTCATCGATACGTTCGCCGGGCCGCTGAACCTCTCGGATTACAAGGATGAATACCGGGAGGGGTTGCAGCGGATCATAGACGCGAAGATCGCAGGCGAAGAGATCGTTGCCGCGGCGCCCGAGGTGCCGCCGAGAGTCGTCAACCTGATGGACGCGCTCAAAAAGAGCCTCGACGCGGTGAGCTCCAGCAGGAAGAAGCCGGCCAAGGCCGTCGTGGAGAAGGCAGCCGCGCTCGCAAAGCGCAAGCGCGCATAGGACCTGCCGGCCGGCGCGAGGCCGACGGCGGCTGCCGCGGCGGGTGACCCGGAGGCGTCAGGCGTCGGCGCCGAGGGACGCGTCAGACGCGGCGACGCGTTCCGGCGCTCCTGGTCGCGTGGACACCTCGGGTGTGCGCGACGCGATCACGTCCCCTACCACCACCGCCACACGGCTGCGCTCGGCGCCTCTGGCCGCTGACGCGCGTCCACGCCTCCGGAGACGGCGGTCACGCCGACATCGGTCGTGACGACCCCCGGAGGTAGTTCTCGGCGGTCGCGGCGGCGCCGGATTCGCGCCGGGCTTCGGTCCAGGAGGCGCCTAAGCCCCACCATCA
>JBKPDW010000326.1:0-7068 GCA_046728115.1 Acidobacteriota bacterium | reverse complement strand
GACCTGAACAAGAGCTCTCCTCTCAAGCCGGTGTTCTTCGAGTACGACAGCGACGCGTTGACCACCGACGGCCAGCGGACCCTGGATGAGAACGCAACCGTGTTGAAGCGGTACTCGACCTGGGCCATAACGATCGAAGGTCACTGCGACGAACGCGGGACCGCCGAGTACAATCTGGCATTGGGTGAACGGCGCGCGGTGGCCGCGCGCGCGTATCTGGTATCGCTTGGCATACCGTCCGATCGACTGCGCACCGTGAGCTACGGAAAGGAATTTCCGTTCGATCCCGGGCACACCGAGTCGGCATTTTCCAAGAACCGGCGTGCGCATTTCGTCATCACCGCGAAGTGAGTGGACATGACGCAGAAGCTTTCCGCCCTCCTGTTGGCCCTCCTCCTTCTCGGCGCGGCCGTTCCAGCGTCCGCTGCGAACAAGGAACACCAGCAGTTGATGGCTGACATCCGGATGCTGCAGGAACAGACCCAGCTGCTGCAGAACCTGCTGGGCCAGTTCAACGAGGCGCTCAAGGCCGTCAACGCCCGTCTCGATCAGCAGGCCGAAGCCACGCGGAAAACCGTCGCCGACCAGAAACTGGCGATCGACAATCTGACGAACGATGCGCGCGTGATTCGCGAGAGGCTGGACGACAACAACGTCCGCATCGGGTCGCTCACGCAGGAAGTGGATGCGCTCCGGCAGTCGATGCAGCAGATGGCCACACGGCCCCCTTCGACAGACACCGTCGACCCCGCGTCCGCTGCCGCAGCGGGGGGCGCGCCGCCTGCCGGCGCCGGTCTTCCCGGCGCACCGCCCGCCGGCGCCGCGTTGACCGCATCCCCGCGCCAGGTGTGGGATGCCGCCTATGCCGATTACACGTCCGGCCAGTACGATCTCGCCGTGCTCGGTTTCGAGGCTTACATCAAGAACTTTCCGAAATCGGATTCGGCCGATGACGCCCAGGTGCTGATCTGCGCTGCGTACCTGGCAGACAAGCAGTACGAAAAGGCCGTGGACGCCTGCGATGTCGCGATTCGCACCTATCCAAACGGCAACGCCATTCCCGACGCGTACTTCCGCAAAGGTCTTGCGCTGGCAGACATGAGAGACCTGAACGGCGCCCGCGCCGCGTGGGAAACCGTCGTCAAGAACTATCCGGACAGCGACGCCGGCCGGCTCGCCAAGCAGCGGCTCGAGCAGATTCGGCGGCCTGACTAGAATCCGGCGGTACCGCCTTCTTGCCACCCGCCGCTCGCTGGTTGGCGATGCCAGCGAAGACGGGTTGCACACAACTGGCAGCGGCAGCCAGTCAACTCACCATCGCTGAAGTAGAATCGTTGCCCTATGGGTTCAGTCAACAAAGTGATTCTCGTGGGGAATCTCGGGCGTGACGCGGAGCTTCGCTACACGCCGGGCGGAGCAGCCGTCGCCAAGTTCAGCATCGCGACCACCGAGGTGTGGAACGACAAAGGTGGCCAGCGGCAGGAACGCACCGAGTGGCACAACATCGATCTCTGGGGCAAGCAGGCCGAAACGCTCTCGGAATATCTCGTCAAGGGCAAACAAGTGTACGTCGAGGGCCGCCTGCAGACCGACGAGTACACCGACAAGGAAGGCAACAAGCGCAAGAGCACGAAGGTGCGCTGCGATCGCGTGGTCCTGCTGGGCGGCGGAGGCGGTGGTCGCGGCGGCGCGGCGGCGCGGGCCGGCGCCGACGAAATGGGCAGACACGCTCCGGGGCCGGAACCCTCGACAGAGCCGATTACGGACGACGATATACCCTTCTGAATCTGCTAATTGGGTAATCGCGCATGAACCGGAGCGGCCGGCGAGCCGGGCGGGGATGAGAATCGCCGCGAGATTCTGCGAGGAGTGCGTCGCCCCGCTGGCGCGGACGTGTAGCTACTGCGGCACCCAGCTTTCCTCGACCGCCAAATTCTGCTCGGAATGTGCACAACCGGCGGGACTAACAACACCCAATGAGCCTCGCTTCGCGACGCCGCTCCTCCACCACCCTCAGGCACATCGCGGAGAAAATCCTGATGTCGAAGGCTGCGCTCGAAGGCGAGCGCAAGCGGATCACCCCTCGAGCACGCCTGCGCGAGGCAGAAGGAGAGAGTTATGAGTGCCAGCGCTTCCAAATTGCTGTTCAACTCTATCGTCGAGATGGACATCGGCCTCGCCGAGGGTCTTGTGGCCTGCCTCACGGCCGCTGACCGCTACGTGGCCTTGATGGAGAACCAAGGCGTCGAGCCGCGGAAACTTGCGGCGGCGAAGGCCGGGCTAGCGACAGCGCGCGAGGCGGCGAACGCACTCGAACGCGACGCACACGTCCTGGCGCGAGTGGAGTTGTTGAAATAGAGAGGAGACTTAGGCACGGACGAAAACGTCTGACTAACGTCAGCGTTGAAGTAGGCAGGATCAGTCCCCGCCCGACGTACTGGCCGCGAGCGCGGCCAGGAAGCGCTCGACCGGAAGGTGGACGCGCTCCGCGAAGTTGGTGGCAAGACTGAGGTAGCGTGATCCTTCTCGCATCACTAGACGGGCGCGCTCCCATTCATCCAGCCATTCCTGGATCTGCTCGGTGTTCGGTTCCGCTTCTCCTCGCCGTAGCTCCGCCAACACCGTCCCCAGGGTCTTACCCTCGTCCAGTGCCAGGTATGCCAGGCGGGCCGGCCCGTGCAATATCGTCGTGGGCCGGACAGCCACGCGGCGAGTATCTAGAATCTCGAGCCGATCGTCTGCCACTCTTAGCTCGAGCCGCGCCGTGGGGTGATGCTCGCGCCACCCCTCGATCGCTTCCTTCAGCGCTGCCGTGTACTGGTCCGGGTCGCGCCCGTCTGCATAGTCGTAGTCGAAGTAATAGGCCAAGCGATCCAGGTCGAAGGGCTGGAAGGGATAGACGTACCGGTACGCGATACTGGCGCGGATGTTAATGATTCCGTTGACGTCGGGCGCTGTGAAGTAAGGGCTGAACCGGTCGAGGCGGATCCGCCCCGGTCCGCCGGGCGGGTAGAGGTGCGTCAGCGATGGCACCAAGTCCGCCATGCTCGCGTAATCCGCCGGATTCTCACTCGGAAAGCCGCACAAGAAGTTCCACTCGGGCGTCAGCCCGATTTCCGCGCACCACTTCAGCAGGCGCACATTCTGGAGGGCCGTCACGCCCTTGCCCATCAGGTGGAGGATGGGAGTACTTAGGCTCTCAATGCCTGGCTGAATGCCCCAGACACCGGCACGGGCCAGCAGGCGAAGCTGGCGCTTGGTGAGGTTCGCCTTCGTCTCGTAGAACAGCTCTGGGGGTCTGGATCTGCGGGCGAGTTCCGCAAGCACCGTCTCGAAGTACTTGAGATCAAGGATGTTGTCGACGGCGTAGACTTTGCGCACGCCGTGGTGGTTCATCAGGAAGTCGAGTTCGCCAATGGCACGCTGCGGCGACTTGCTGCGGTACTGCATGCCGCCGCCGTTGAGTCCGCAGAACGTGCAGTGGTGTTTCTGGCCCCACCAACAGCCGCGAGACGTCTCGAGCGCAATCGTCGGGGAGTCGATAGCGACGAGGCTGCTCGCCCGGAATTGGGCGAAATAGTCGCCGTACTCCGGATACGGCAGCAGATCCATGTTGAGGACCAGCGGCGCGCGCGCCTCCTCGCCGAGCAGGTTTTGCTCGGTGCGCGCGAAGACGCCAGGCAGGCCGTCGACTCGCTGACCGGTCAGGATCGCCTTCGCCAGACGGGGAAAGATTTCGTCGCCCTCACCGGAACAGACGTAGTCGACAAAGGGAAATAGCCGGTGGATGGCGGCGCCCATCTGGCCCTCGCAATTGGCGCCGCCCATGGCTGTGCGGATCCCCGGGTGCCGCACGCTGAGACGCCGCAACAGAGCCAGACCGGCACAGTTCTGCTGAAATGTCGAGCTGACGCCAACGAGAGCATACTGGTCCCATGAAACCTCATCCATTACCTCGTTCAGGAACACTGGCGCCTGTGCGCGCAGAGCCTCGAGCCGGTCCGCGAACGCTCGCTCGTACACGTCCCCGTACCGGCCGAGGAGGACCTCGGCCACGAAGCCGCGCGGGTCCGGGGCGCGGTCGCCGAAAAGGTCGCCGGCAAAGATCCACTCGCCGGCGAGCGCCTGAATACGACCCTCAGACGCGATCTCGGTGTAGAGTTCCGGACCGATGCGCTCGGCGAAGCGGATGTTGAGGTACAGCACATCGCAGCGAATGTCTGCGCGCGTGAGCGCGGCCTTGAGCAGGCTGACGCCAAGCGCCGGGATGAAGGCTTGGTGGAACGGCGGGACGACCAGCAGCACGCGCGGCAACGGCGCCTCCCCTTCGAAGACGCCAGGCACCGCCGGATCCGGCGTCACGATGCACTTCCCACGAGCCGAGCGAGGAAGCGCTCAATCGGAAGCCGCACGCGCTCCGCGAAGTTCGTTGCGAGGCTTAGATAGCGCGGTCCCTCGCGCATCACGAGCCGGGCGTCCAGCCACTCTTCAAACCATTGTTCGAGCTGCGCCACGGCAGGGGAACCGCTCTCGAGTCCCTTCCGCAGTTCCGCCTCTACGGCCCCGACCGTGCTCCCGGCATCCAGAGCGAGGTACGCCAAGCGCGCTGGGCCGCGCAGGACCGTCGTCGATCCGGCGCTTGCCGGACGGGTATCCTCAATCTCCAGCCGGTCGTCATCCACTCGTAGCTCGAGCCGCGCGGTCCCGTGGTGCTGGCGCCACTGCTCGATCGCTTCCTTTAGCGCCAGCGTGTATTTTGCCGGATCGCGGCCGTCAGCGTACTCATAGTCGAAGTAATAGGCGAGGCGGTCCAGGTCCGCGGGTTGGAAGGGGTAGACATGCTGGTACGCGATGCTGGCGTGGACATTCGTTAGGCCGCCAGCTTCTGGCGCTGTGAAGTAAGGGCTGAACCGGTCGACGCGAATATGGTAGAGGCCGCTGGGCGGGCGCAAATGCATCAAGGAGGGTACGAGCTCCGCGAGCCGCTGATATTCGCTCGGATCTTCGCCTGGAAAGCCAGCCAACAGGGCCCAGTCGGCGGGGAGCCCGATCTCGGCGGACCATTTTAGCAAGCGAACGTTCTGGAGCCCGGTGACTCCCTTCTTCATCAGGCGGAGGATCGGGGTGCTGAGGTTCTCGATCCCTGCATAGATGCCCCAGAAACCCGCCCTTGCCAGGAGTCGCAGCTGGGCCCTGGTCAGGTTGGCCTTCATCATGTAGTAGAGTCGCGGCGGACGCGGCCGCTCGGCTAGCTCCTGCAGCACCGTGTCGAAGTACTCCAGGTCGAGAATGTTGTCCGTCGCATAAAATGTGCGCGAAGGGTAACGAGTAATGAGGAAGTCGATCTCCTTGAGCGCGCGCTGAGGGGACTTCCGTCGGTACTGCATGCCCTCGCCATTGAGGCCGCAAAAGGTGCAGTGGTGCTTTTGACCCCACCAGCAGCCCCGCGAGGTCTCGAGCGCCATGGTCGGTGTCTCCACGGCAGCCAGCCGGCTGGCCTGAAACTGTGTGAAGTAGTCGTCGTAGTCTGGGTACGGCAGGCCGTCCAGATCGAGAACCATCGGTGCATGGGTCCTGTCGCCCAGCGGACTCAACAGACCGCGGGCGAAGATCCCCGGCAGACCTAGCGTGGATTCGCCGGCCAGCAGTCGGCCGACGAGTTCGGGAAAGACGTGGTCACCCTCACCGGAACAGACGTAGTCGACGAACGGGAACAGCTCATGGATCGCCGCGCCCATCTGCCCTTCGCAGTTAGCACCTCCCATGGCCGTGCGAACTCCGGGGTGACGGGCCTTCAGGCGTCTCAAGAGGGCCAGGCCAGAGCAGGTCTGCAGGTGTGTCGAGCTGACGCCGACGAGGAGGTACCGGTCCCAGGTGACTTGGTCGATGACCTCGTCCAAGAACGCTGGCGCCCATGCACGCGCGTCCATCAGTCGGTCGGCAAACGCCCGATCGTAGATGTCTCCGAAACGGCCGAGCAGTACCTCGTCGACATACCGCTGCGGATCCGGTGCGCCGCCTCCGAACAGGGCCCCGGCAAAGACCCACTCGGCCGCGAGCGCATCAAAGCGATTTTCGCCCGCGATGCGCGTGTAAAGTTCCGGCCCGATGCCTTCTGCGAACGGGATGTTGAGATACAGCACGTCGCATGGCACGCCGGCTTGGGCAAGGGCCGCCTTGAGCAGGCTGACGCCGAGCGCGGGGGTGAATACCTGGTAGAACGGTGGGACAACCAAGAGGACCCGCGGCATCGGTTCCCCGCTTAGATCCAGCGAGTGGAGCGCAAAGCTAAGGTGAGCGCCGCGCACCCTGGAGCTCACCACTCGCGCTCAAGTATACTCGCGGGCACCGAGGGAGGACCTATGGCGCGTGTGCTACTGGTCGTGCCCCCTTTCCACTTCCTGGACAGGCCCGCCTTGGGCGTGAGCCTCCTCCAAGCGGCGTTGGCCCGAGACGGCATCCCGTGCGACGTGTTCTACCTGAATCTTCGCTTCGCTGACTTTGCGGGCGAGGAGTTCTACACCGCCATCACAGAGTCCCGATACCAGGCGATGCTTGGCGAGTGGGTCTTTTCCGGCGACCTGTTCGGAGAACGCGCACCGGATCCGCAGCGCTACGTCGACGAGGTCCTCGCCGACCGCTACTGCGATCGCGAATTCGGCGAACGAGTGAAGGAACTTCGTGCGCGAACACCCGCATTCTTGGATCACCTCCTCGACGATGTCGCTTGGGGCAACTATGCGATCGTCGGCGCGACATCAACATTCCAGCAGAATTGCCCGGCTCTTGCCCTCCTGCAGCGCGTCAAGACGATGTGCCCAAACGTTGCTACCGTCATGGGAGGTGCCAACTGCGAAGGTGTGATGGGGGCCGCGATTCACGAGTCGTTTCCCTTCGTCGACTACGTCTTGTCCGGCGAGGGTGACGTGATCTTTCCGCGTTTGGTGAAGGCGATCCTGGCCGGCCAGCGTGTCAGTAGGCTGAGCGGTGTCTACGCGCGCGGAGAACTGAACCTGCTTGGTGAGGGGAATCACGCGCCCACGGTCACCGATCTGGACGGCCTGCCCT
>JBKPDW010000325.1:0-8276 GCA_046728115.1 Acidobacteriota bacterium | reverse complement strand
GTCTTCGTCGCGGTTGACCGCGGAGGTCCACACGCCGTCCCAGTCGGCGCTTGTTTCCCAATCGTTGAAAATAATTCCATCCCGCTGGACACCGCCGGCACTGACCGAGAACATGAAGCCGGTCAGGTGGTCATGCCGGGGATCCAGGTACAGGGTGACGGCATCGGCATCGCCCTCGCCATCGCGGCGAGTCCGTCGACTGATGATCTCGTCCGGATGGCTGTCGAACAAACGGACTCCGACATACAGCGCGTCGTTGTCGTAGCCGATGCGCAGTTCCGTTCGTTCGGTCGAGGGGTCACCCTCGTAAGGCTCGCGTTGCCGGAAGTCGGTGTAGGGCGTGATGAAACTCCACGCCTCCTCGTCGAGCCGCCCATCAATTTTGAGGGCGGTCGCCATTCGAACCGCCTGCACGAATTTGACGTTTTCCTGAGTGTCTCGAGGTGCTGCGGCCCCGACAAGAGGCGCAGCTGCAGCGATTGTCGTAGAAACGAGGATCGCGTGCAGGCGAGAGAACGGTCTGAGCCCGCGGCATTCCTTCACAGAGTGCGGCATGATCGCGCTGATTTGGCGCGCCAGATGCGAAGGGGATGCCAGGAAGTCGTCGGGACCCGTTTCCCTGAAATGGTGCCTCGATTACCGAAACGTGTAACTCGTTCCCTCGACCTGCGATAGCAGATCCGCCGCCGCATCGGTCGCCACAGCACGCCCTTCGATAGTCGGCGCCACGGGCGAATTTTGGGCCAGGTATTCGGTGACAACCTGATGCACTGTGATGTCGTGGCGCCGGGGCTCCGCCACGCCGACCATGCGGCAGACGGTGTTGTCTGGATCGCCTTCGCGCTCGCATCCGACTACCCTGTACGTCTTGTCGGCCTGGAGCGGCTGCCCCTGGACGTTGACGTCCTGCACACGGCGCCCCATCGCATTGCCGATCGTGAACGTCACCGACAGGCCGTTGAACCGGACGAACCATCCGCCGAAGCGCCGAGCGGCGTCTTTCGCAAACGCGTTCTCCAGCTCGGTTTCCAGCCAGTCGAGAATCTGCCGCCCGGTCACGACGCCGCTCTTGATCGCAGACTCGACGGGCAGCATGCTCCACAAGTACTCGGCCGTGATATCTGCCTCGCCGCCAGCGGGCGGCACCAGCGGTGGACAGAAGCGGAAACCGTTCGAAACGACGAAGTCGGTGCCGAACTTCCACATCAACGCGTCGGTGATGAGGTTGTCCATCGGCGTCTCGATCACGTAGTAGCGCAGGAGCGGCGTGCGCGTTTTGCCGATGACCTTCGTGATTTCCTCGCGATAAGGCTCCCGCGCGGCCGCGACCATGGTCTTCATCTGCTCGTCTTCGGCATAGCGCTCGGGATCGACCTCCAGCAGCTCGTACGTTTCGGCCTTGATTTCGCCGTTCTCGATCACGAGATCGAGCTTGCCGACGAACGATCCGAAGGCGCCGGGCTCGGTGACCTTGGAGAACTTCCCTTGCAGCGGCTCGCGGACGCGCTCGTGCGTGTCGGCGCCCAGGATGTAATCGACGCCTTCCGCGCACGGCAGATTCGCGAGGTGGAGTTGTTGCGCAAGTCCCAGGTGCGAGAGCACGAACACGATCTGGCAACGTCGTTCCTGGCGCAGGATTCTCACGTACTTCGCAAGATCGGCCTCCGGACGTGTGAACGTGATGCCGCGTGAGTAGGCGGGAGCCTGCCGAATCGGCGTGAGCGGATCGTTGTAGCCGACAAAACCGACCCGCGTCCCACCGACATTGAAAATCTGATACGGCGGAAAGATGAGTGACGCATCCTCGGCGTCGGCATGGAACATGTTCGCGCAGACCTTGGCGGCGGTGTACGCGCGCATGTCCTTGATGAGCATCTCCTTGCCGTAAACGACTTCCCAGTTCCCCGGGAGGACGAGGTCGTAACGGAGCTGATTGATCAAAGGAACGATGGCCTGACCCTTCGACAGCGCGGCAACGGCACTCCCCTGGAAGCAATCGCCGCCGTCCACCAGCAACGTATTCAGATTCCGTTTACGCAATGCGTCGAGCATCGTGCGCATCGTGGCGAATCCGCCTCGACGCTTGAAGACCGGCCTTCCTGCCTCGTAGAAAAACTCGTCGTGGATTTCGAGCTGTGCGTGAATGTCGGAGGTATGCAGGACGGTGATGTGTTGCGCCTTTCCCGCGCGCACTGTCTTACTTGCAGCCAGCTCGGCCGCAGCGGCGCCGCCTTCGAGGAATGAGGCGAGAGCCGGACTCAGCCCGAGGCCCATCCCCATCGACCCGACCTGCCTCAGGAAATCGCGCCGCGTGCACATGGGCGCCATCGTGCGCTTCGGCGCGGATGTCGGCCATGGACGCGCTCTGAGTTCTCGCTGAGCGTTCGATGAGTTTCCTGAGCGCCGCGGTTCCGCGCCGGCCGACGCCGGCGGTGCGGGATTACGGGGACGTCTCTATTCCGAGGAAGCGTGGGCCACTGGCCGCGTCGAAGGCGGCGCACGCGGCTTCATGGCGCGTCCGTGTGTCGGCCAACACTTTCTTGAAAGCCGACCGCGTCCGGAGAGGCGCCAGCCAGGGATCGTCAGACAGGGCCGGATAGCAGGCAAAGCCGCCGGCCGCCACGCGCTCGAGGAGACGCAAGGCCCCGGCCGCATCGCCCAGATGCGCCAGATGGCGGGTCAGATAGAACAGCCCCTCCGGATCGCGGAAATCCGACGAGACGATGCGATTCACCGCGGTCAGACTGTCATCAGACCGCCCTTCGATCAACGACTGCGCGGCGGCCATGAAGTCTCTGAGCCGCGGATTGACTTTCGGCGCGGCCGCGCTGATGGCGTCGAGAGCGTCTCGCTTCCGCCCGAGCTCGGCGAGCGAAATCGCAGCGATATACGGGGTGTCCTCGAATCTTGCGTCGAGGACGCGTTCGTAATCGCGGCGCAGGAAATGCGTATGCGCGACGCTCGTGCGCATGCGGCGGTCGAGCGCGTGCGCACGCGCGTCGGCAGCGACAGAAGCGTCCAGGAGCCCGCAATATCGACAGGCACTGACGAGGCCGGCGAAGATTTCCGGGTCCGCGCCTCGAGCGCGCTCGACGAGACGCACCATGGCATCCTTCGCTCGCCCAAGATCGACTTCGAGCTGGGCGTAGAGCTTGTGGGCGATGGCGAGGTCAGGATTCAGCGCAAGCGCCTGACGGAACGCCTCCTCGGCTTTCTCGAGGCTTTCGCGCTCGCCGGAATTCAGGTACTTGCCGATCACGTGATGCATGCGGCCTAAGCGGGCCCACGCCGGTGCGTATCGGGGATCGTCCTCAACGCATCGGAGATACACGTCGCGCGCAAGGGTCCATTGCTTCGGATCCGATCCAAGCTGATTGCCGCGCAGGTAGAGCTCGTAGGCGCGAGCCCCGGACGGCACATCGCGTTTGAGCATCCGGTGCTCGCGCGCCGTGAGCGGCAGCGACAGCGATTCGACGATGCGGCTGGTCAACTCGTCCTGAACCTGAAAAATGTCTCCGAGCGCCACCTGCCATGTCTGGGACCACAGCAGCGTGCCGGACGGGACTTCCGTGAGCTGCGTGCCGACGCGCAACTGTTCGCCCGCGCGCAGGAGTGTCCCTGTGAGCACGACATCGACGTCGGCTTCAGCAGCGATATTCTTCGGATCCAGCGTCTCGCCGGCGAAACGGGCTGCGAACACGCTGGACCGCACCACGAGCGATTCGAGACCTGACAGCGCGCTGGTGACCGCGTCGGGCAGGCTTTCGGTGAGAAACGCGGTCTCCGCTTCGAGCCGCGGCATTCGGAACGGCAGCACGATCAGGCGCGTGACGGGCGGTGTGAACCCGGTCTCGGTCGGCTCGACGGGGATCAGAAATCGATAGCCGCGCCGCGGGAGCGTCTCGATGTACTGCGGCGACTCCGCATCGTCGCCGAGCGCGTCGCGAATCTGACGGATGCAGAAATTGAGGCCCTGATCGAAGTCGACGAACGTCGCCTCGTTCCAGATCTGCTGACGGATCTCGGTGCGGGTGACGACCTCCCCGCTTCGAGCGGCGAGGTACGTCAGGACTTTGAAAGGCTGCGGCGGGAGCCGGACGAGATCGCCACGTTTGCGCAGTTCGCCGCTGCGGGGATCCAGTTCGAAGCCAGCAAAGCGAAGGACGGGCGAAGACGAGGTCACAGGATTCTGAGCAGACATCCGAAGGGGTTTCTCTTTATAGCACGCTGCTCATTCAAAACTCATGGACTAATCAGTCTCCCTCTATGGCAGGCAGGCGCCGGCGCGCCTATAAATCGGAGGCACGGCGGGACTGGAATCGCCGAACGACGGAGTCATAAACCACATGTCGCACTTCATGCAGCCGCTGCCGTGGTACGTCGCCGGACCGCTCATCGGTCTGGTCGTGCCGGCGGTCCTTCTGGCGGGGAACAAGCCATTCGGGATCTCGAGCAACTTCAGACATCTGTGCGCCGCCCTGGCGCCATGCGGCATCGAGTTCTTCGGCCACGACTGGAAGCGGCTTGGCTCGTGGAATCTGGCGTTTCTCTCGGGAATTCTTGCCGGTGCGGCAATCGCGTGGCGCGTCGCCCCACCGGTCGTGACCGTATCCCCGCACACGCTCGCGGCGCTGCATCAACTCGGATTGCACGACATCACCGGACTCGCGCCGCGCGAAGTGTTCGCGTGGTCCGCACTCCTCACCGTCAAAGGTTTCGTCATGGTGGTCGTCGGCGGTTTTCTGGTTGGATTCGGGACCTCGTACGCGGGCGGTTGCACGTCGGGGCACGCCATTTCCGGTCTGGCCGATCTTCAACCGGCATCCCTACTGGCAGTGTGCGGTTTTTTCGGGGGCGGACTCGCGGCAACTTATCTGTTGCTGCCGGTACTCATGAGATGAAACTCCTTCCTTACTTCCTGATCGGAACGGTATTCGGCGCTGTCATCGTGGAAGCGCAGGTCGTGTCGTGGTTTCGGATCCAGGAGATGTTCCGATTCGATGCCTTCCATATGTACGGCGTGATGGGCACGGCGGTGGCCACCGCTGCGATTTCGCTGCTGACGATCAGCCGGCTCGGCCTTCGAGGGCCGGATGGCACCCCACTCGGTTTCACGCCAAAGACATTCGGCAGCGGCGTGCGCTATGCGGCAGGCGGTGTAACGTTCGGTGTCGGCTGGGCCCTGACGGGCGCCTGCCCGGGGCCGCTCGTCGCGCTGCTCGGCGCGGGAACACCAGTGATGCTTGTTGCACTCGTCAGCGCGCTGGCCGGTACGTACACCTACGGGCTCCTGCGCCGGCGACTGCCGCACTGAGGGCGCAATCAGGTCGACATATATCCCAGGAGCGATTTCATGATTCTCAAGCAGTTTTATCTCAACTGTCTGGCGCATGCGTCATATCTCGTCGGCGACGAACGGTCGCGCATGGCTGCCATCGTCGATCCGCAGCGCGACATCGAGCAGTACGTCGCGTTTGCCCGCGAGCACGACCTGCGCATCACGCACGTCTTCCTCACCCATCTGCACGCCGATTTCCTGGCCGGTCACCTCGAACTTCGCGATCTGACCGGCGCGGCGATCTGCCTGGGTGCCAGCGCGAAGGCGGAGTACCCGTTCGTCGCCTTGAAGGATGGGGAAACCATCGATCTCGGACGCGTGCGCATCAAGACGCTCGAGACGCCCGGCCACACGCCAGAATCGATCTCGCTGCTCGTATTCGATCTGGACCGCAGCGACACGCAGCCGCATGCCGTGTTGACCGGCGACACGCTGTTTGTCGGCGACGTCGGGCGGCCCGACCTTCGCAGCGCGCTTGGATGGTCTGCCGCTTCGCTGGGCAACATGCTGTACGACTCGTTGCGGACCAAGCTGCTCACGCTGCCCGACGACAGCCTCGTCTACCCGGCGCACGGCGCCGGCTCGCTCTGCGGCAAAGCGCTGGGCAAGGAGACGTTTTCGACGATCGGCGAACAGCGCCGATCGAACTACGCCCTCCAGCCGATGAGCCGTGAGGCGTTCGTCGATCTCGTCACCGCAGATCAGCCGGACGCGCCCGCATACTTCGTCTACGACGCGGTCCTCAATGCCAAGGAACATCCAACGCTGGACGCGTCGCTCGCCGAAGGGGTGAAACCAATGCGGCTGGAACAGGTACTCGAGCAGCAGCGCGAAGGGGCGCAGATCCTGGACACCCGCGAACCCGCCGAGTTCGCCGCTGCGCATCTCATCGGCAGCCGGAACGTCGGGCTGGGCGGACAGTACGCCACATGGGCGGGCACGATTCTCGACCCGCACAAACCGATCGTGATCATCGCGGAACCCGGACGCGAGCAGGAATCGGCGATGCGGCTCGGCCGCATCGGCTTCGATCGCGTGGTCGGGTACCTGAAGGACGTGCACGACCTCGAGTCGCGGCCGGAGTTGACCGTCTCGACCGAGCGACTCAGTCCCGATGTGGCGGCCCAAAGACTCCTGTCGGACGAGCCACCACAAATCGTGGATGTCCGCGCGCCTCGCGAGTACGAAGCGAAGCACATCGAAGGGAGCCTCAGTATTCCGTTGAACCATCTGGCGGCGCGCGCGCACGATCTGCCGGCCGACCGCCCACTGCTCGTGCACTGCGCGGGCGGATACCGCTCGTCGATTGCCGCCAGTCTGCTGCAGCAGATCGGGTTTCGTCGAGTCGCCGAATTGGCGGGCGGCATTGCGGCCTGGGAAGCGGCGGGGCTTCCGCTTGCAATGGTCAGCTAGTGGCCGGTGGCAGACACCGTTGGGAACGGTGACGATTGGCGGTTACTTCGTGAAGACCATCCAGCGGTTGAGAGCTGCCGCGCGGCGACGGCAGCCTCCGCACGGGCTCACGCCGAAGTACTTGGTCGCTCGCGTGATCACGTCGCCGAGCCCAATCTCCTCGTCGGTGATGAATCCGGGAAGCCGCACGCGGTGCGCAGGCGCGGGCGTTTCGCGCTGGGCTTGCGGCGCCTTGTGTCGGCGTGACTTTTTCATGCTGTGCTTCTGCTCCTGTTCGCGCTCGCCATCGCGTCGTATGCCGCCGAGGCGTCCAGTAAGGGCGGTACGACCGACGCTCGCCGACGTCCGGACGCCTGCGTCATGACGAGCTTGATTTGAGCGGCGGGCGCAGCGGGAAATTCCGACCACAACAACGCCGTGGCGCCCGTCACGAACGGTGCTGCCACGCTTGTCCCTCCAAGGGTAAGCGATGGTCCCTCGGAGCCGAGACTGGTAATCTGCTCGCCCGGGGCGCTCAAGCCTCCCCTGCCTATCGACCCGCCCAGATTCGACTGGTTCATCGGTCGACCCTGAAGGTCACACCCCACGACCGGAATGACCCACGGATGACGCGTGATGGCCGAGCTTCCGACCGTACCTTGATTGCCGGCTGCCGCCACGACGATCACGCCCCGCCGGAGCGCCTGATTCAGGGCAGTCTCGAGCGTGTGTTCCTCCCTGGTTGAAGGCCGCGCGAGCCCGAGACTCAAATTGATCACGCGCGCGCCCGCGTCGATGCATTCGACGATTGCCGCGGCGAGTTCCCGCGGTGTCACGCTCGGCATCTGTTCGCTTCCCGAGAACGATTCGGAAAAAATCGGCCGCACGAGAAGTGTGCAGTCGGGACAGATCGCCGGCGCGGAGGAGCCCCGCCTGGCCGATAGGATGCCGCTGACGAATGTCCCGTGAAGGCACGCCGCGCTGCTGGCCTGACTGCACGTCGCCCCGCCACTGCCGGGCATCTCTCGCAACCGTTCGCTCGTCAGGCTGGAATGTTGTGTGACGACGGGCCCGTCGATGAGCCCGATCGTCACATCCGGGTTGCCCCGGGTACGCTCCATCAAGACTGTCAGCCTGACCAACTCCAAGGGGTCCATTGGAACCCCTAGCCTTGAGTCAGTACGCCACCATCACCGATGGGCGGTCTGAAGCAATCCCCGACACAGCAGATCTGCAGGAACGGCGGACCTTCGCTCGTCCGACAACATCTTCGCGTGCAGGTTGGTAATCGCCAACTTAATCGCTGACCCCTGCCCTTATCCATATCCCCGACCCTTCGTGATCTATGGGCAGGCCTGGTTCCTCGCGATGCAGGCATCGTCGCACTGCCTGCGTCCGCCCACCTTGATGCATTCGCCGCAGCAGATCGGCCTTGTTGCCGGACAACCGCACTGTCCTCCCGTACCACCACCTCCGCCACCACCACCGCCGCCACCGCCGCCGCCCCCCGATTCGAATTGATTGATGAGAGCCCGCATCCACACGG
>JBKPDW010000324.1:0-9130 GCA_046728115.1 Acidobacteriota bacterium | reverse complement strand
ATCTGGAACTGGGCAGTTGCGAATATCTGCTCAAGGGTCGTCGCGATCTCTTCCCGAGAGTAGTCATACGCGCTGCCCAGCACCCACACCAGTTCACACAGCACGGCCGTATTCACAACGAACTGTTCCCCGCGGTTCGTTGCGGCCTCGATGAAAGCGGCCGCCTTCGCGTACTGCGCTGAATCGTCGTGCGTCAGGTATCGGACCAGCACGTTGGTGTCGAGACCGATCATCGCTGTCGCCCGAATTTCGCGCGCATCCGCCGAGCAATGCCCTCGTCCATCTCGTCGATCGATATGGACCGATGCCTTGGACGCTTGAGCAGCCCGCCAAGGTCTCGAACGTGGCGTGTGATCGGCTCTACGATGACCGTCCCATCCTCCTGTACTAAAAAGCTCAAACGATCGCCCGTATCGACGCCGAGATGTTCGCGGACTTCCTTCGGGATCGTCACCTGGCCTTTCGTCGTCAACGTCGCCGTCGGCACGCTTCCTCCTTACATTCCTAAGCTACCTTACATCGTAGTAAGAATCAATTGATCTTCATGTAAGGTTCTGCTCACGCTGGTCGCGAGGTTCGAGCAATGAGCCTATACTCTTCGTATCACGCGCAGCCGGCTATCCAGCTCCGAGGTCCATGTCAGGCACCGACGTGCAACATTCGCTGACAATGGAGCTTCCATGGTAACGAAAACCTTCAAGACGACGGTCGTTCGAGACGGGTCGATGTGTTTTATTCCCGTAACGTTTGATCCGAAAGTGGTCTTCGGCAAAGTACGCGCGCCGGTGAAGGTCACGTTGAACGGCTACACGTACCGGAGCACGATTGCGGCGATGGGCGGGCCGCCATGCATTCCGCTGCGCCGCAGCAACCGCGAGGCTGCCGGCCTGGAAGGCGGTGAGACGCTCGAGGTCCGCCTCGAACTCGACATGGAAACACGCGAGGTGAAGGCGCCGCCGGATTTCGTGAGCGCTCTGAAGGCAGCGCCGCCGGCATGGCATCGATGGCGAGAACTCAGTTACTCGCACCAGCGCGAGTACGCGGATGCGATTGGGGGAGCGAAGAAACCGGACACCCGCACGCGCCGGATCGAGGCAGCGGTTCTCGCGATCCGCGCCAGGCCCGAAAGAAGGCGGTAGAGCTCGGGACGAAAGGTCTTACACGAGCGGTTCACGGCGAATCTGCCTTCGTCGAACGCCGCTATCCACGCATCGCGAGCAAAGGATCCGTGCGCGTCGCGCGCCACGCAGGGACCAGGGAGGCCACGAGCGACGCCAGCGCGATGACGGCGAAGGCGAATCCGAACGCTAGCGGATCACGCGGGCTGACGTTGTAAAGCAGATACCCCAACAACCGCGTTACCTCTAGCGCAACGGCGATACCCACGACGATGCCGACGGCTGTCAGGAGGACAGATCGAGACATCACGAGGCGGAGCAAGTCGGCCGCGTCAGCGCCAAGCGCAATCCGCAGCGCGAGCTCGCGTGTACTTTGCGAAACCGTCGCGGCCATAACACCGTACAATCCGACCGCGGCGAGTCCGAGCGCCAGCGTCGCAAACACGACGAGAATCGTCACACCGATTCGTTGCGGTGCGGTCGTGCGTTCGACCTGCTCGCGCATCGTAATCACTTCGCTCGGCGCGACGTTCGGATCCAGCCCGCGGATCTCGCGAACCAACATCGGGGCAAGCGCAGCCGGTCCTTGCGATGTTCGAATGTGCAGCGCCACGACGGGCGAAAAACTCTGTCGCAACGGGACGTACAGGAATGGACGCGGTGTCTCTAACAGGTTGCGATATTTGGCCATCCGAGCCACACCGACGATCTGCAACCACTTGCCTCTCACCTGTATCCGCCGACCGACGGGATCGGTGCCGCGAAAGAACTGAGATGCGGTAGTCTGGTCGACGATCGCCACCGGCAACGCGGTCTCATCGTCGGCGCGTGTGAACTCCCGTCCAGATACCACTGGAATCCCCATTGTTGCCAGAAACGCTGGACTGATTTCGTTGTACTCGGCAGTCGGCTGTTGATCCTTGGGCGCATCGTAGCCATCCACGGCGATTGGCGCAGACGGATACGTCCGATAACTGAACGGCGTAGAGCGTGAGAGCGCGGCCGAATCGATGCCCGCACGCGTCTGCAGCCGATCGATCAGTTCGGTTTGAAAATTCTTCGCGCGCTGCGTGTCGTAGCCTGCGGTGAACAGGTCGATGGTTGTGGTGAGCACACCGTCGGTCGTAAAGCCGGGATTCGCATGCCGTACGGCCTGGAGCGTCTGAATCAATAAACCGGCGCCGACGAGCAACACGAAACTCAGCGACATCTGGATCAGGACCAAGGCGGAGCGCACCCACGATCGACCATGCGATCCGACGACGCCGCCTCCCTCTGCGCGGAGGGCGCCCGCGAGATCAACCCGCGTCGTCAAGACCGCAGGAACCAGCCCGAACAGCATCGTCGCCGCGATACACACGCCGCCACTCAACGCGAAGACACGCCAATCGAGCGCACCCGGCAGCCGCAACAACACCCCACCACGCGGGGGCGTCAACAGTGCGATCGCGTCCCGAAGCCAATGCGCCACGAACAATCCGCCGATGGCGGCGATGGCCGAGAGGATGATGCCTTCTGTCATCAGCTGCCGTACCAGCCGAAGTCGGCCCGCCCCAATGGACATACGAATCGTCATTTCCTGCTGACGCGCCAATGCGCGCACCAGAAGGAGATTCCCCACATTTGCGCATGCGATGAACAGAACGGCAATGACAACTGCGAGCGCGATAGCGAGGGTGGGCAGCATCGCACCGGCGTTGTTAAACGGAGTCTGCCACAACGGATACAGTCTGACGCCGCGTCCTCGATTGGTCTCGGGATAGGTCGCTTCGAGGCGGCCGGCGACCGCCGACAGCTCCGCTTGTGCCTGATCGATGGAGACGCCGCGCTTCAGACGCACGAATCCTTCAATCCACCGTGCGCCGCGATCCTCGAGCTTGTAGGCGCCGCCATCGAATTGCGCCTGCATCGATGCCGGAACCCAGAATTGAAATGCGTACCCGACAAAGGTGCCGTAAAACCCGTTGGGAGCGACACCGATGATCGTATGCGGCAGACCCGCGAGCACTTGCGTCTTGCCGATGACATTCGGGTCGCCATGAAACCGGTCTTGCCACATCTGGTAGCTGATCACCGTCACTGGATGCGAATTGCGACCGACGTCCTCACCGACTTCGAAGCCGCGGCCGAGTACGGGATGGACACCGATCGCCTCGAAATAGTTCGCAGACACCATGCTGCCGATGACGCGCTCCGCGCGATCGCCGAGGGTCAACGTCGATCCGGTGATCTTTTCGCCGATGAACGCATCAGCAAGCGTGCTGCTGCGTTCGAGATCCTTGAAGTCTGGCCACGAGACGTCGTCTCGCCCAGTGCCGCGGTTTGTACCGGTGAGCGCGACCAATCGGTCCTGGTCGACGACAAGAGGATATGGACGAAGGAGGATGCCCTCGATCCAGCTGAACACCGCAGCGGTCGCGCCGATCCCGACCGTCAGACACACCACCGCGAGGATCGAGAAACCTGGATTCCGCCGCAGCATCCGAAATCCGAAACGGAGATCTTGAAGCATGCTCTTCTCAGGTCGTCCTGAAGGCACTGACAAATGCGCGATCGGAGAACGCGACGATCGTGATGGTTGAAGCCCACAGCATGAGGAGGATTGCGCTTGCCGCGAACGCGCGGATCGGGCCGAACGTGATGCCCAACGACTGGTGCAACAGGTACTCCGCCACGGTGAATGCCGCCAAGGTGAGCAACGCCCTCGATGTCCACGCCGTCGCCGCCCTCGCGAAGCCGACACCGATCGTCGCCAAAATGCTCGCCGTGACGAACGCACCGACGCTGTTCGCGTTCACCGATAATGCACACGCAGACACTATCGCGTAGCAACAAAGCGACAAGAGCGCCCGCGACCACGTGAACGGCGGGCGCGTCGCTTCCGCCGCAGCGACGAGCGCTAACGTCAGGACGACGCCAAAGCGGGCGGCGTGCGCGAAATCTGGCGACAGGTGCCATGCTTCCGCGCCGCTCTCGAGGCGGAGACCGGCGATCGCCTCAATCAGAATCGCGGCCATAGTGGCTGCGGCAATGCAGGCCCCGACCTTCACGATATAAAACAGCATGTAGTCCCGCCGGTACACAACCTTCCGTAGCGAATCACCGATACGAGCAGTGTCTCCGAAGCGCGCGACAGCATCGTGGAGTGCTTCCGGTGTCAGACCGCTATCTTCAAAATGGCTGCGCAACTCGCGGCGCAGCTCCTCGCGGCGTCGACGACTCGGGATCTGTGCGGCTTCAACGATCGGTTCGACGAACGCGTCGATGTCCTCAGGCATGGCTGTCACCCAAGATCGACCGCATTGCGGCCGAAATCTGTAGCCATTGCTGACGTTTTGACTGGGCCTGGCGCCGGCCCTTCGCGGTCAGACTGTAGTACTTGCGCGCTCGTCCAGTCTCGCTGTCACGCCAGCGACCCTTGAGCAGCCCGGATCGCTCCATATGATGGAGCGCGGGGTACAGCGTCCCTTCCTTCAGCTGAAACGCGCTCGAACTGCGTCGCTCGGCCTCCCGGAGAAGCTCGTAACCGTACATTTCGCGCTCATTCAACAGGCTCAGAATCAGAACGCCGACGGTACCGGTGAGAAATTCTCGGTCGTACTGCATGCGTCAGATTACCTTGGTGAGCAAGGTAACATACCTTGCTCACCAAGATCCACCCTCCGTACGCATCCTCGGCAGCGCGCTCACTCGAGCTCAATCGCCCATCGGAGGCGGTGACCTATTTTCGGAAGCACACGCTCGTGGCGAGACCCCGCGCTCAGTCGAATACCCCCAACCCGTCTTGGCTCGTGGTCGGCTCACGCGTGTGCGATCGCCATTACTCCACGGAATAGCCGAGCGCCTTGGCGTTTTCGCGAACTCGGTGGTCACGCGTCACAATTGACATCAATTGCGGAGCCTCGCCGAGCGATTCTGCTGTCGCGATGTGCACGGCATCGAGCGTGCGAACTGGTTCCACCGGAAACGGTCGCCTGACTCGCGCGAGAACGTCGTCCGTGACCGCGACGACGTAGCAGCGACGCTCAAAACGCCGCAGGGCTCGGACGGCTACGCGTTCCGTGTCAGGTGTCAGCCGTTCGCCAATGCGTGCACGCACAATAGCGCGCGCGGCCTCCGCAAGCGTCAACGCGGACGTGACCTGCCTGGCCTTGGCACGCAACGATTTCAGTGCGTCCGCGTCGTGTTCGAGGAGCGCAGCGACGAGCGCACTCGACTCGATGTAACGAACGGTGACGACTGCACGCTCGGCCGACATAGCCGGCCGAGTCGCCTTGCGCACGGCACGCGAAGGCCCGCTGCTACGCTTCGCCACGGTCCGCGTCAATCAGTTCCCTGGCCGTGCCAGGCGGGAGCCGGATGTCCGGCCAATCCTCTGTCGGGTCGCCGGCCTCGAGCGGTGGACGGATCACCCCCGCCGCCACAAGCTCGTCGAAACGGCTTGAACCGTGACGTTTGCTGGCGGTTCCTGGCGGAACAAGCTCCGCAACGACCCGGCCGTGCGCGGTGATTGCGATGCGCTCCCCCGCTTCGATTCGCCGGATGTACCGACTCAGATTGTCTTTCAGCTCGCGAATGCCAGCTGACGCCACCTTCAAAATATAGCTACATATGGCCACATTGGCAAGTACGGCTTAGAAATCTTGACGACGCCGAAATCGCGTTGGGCCTCGCGGCTGTCTCATTGGTCCCAAGGATGTCGACGCGACTAGGTGTGCCCCGCTCAACGCGGGCGGACCGGCCGGGGACCGAGAGCACGAGCGCTCCGCATTTAGCGGCCACTGAGCGGCAGGTCGACGCGAACGCCTCCGATCCTCAGCCCGCGTGGCCGGCGGCTGAGAGTCGGCGGTCGAGGTCGTAGGCGGCGCTGATCAAGGCCAGGTGAGTGAACGCTTGTGGGAAGTTGCCGAGGTGTTGCGCGCGCGGGCCCAGCTGCTCGCCGTACAGCCCCAGATGATTCGCGTACCCGAGCATCTTCTCGAAGAAGAACCGCGCCTTGTGAAGGTCGCCCATGCGCGACAGGCACTCGACGTACCAGAACGAGCACATCGAGAACGTTCCCTCCTGACCCGTCAGCCCGTCGGAGAAGCCATCGCCGAGGCGATAGCGATAGACCAGTGAATCGCTCACCAGTTCCTGCTCGATACCGCGCAGGGTCTCGATCCATCGCGAGTCGGTCGGCGACACGAAGCGCACCAGCGGCATGAGCAAGGCTGCGGCGTCGAACGTGGACGCGCCCGGGTGCTGGACGAAGCCGCGGCGCGCCGAGTCCCAGAAGCGCTCGTAGATGTCGCGGTAGATCGTGTCCCGTACCTCGTACCAGCGGGAATACGAAGCCGGGAACGAGCGTCGATTCGCGAGGCGAATGGCCCGGTCGATCGCGACCCAGCACATGACACGCGAGTAGACGAACTCCCGGCGCCCACCTCGGACCTCCCAGATGCTTTCATCCTCCTCCCGCCAATGGCCGCATACCCAGTCGATCAGCCGGACGATGTTCATCCACTCGTCATACCCGATGGGGGACCCATACTTATCGTACAGGTAGAACGAGTCCATCAACTCGCCATAGATGTCGAGCTGAAGGTGGGTGTGCGCAGCGTTGCCGATGCGGACTGGACGCGAGCCCATGTAGCCTTCGAGGTGGGGCAGCGTCTCTTCCTCGAGCGCGGGGCGGCCGTCGATGGCGTACATGATCTGCAGCGAGCCATCCGGACCCAGCTCCTGGCAGCGTGCCATCATCCAGCGCATGAAGTCCGCGGCCTCGCCCGTGTAGCCAAGCCGCATGAGACCGTAGAGCGTGAATGACGAGTCGCGGATCCATGAGTACCGATAGTCCCAGTTGCGCACGCCGCCGATGTTCTCGGGCAATCCGAATGTGGGCGCCGCCACGATCGAGCCGTGTTCTCTGGAGGTGAGGAGCTTGAGCACGAGCGCGGAGCGGTTGACCATCTCGCGCCAGCGGTTCTTGTACGTGCTGCGGCCAATCCAGGCGCGCCAGAAGTTCACGGTTTCCTTAAAGGCCTCGGTTGGGTAATCGGCGCGCTCGCTTGGCGACGGCTCCTCCGCCGTTACGACTTCCAGGACGAACCAGGCCGATTCGTCGGCGCCGAGCGTGAACTCGGCCACGGCGGCTCCATCCGCGAGCTGCAACGGGATCGACGACCGAAGCCGCAGCCCCAGCTCGCTTGGGCCCGAGCGGCCGACGAAGAGAATCTCCCTCTCGCCGCGCCGCTCCGCGGTGTGCGTCGCGCGGGCGTAATCGAATCGCGGATTGCAGCGCATGGCGAAACGGATCTCGCCGCGGACCGTCTTCGCGCGACGTACGAGATTGTGCGCGACGCCGGCGTCCTCCACCGGCATGAAGTCCGACACCTCGGCCACTCCGCTGTCGGACAGGAACCGGGTCAGTAGCACGTTGGTGTCAGGCAGGTAGAGCTGCCTGTGCACCGCATCGTCGAGCTGTGGCGCGATCTGGAAACGTCCTCCGCGATCGGCGTCGAGGAGGGCGGCAAAAACGGACGGTGAGTCGAACGAGGGGAGGCAGAGGAAGTCGATCGATCCGTCCTTACCGACCAGCGCCACCGTGTGGAGGTCGCCGATGATGCCGTAGTCTTCGATGGGCGCGTAGCGGTGTGTCATGGGATCAGATAATGCGACCGGCACAGATGTAACTCTCTCAGAAATGCGTCATCCCGCGCGCGTCTCGCCAACCCTGCCCGAGGCGCGTCTCGCTGTCCTGGCAACGGCCTGGCGGTAGCGCTGCAGCATTCGGACCAAGGACGGCAGCCAGACGCCAAGTATCAGGACAGGCGCCAGTTCATCGGCGTACGGTGTCTCGGACCGACAAAGCATTGGTCACCTGCGGAAGACTGCGACGGTCAGCACGATGATAACCGCGACGAGTGTGAATCCACCGACCGCCAGCGTTTGAGCGATCGCGGCATCGAACGTGTTCCGACGCTGGCATGCGATGGCACACCGTGCCAGGTCTGGAGCGACACGAGGAATGTTTCGATCACGCACGCGGCAGCGCACCCGCCGAGCAGCACCGTTCGCGATCGATCCTTGGGCGGCACGAACGACGTGAGGCACATCGTCCTCTTGCCGTGGCCGAGCTCACCGACGATCGACATCTCGGCCAACTGTACAATCTGACCGGCCCGCGTCTGCTCACGTTTCAAAAGGCAATCCGAGAGATTGCTCACGCGGTGGGCCGGGAGATTCAGTACGTGCAGATTTCGTCCGATCACTATGCATCCCTTGCTCGTGAAGGAAAAGGTCCCAGCGGAGTTCATCTCGCTCATGAACTCTGTGTACCGAAGTCTTGGACGGCCGCAATGCGCATGTCACTGACGGTGTCGACCGCGCGCTGGGACGCCGACCGCGAGACGTTGCCGAGTACGTCCGTGAAGCCGCTGCGAGTGCAGGCGCGACGGCCGTGATCAGCGAGTCCATCGGAATCCCGTCACACTTGTCACTCCCACGGCTTCAATTTCCGGCGCTAGTTTTATCTCACGACCAACAACCAGCACGTTGTATCGAGAACGGAACGAACGATAAGGACACTTGACGAAGGGAGAGAAAGACTGATGACGACACGCAAGACCGGACACTCGAAAAGTGGCTGACAGCCCGGCTCGAGCTCGGCAAGAACAAGGCTCGGCGGCAAGAAACAGCAAGAACGAGGAGAGAGAGATGGACAAGAACAAGGAGAGAGATAGGGAGCACCGGAAAGAGCGTCTTCCAATGAACACACCCCCGGTCGTGTCGGCGCAGGAGTGGGAGGCTGCGCGCCAGCAGCTCCTCGTGAAGGAGAAGGCATTGACCGGCGCCCGTGACGCGCTGGCCGCCGAGCGTCGGCGGATGCCGTGGCTGGCCGTGGAAAAGTCGTACGAGTTCGACGGGCCGAAGGGTAAGGCGAGCCTGCTCGACCTGTTCGACGGCCGGTGTCAGCTTCTCGTTTACCGCGCCTTCTTCGAGCCCGGCGTGTACGGCTGGCCCGAACATGC
>JBKPDW010000323.1:0-4905 GCA_046728115.1 Acidobacteriota bacterium | reverse complement strand
CACGGCTGCGACGCATCAGGAACTATCGCGCGCTCCCGCTGCTTCGAGAGGCCATCAAGCGGCAGATGCACGGCATGAAGAAGTCGGCGGCGTAAACAGTGGGTCGCTTACCGAATTTCAACTACGAATGGCATTGACTCGATATGGCCGGAACCAGACTCGTTCTTCTCATCCTGTTCACCGTCACTGTCGGGTTCCTGATCGATAGAACCCTTGCGCCCCCCGCTCACGCGCAGCAACAACCCAGTTACTAGAACCCGCGCCTCACGACCACGCCAGTGGGGGTAATCAACGCGCCAAAGGCGGGATCAGAGCCGCCTTCGTTAAAGACGTGAAGACCGGCGAGTGCTGGCTGTGGGTCAACGAATCGGGACAGGGTTCCGCGCTGGCGCCAGCGAAAGAGTCGGCCTGCAATTAGCCGCGACGCCAGGTGAAGGCTGTCGCAAGAATCCGATCGATGGATCACGGCAGCGATCGAGGCTTGATCCTGTACAGGACGTGGCGTCGAAGCGGGTGCCCCGCGGGTAGTCCGGGATGATCGAAATCATCGGCGGGGTCGGACACCATCCCGATTCGGTCCATCACGCGTCGCGAGCGAACGTTGTCGGGCACGGTGAACGAGACAATCTCGGGCAGTCCCAGAGTCTCGAGACCAAACGCAACGACCGCGCGTGCTCCCTCGGTTGCGTACCCGCGATCCCAATGTTCCGCTGAGAGGCGCCAGCCGACCTCCACGCACGGCGTAAAGTGGGCCGTGAAGCCCGGGACGGAAAGGCCAATGAATCCCACGAATGCCGCGATGTTCGGAACCTCCACGGCCCAGAGTCCGAAGCCGTGCTGCTCAAAATGACGCTCGATGCCTGCCGCGAGCTGGTCGCTCTCTGCACGTGACAGGACCGCGGGAAAGAATTCCATCACCCGCGGGTCGGCGTTCAACGCCGCAAAGGGCTCTCGTCTTCAGGACGCCATCGCCGCAGCTGCAGCCGATCGGTCCGAAGTTGTTGCCGCAACTCCATCACGACACTTGAAAAGCTTTCTGAGCGTCGAAGGCGAGGTGTTACTTGCGGGTACTCGGCAACTCGTCCCGCAGTCGCCCTCGATCGTCGAACCAGAATCGGCCATGCTCGCGGCACCGGTAGACGGTGCCACTCCCGTTCTGGTGAGTCAGGAAGGCCAGCGGACGCCCGCAGTACGGGCAATTCACCGCGATCGGTTCCGGGGCGTGGTCAGCGCTCACCCCCACGTTTTAACTCATCCATAGCGTGGATGACGTAAAAAGTGCGCAAATGAAGGTGTCCGCGGTGCTGGGCGCGTCCTGGTATCTGCTTGCCGTTCGCGCCAGGCATCCTCGCGATCCGATTGGATCGCGCGTCACTTTTCGGCGCGTCGCCGACCATCGTGGTCATCGACGCCTCGTCGCGGCGATGTTTGGCGGCCACCGACGTGAACCGGCGAATCGCGCCTTTCAGCGAGCGGCGCTTCATGCCGCGTGGATCGAGAAATGAAACGGCTCGCGTCGACTTGCGGTGCAGCCGAGATTGTCCTACGCTGACGCTGCCTGTTGGCGTGCGGCCTCCCGGAACGGTCGCGAGCTTCCTCGGGCGCGGTTGGAAAGGGCCGCGATACGGCTTCGATGACGAAAGAGTCGACGCGGCTGGTACTCGTGCTCGAAGACGATCTATCCGTGCGGCGGCCGCTCGTGAAGTTTCTCGAGCTGCACGGCTTCGGCGTGATCACCGCCGAGGACGCGGACGAAGGGCTCGAGATCATCAAGAAACAGCGCCTGGCGGCCGCCGTCGTCGACTTGCGCCTGCGCCGTGGATCGGGACGCGACGTCGTTGCCTCCACACCCGCCAATATCCCGGTCATCATCTTTTCGGGTGTGCCGTCGGAATCGGCCGAACTCGAACGGCTTCGTCCGCGCACCCGGCTCATCGAGAAGCCGTACTCGCTCGTAGCGCTGGTCCAGGCGCTTCAGGAGATGGTGACGGAGGCGGAGCGGCCGTCCTAGAGAATCTTCATGCCCAGCGCCGACAGGGTCAACTCGGTTCCGAGCTGCGCGGTGGCGTTGCGTACATCGAGTGTCGGGTTGACTTCCACGAGATCGAGCGAGGTGAGGAGGCCCGAGTCGGCGACGATTTCCATCACCATGTGTGCCTCGCGGTAGTCGAGTCCGCCTCTCACGGGGGTGCCGACGCCGGGGGCCACTTGCGGATCGCACACGTCCATATCGAACGACACGTGAATGCCGGCGGTGCCCGCGCCGGCCAGGCTGACCGCCTGCTCGACAATCAACGCGATCCCCTGACGATCGATGTCCTTCATCGTGAAGACGTGGACGTGCGAGTCGCGCACCATGATCTTTTCTCGCTCGTCGAGATTGCGCACGCCGACCAGTACGGTGTGAGCGGGCAGGACCTTCGGGGCAAAGGTGCCGATTTTCGACAGCTCCGCCGGCTCCGGGCCGAGGAGCGCCGCCAGCGGCATGCCGTGCACGTTGCCCGAGAGCGACGTGGCCGGCGTGTTCATGTCGCCGTGAGCGTCGACCCACAGCAGGCCGAGCGGAAGGTTTTTCGACTGCCTCGCCCACTCGGCCGCCGCGGCGACCGATCCCGCTGCCAGACTGTGGTCGCCGCCGAGCACGAGCGGCAGCGCGCCCTCTTGCAGTGACGCCAGAGAAATCTGATAGAGCTTCTGACACACCTTGGCGATGTCGCGGATGTACTTCTTGTGCTCGTCGCGCTGTTCCTGCGTTTCGGGAATCGGCGCCGGGAGATTGCCCTTGTCGACGACCGAAAAACCGAGGGCGGCGATGCGCTCGCCAAGCGCGGCGCTCCGAAACGCCGAAGGGCCCATCTCGACGCCGCGGCGTCCCGAACCGAGGTCCAGCGGCACGCCGATGATGTGGACGGGTGTCATTGTCGAAACGGCTGGCCGATCATCGCAGCTTCAGCGTCACCGACATCCCTTCGTCGGACGGCTTGACGATCGTCGTCATGATCTGCGAGTTGGTCTGGATGGCCGCCAGGAAATCGCGCATCTCCGATTGTTTGTTCACAACGTTGTGCGCGAGCAGCAATCCGTGGGGACGCAAGCGAGGCCACACGAGATCGAAAAAGCGCTTGTAGTCGCGCTTCCACGCGTCGAGGAATACGAAATCGAAGTCGCCCTCGATCCTGGGGATCGCCTGGAATGCGTCGCCCGAGACAACCGTGACGATATCGGCGAGACCGGCGGAGCGGACATGATCGGCGGCGATTTTCGCGCGCGCCGGATCGAATTCGATCGACGTGAGCCGGCCGCCGGTCTCGCGCAGACCGAGTCCGATCCAGATCGCGCTGTACCCGTGTGCGCCGCCGATTTCCAGCGCTCGCTTCGCGCCGCTGGTTGCCGCCATCAAGCGCAGGAACCGGCCGTCTTCCTCCGATACGGCGAGTTGCTCGGTATCGGCGGTCTTGATCCGGCGCAGCAGCGTCAGTAGATCGGTCGATTGAGCACCGACGACAATCGTGCTCAGGCACACGGCAGCGAACCTCGCAGCGAGCGACGCAGGTTTCACAGCTCCACCCGGACGGCGGATTCCATACGCAGCCATTCTGCCACCTGGCTGGCCGTCGCTCGTCCATCGGCAATGCAATCGGGAATGCCGACCGCTCGGAACCCGCTGCCTGTCACGAAGAGTCCAGCATGTCGATCGAGACAGCGGTCGATTGCCGCGACGCGCTCGAGATGGCCGACGTTGTGCTGCGGACTCGCGCGATCCCAACGGTAGATCCTGGTGAAGAGCGGATCGCCGGCGATGCCCAACACGGGCCGGGTGGCGTCGAGCGAGCGCGCGATCAGTTCTTCGTCGGGTTCGTCCAGCGCCCACGGATCCCGGGCGCCGCCGACGAACGTTCGCAGGAGCACGGCATCGTCCGGTGCGCGATGCGGCCATTTCGATGATAGCCACGACACAGCGAGGATGCCGTTATGTTCGCGCCGCGGCACGACGTATCCCGATCCATTTAGTGGATGTCTCACGGCGTCGCGTCGAAACGCCATCGCGATCGTCGCCGTCGACGCATACCGAATTTCACCACACAGCCGCGCGAGTTCAGCGTCTCGCCCGCGCAGGAGGTCGGCCGTCACGTATGCGGGCGTCGCGAAAACGACCGCCGGCGCTTCGACCGAATCGCCACGGTTCGTCCGCACGACGAAGGGTCCGCGACCAGCCACGTCGGTAACTTCCGTTCGTGTCCGCACGTTCGCGGTGCCGAGTGTCCGGACCAGCGCGTAGACCATTTCGCTCAGGCCCCCCGGGAGAGACGTGAAGGAACCCTCGAATCGGGGATCACGGATTGGGGATGGGGGATGGGAGATTGGGGATTGGGGATTCGGAATTGGGGATTGAGGATTCCGGGCTTTGGGTTGCGCACGGAAGGCGCGGAGCAGGCTGCCGTGTTTCCGCTCGGCCTCGACGAAGCGCGGAAACAATGCAGCAACGGAGAGTCGATTCACTTCTCCGGCATGAATGCCGGCAAGCCGCGGTTCGGCCAGGTAGTCAGTGGCTTCGCGACCAAAGCGACGGGTCATGAAGGCGCCGATCGATTCGTCGGAGGCGTCGCGCCTGGGCGGCACGAAAAGCTCGCAGCCCATCCGCAGCTTGCCTTTCCACGAGAAGAGCTCTGTGCCGACGAACGGTCCGAAGCGTACGGGGATCCCCAGGACCGATGCCGGAGGAAGCGGATGCAACCGCCCGTCGCGCTGAACGAATGCGGTGCGCGGCGGCTTGGTCGACACGAGTCGATCGGCGAGGCCGAGTTCGTTGCACAGTTTGATTCCTTCGGATTTCTGCACGAGCAGAGCATCAGGTCCACCGTCGATGGTGTAGCCGCCGACCTCCTCGGTCAGAATCACGCCACC
>JBKPDW010000322.1:0-6303 GCA_046728115.1 Acidobacteriota bacterium | reverse complement strand
GTTCAGTTCGGGCCGCTCCGGTGAACACCTCTTCTGGATCAGTCAGCGCGACGGTTCTCATCTCCGCAAGCTCACGACCATGGCTCTCCGCGCCGAAGGGGCCGCGGGAGGGTGGTCACCCGACGGGCGTCGGATGGTCTTTGACGCCACCATCGACGGAAACCGGGATGTCTACGTCGCCGACGTCACCGGCGGTCAGCCCAAGCGCCTGACCGTTGAGCCTTCGGTCGATGGCATTACCAGCTGGTCCAGAGACGGTCGATGGATTTACTTTGTGTCGAACCGCTCGGGCGGTCCTCGAATCTGGAAAGTGCCTGCCGAAGGCGTTGCGCGGCGACGCAGGTCACCACCACAGAAGGCTTCGAACCCCAGGAATCGCCGGATGGCCGCTTTCTGTACTACCTCGACCGCGCATTGGGGCCTGTCGACGTCCGGGCAAATCTGGTGCGCACCGGCGTCGATGGTGGACCCCAAACGCGCGTATTGGACAATGTCCGGGCGTTCTACTGGTCGGTTGCCGAGAAGGGCATTTTCATCCTCGAGATGGAACGCGATTTTGACGCGGTAGAGTTCTACGACTCTGCGACCGGCGGGCGCACTCGTTTGGGTCGCCTTCCGTGGCGCGCCTCCCGCCTGTGCGGGCGGATATCGCTCTCCCTCGACGGACGGTGGCTGGCGACCAATCACGTCGATCACCTCGACTCGAACTTGATGCTCGTCGACAATTCCGCTGATTCGGGCGCCCTCCTGCCCCACGGCTGTCAACACTCACCATCAGGTTCCCCCGCCGTTCAAGACCGTATGACACGGTAAAGATCTGCCGGGCTCACCGAGCCGTGCCTATCTTCCTCCGAATCGGAGCGCATCACAGACGGTCGGCAGCCGCCAGCGCTCGAAGGAGGCACCATGATGACCCGCTTTGCCTGCGTAGCCGTTCTCTCCCTGGCCGTCCTGCTCGGCGTCCGCGCCCGAGCGATCACCGCGGGCGAGATCGATGTCAGCAACACGTACGAGAACGTCGGCGTCATATTGATTACCATCCAACCCAACGACTTTTTCCCCGAAGGGTTGGTCGCACAAATCCGCTCCGGAACGCATCGTCGCAGTGACTGCTGATGGAGGTTATACGTGTGACACGGTGGACAATCGCGCCCGCGTGGATGAAGCGGCGGTGCTGGATTGGCTCGAACCCTTGCTCGCGTCTTTCGGCCGCTGAATCCTGGAGCGCGGTAGTCGCGGGCCAGACGACACCGTCGGGACAGTGCGCGTCGGGGTACTGTCTCGGAACCTTCGTCGGATAGCAAGCAATGTTTGGGGACCCTGTGCGATCGGTTCGTGCGGGGTCCAAACACAACGGCGACATTCGTGGCCGCGTCTCCGACGGGCGGTTCCTCTGGTGGTGAGGTGCGCGGTTCATCGCCGCAGCCCGGGATTGGGTTCGAGGCCGCTCGTCTAAAGTAGTCGACTCGGCGCAACCAGCGAATCAGTCGGTTCCAACTGTCGCTGTTCTGGTCTACCACATCTCTTGCTCATCAGAAGCGGCACTCAAGTAGTTGTCGACCAGAAGGGTTGCGCCGGTTCCAACAGGGTGGGTATCGACCGAGCCGACTGATGGACGTCAGGGCTTCTCCATCGATTTCCACTTGATGATGTAGTCGTCGACGTTCGCAGCCGTGACGATATCCACACCCGAGTCGATCACGGCCGATGGCGGCATCTTGCCGGCCTTGATGTCGGCCAGCAGCCGTACCGACTCGCTGCCCCAGCCAAAGTATTTCTGACCGAGCAGCACCTGCACTTTGCCGGCCTTCAACAGATCGGGCGCCGGCGGAATGGTGTCGAACGAGATCACTTTCGTCCCTGGCGGCACGGCTGCCAGCGCATTGCGCGTGAAGACCGGCCACCCGCCGACCGAGATCCAGGCGCCGAGATCCGGGTAACGATTCGTTCCCGCTGCGATGATCTCGTTGCAGCGGACGGGGTCTTCCTTGATGTCGTACACTTCCGCGATCGTAATGTCCGGATGCTTCGCAAGCACCTCCCGCACACCTTGCAGCCGTCGTTCCAGGTTGACAGCACCGACGCTGGTGATGATGGCTACCTTTCCCTTGCCGCCGAGCAGAATGGCGGCCTGTTCCGCCAGGATGCGGCCCGCCGCGAGATCGTCGACGCCGTAAAACGCGACCCGCTTCGATTTCGGCGCATCGGCGTCCCACGTAGTCACGGGAATGCCGGCGTCAACGGCGCGATTGATCGTGTCGGTCAGAAAATCGCCGTTCAGGCACGAGATGGCGATGCCATCCACACGCTGCGTGATGAACGATTCGAGCACTTCCTTCTGTTTCAGCTGATCGGCATTCTCCGGGGCGCGCCAGACGACGTCGACGTTGCCCAACTTCGCTGCTTCTCGCTCGGCACCGACCTTCGCATAGTTGAACACCGGGATGTCGAGAGATTTCGGGATGACGGCGAAGCGCAGCCGTCCGCCGCCGCCTGGCTGCCGGTTCGTACCGCCGCATGCGAACGTTGCGACAGCGACAGAGGCACAAACGATTCGTCTCATTTCCGGTCTCCTCGCAGCAACTGATCCACGACCACGATGACGATGACGACCAGGCCGACGATCAGGCGATCGTAGAACGTCGCGCCGGGAATCTGCGGCAGTGCGTTCCGCAGCACGCCGAAAATCAAAGCCCCCAGCACGGCACCGACGACGGATCCCCGCCCGCCAGCGAGGCTCGCGCCGCCGATTACAGCCGACGCAATGATGTCCAGCTCGTAGCCCATCGCCAGATCTGCTTTGCCCTGCCCCTGAACGATCGCCAACGCCACTCCCGAGAGCGCCGCCAGCACCGCCGCGATCACGTAGATGGACGTCTGCACGACGCCAATGCGTACGCCCGAGTACAGCGCGGCGGTCGGGTTGCCGCCAATCGCAAACGCCGCCCGGCCCCATTGAAAACGCGTCATCAGCGCCTGAAACCCGAGTGCGAGCGCGATCATCAGCAGCGGCGAGGTCCAATCCAGCGGCATCCCGAGCACGCGAAAGCCGGGCGGCAGGTCTCTCGACAGATCGAAATACCGTCCCTCCGTGATGATGAACGCCGCGCCTCGCGCCATCCCCATCACGCCGAGTGTCGCGATGAACGGCGGCAGCCGGACGATGACGATGAGCGCGGCGCTCAGCAGGCCGGATACTGCGCCGACGAGCAGACCGGCGAGTGCGCTGGCGGCGAGGCCCCAATGACCCTCGACAAACAGCGCGCCGGACACGACGCCCGACAAGGCAATCACCGCGCCCGGCGACAAATCGATTCCGCCGGAGATGATCACGATCGCCGCGCCAACGGCGGCAATGCCGTAGATCGACGAGTACTTGAGGACCAGGAGCGCGTTTCCGACGTTGAAGAACGGATGCGCACGGCCGGGCGAAGGCCACAGGTACCACGAGAAGAACGCGATCTCGAGGAGGAGGATGACAACGGTGCTGAGCTCGCGAACCTCCCACAGCTTCCTCACGCGGCAGCCCCAGGCCCGCCCGCGGGCGGAAGCGGCGGGCGCGCGTCGGCCGTGGCCGCAAGACGCATCACGCGTTCCTCGTCGGCATCGGCGGCCGCGACCTCTCCGCGCATTCGCCCTTCGCGCATCACCAGGATGCGATCGGCCAGGGCGAGCAGCTCCGGCAGATCGCTCGAGACGACCAGGCAGGCCGCGCCGGCGGCGGCCATGTCGCGCACGATCCGGTGGATCTCATGTTTCGCGCCGACGTCCACGCCCTTGGTCGGCTCGTCCATGAGCAGGACTCGCGGCTGCAGAGCCAGCCACTTCGCGGCCACGATCTTCTGCTGATTCCCGCCGCTGAGCAGGTCGGGGGTCGCGTCGATCGACGGCGCCGCGATCCGCCACCGACCGAGGACCGCTGCAGCGTCTCTGCGCTCCGACGATCGGATCAGGTGCACCCCCCTTGCCTCGGCCGTCGGCAGCGCAAGGTTATGGCGGAGGGTCAGGTTGTAAAACAAACCCTGGCGCTGACGGTCTTCGGGAACAAGCACGACGCCGGCTCGCGCTGCATCACGCGGCGACCGAAATCGACATGTTCGCCCGTCGACACTCAGCGTTCCTCCATCCGCGGATCGAAGCCCAACGATCGTCTCCAGCAGCTCGGTTCGACCGGATCCCACGAGTCCGAAGAGGCCGACCACCTCGCCGGCCGCAACCGACAACGACACGTCTTCGAAACACGGACGACCCGCGAGGCGATCGACCAGCAGCAGCGCGCGATCGCCACGGACCGGCGGCGTTCGCGTACGCGTCGGGAGCACCCGCCCCACCATGGCCTGCACGATGTCGTCCGGCGTCGCGTCGGCGGTCTGGAAGGTGCCCACGAACCGGCCGTCGCGCAACACCGTCGCGCGGTCGCAGAGACGAAATACCTCGGGCAATCGGTGCGAGACGTACACGATCGTGACGCCGGCACGTTTCAGATCGTCGAGCGTTCGAAACAGATGATCCGTTTCGGCCGCCGTCAGTGCTGTCGTAGGCTCGTCCAGCGCGAGCGTACGGCAGTCGAAGGCGAGGGCGCGAGCAACCTGCAGGAGCTGCCGGAACGCCACCGGAAGCGTTTCGACCGCCGTGTCAGGAGACACGGGCAGTTGAAGGCGCGCGAGCAACTCGCGCGCCCGTTCCCGCATAACCGCTTCGCGCAGCCTTCCGAATCGCCCCGTGACCTCGCGTCCGGCGAAGATGTTTCCGGTCACCGACAGATTGGGGAACAGGAGCATTTCCTGGTGTACGAGACCGATCCCTCGCGCGAGGGCATCACGCGGGCTCGACAGGACAACGGAGGTGTCGCCGAGACGGAGCTGCCCCGCATCTGGCTGCAGCTCGCCAGCGAGTATCTTGAGGAGCGTGGACTTGCCAGCCCCGTTCTCGCCCACCACGGCGTGCGCTTCGCCCGCGGCGATCGCAAAGCCAACGTCTCGCAACGCCGCGACCGCACCGAACGACTTGTCGATGTGACGGAATTCTACGGCGGCCGCCACCAGTCACGCCTCGACGTCGAGATCCCAGCAAACCGGTTTGGCGGTCTCTCCCGTGGCGTCAGGTCGCGCTCGGAAGAGTCCACCCCGTCGCGGAGATGTCACGAGCGCCGCTCCCATCCATCCTCGAACAAACGAAGACGACCGCCAGTGCGCGGGTGCTTCGCGCAGACCTCGTGATTGAGCCTGACGCCAAGGCCGGGCCGCTCGGGCAGCGCAAAACACCCGTCGGTCGAATCCACGCGAGGCGGCTCGTCGACCAGATCATGCACCCACGCATCTGCGAAGTCGTTGAAGTGTTCGAGCACCTTGTAATTTGGTGTCGCAACTGCAAAGTGCACGTTGGCCATCGTGCCCACTGGCCCGCACACGTTGTGGGGCGCCATCAGCAGCGAGTAGGCGTCGGCCCAGCCGGCCAGCCGTTTCATCGGAAGAAACCCCCCGAAGTGCGTCAAATCGACCTGCACGACGTCGACGAGCGCGCGTTCGATGAGCGCGCGGATATCCTCCATCGTGTGCGCCCGTTCGCCGCTCGCAATCGGCAATCGTGTCGCGGCGCGCACGCGCGCCAGCGACTCGGGGTTTTCGGGCGGCACCGGTTCTTCGATCCATTCGGGCGCGTACGGCTCGAGCAGCGACGCGATGGTGACGGCTGTTGCCGGTGTGAACCGCCCGTGCATCTCGATCAGAATCTGAACGTCCGGGCCGACGGCGCTGCGAACGGCGGCGACGATGTCCAGCGCGCGCCGGCGATCCGGCATCGAGAGCTCAACGCTGGCCGCGCCGAACGGATCGAGCTTCAGCGCCCGATAGCCGCCGGCCACGACTTTGCCCGCGAGCGCTGCGATGGTCTCGGGATCGCGTTCCGCCTGATACCAACCGTTGGCGTAGGCCGGCACCCGATCGCGAAAGCGTCCGCCCATCAGCTTCCAGATCGGCACACCGAGGCTCTGCCCGATCAGGTCCCAGCACGCGACCTCGAACACCGCCAGCGCCGACTGCGCGATCTCTCCAGGCCGGCCGTACTCCGCGCGTTGAATGTTCCACGCCAGGCGCTCGACGTCGAACGGATCGGACCCGATCACATAGCGTGGCGCAAGCTCGTCCACACATGCCAGCAGCGTGCTGGTCTTGTTGACCATCCGCACTTCGCTGATGCCGACGAGTCCGGCATCGGTGCAGAGCTCGAAAAACGCCAGCTCACGCCACGGTGTGCCGACGACGATGTTTCTGACATCAACGATTTTCATGCGCTCTTCTGGTC
>JBKPDW010000321.1:0-3965 GCA_046728115.1 Acidobacteriota bacterium | reverse complement strand
GGGCGTGTACGACATGAAGGGTGAGAAGGAAATCACCGGAACGCTCACGAAAATCCAGTTCGTGAATCCTCACGGCTCGATGACGATCACGGTGAAGAACCCCGACGGCTCGACCACCGACTGGACCTTCACGACCGGCTCGGCTACGACGCTCGCGGAGCGTGGGATCGGCAAGGGCACGCTCAAGGCGGGCGAGACGATCACCGCGAAGTTCATTCCGGCGCGCAACGGCAACCCGCTCGGATTCCTGAAGACGGTGACCACGGCCGACGGAAAGGTGTTCACGGTGTCGGCCGGCAATCCCAACGACTAGCCCACGTGGGAGCCACTATGAAGTCTCGACGAGCAGCGATTCAGACAAGCGTGGCATTCGGAGCCGCCGTGGCGCTCTGTGGTCTGTTTACGGTCGCGTTGCAGGCACAGTTCGGTGGCAACCAGCAGCCACCCTACACGCCAGCGAAGGACGCGAAGGACCTTCGCGCTGTTCTGTTCAACTGGACGTGGTACATGGGCATGCTGCGCGGCATCGACGAGCACGAGCTGATGGTGTCACTCGAGTATCAGGCGACCGGCGGCACAATCCAGGTCGACGGCCAGCCCTGCACGCTGACGAAGTATCGCGCCAGCATCAACTATCAGACGCCGGGCGAGCGCATTCAGTACACGTGCACGCGCGCCAGCGGCCAGGCGTACTCGAACGTCGAGGTCGTGAGCGGGCAATACGCGTGGAACGAAGACATCCCAGGCGCTGAAATCGTTCCCGGTAAGGGTAAAGCGGCGCCAATGCCCGCGGCCGTACAGGAGCGGTTGATCCGTTTGTGGGCCAGTCCGCAGGGGGCGCCCAAGGCCGCGATCCTCGGCGTGAACCAGGCTGAGGAGTGGGGCGCCAACCCGGCCACCCTTTTGAAGGACGGGGTCACGATGGCGGGGAAGACGTCGGTCGCATGGGAAGGCGGGAAGCCGGTCGTCACGTTCCCAATTCCGGGCGTGCCGGGTGCGACCGCATCCGCGACGCTCGACGCGAAGTACATGACCGAGCGCGTGGTGGTGAAGAACGGATCCACGACGACCGAATTCACGTACGGCGACTACAAGGACTGGAACAACCCGCTCAATAGGGTTGAAGTCCTATATGCGGGCAAGCTGGCGGAACGCCACAATGGCGCGGTCGCTCGCGATCTCACCACGAAGGAAACGGAGACCGGGAGCGTGTATGTCGTGATGCCGGTGCCGGCGAGCGTGCGCAAGGCGATCACGCCGTCGGTGCCGCCGCCGCCCGAGAGGCCTTTTCCAGCGGCCCCGGCCTTTGGGCCGCCAGCGGCGCAGGCTGCGCAGGATCAGCCGACACCGCGGCGGGCCGATGGGCACCCGGATCTGACCGGCAACTGGCAGAGCGGCGGTTTCTTCAACTGGCGCTACGGCTTCCGCCGCTGCGGTCCGACGCAGAGCGCCGATTGCTCGCGGACCGTCAATCAGACGATGGACTACGAGTTCGAGGCGCCCTCGCGGTTCGGACCGAATCGTCCGCTGTACAAACCTGAGCACTGGGACAAGGTCCAGTACCTCGACATGTGGACGAACAAAGAAGATCCGGTGATGACGTGCAAGCCGCTGGGCATTCCGCGGCACGGGGCGCCCGCGCGGATCACCCAAACCGATCGGGACGTGGTCTTTCTCTACCGCGCCGGTGTGGACGGCGGCGGCGGCTACGGCGAGTATCGGGTCGTGCCGACTGACGGCCGCAAGCGCGATCCAAAGCGGGAGCTCGAGACGACATTCTATGGATACACCATCGGCCAATGGGAAGGCGACACACTCGTACTCGACTCGACCTCGTTCGTCGACACCACGTGGCTCGCGCGAGGCGGGTTCTTCCACTCCGACCAGATGCACATCGTGGAGAAGTTCACGCGGCAGGGGAATCAGATTCTCTACGAGGTGACCGTCGAAGATCCGGAGGTGCTCGCGGAGCCGTGGGTGATGACGCCGCGCGTCATGCGGCTCACCCCGAATCCCGACACGGGGCTGATCCGGGAGCGCGGCAACTGCGAGGTCTACGAGGAAGGCGTCGTCACCTCTCAGATTCGCCACTAACCGACCGTATCGCCTGTTCTAGAGGGCGGTCACGAAGGCGCGAAGTGCGGAAGCCATTCATTGGCTTCGTCTCTTCGTGTTTTCGTGGCGCCCGAAAGATCTCGCCTCCGCTCGAGAAGTCATCGTCCTGATGCCCACGTGAATCAGTGGACCGGACCCGCCCAGTTCAAGACACCCGTGATTGGCGGCGGAGGTGCCATCTGTTCGACGATCAGGAATCGCTGACCGTCCGGCGATACGCTCGACAGGGCTCGTCGCGGACCGAGATCGAACAACGGAATTGTCGCTCCGATCCCGCTTTCGCTGCCGAACGTGACGCGCACGGCGAGGACACAGCGCTGACAGAGCGGCGCTGTCGAAGAGGGGGAAGCGGGGTTGTGAAAAGGGAACTTCCGTACACCGGTGGCGGAACACGCCGCTAACGCGAACTACAACTCCCCGTAGATCCATTCCTCCCGGATCCTTGTCGCGCTCGCGAGCACGTGGCTTCAGGTCGACACGGTCGTTCCCGCGATCACCATCGTCGCGTGACCGTCCGGCTGGCTGACTGCGCCGGCCGCGCGTCCCAGCGAGGGCCACTGCTCTTCGTGATCATGAATAAGGCCATCACGTTCGCGACCAGTGTCGTGACGGGGATCGTAGCGATCGAACATAGCCGGACGTCCCCGACGCGGAGGAAATGTTTCGCGAACCAATCTGCAGTTTCAATTATGAAAGCCGCGAGATCTCAGGGCAATTGAGGATCGGATCGTGGTGGTTTCTGTTGGGTGAATTGCGGCGCCTCAATGACCGTGGATCGCAAGTGTTGCCATGCCAGTTGGAATGCTGAGGCTGCAGAAGTTGTCACGGTAAACCCGCGATCGCGCGCTTCGCGCCAGTTTCCACGCGAGTGACGCTGGCACACTCGGCGCCTCGGCTCACGGCGTGGGGTGCACGAGCGCAGCCTATCACCCGCGCGATCCGGTTCAGAGCGTTCTGCACGCGGTCGTTCGGGATCACTTCGAGACGTTCCGCGCGCACGCGGCCTCCCTGCGGGAAGGAGAAGGTCTTCCTCGATTCGTGGAACGCGAGTTTCGCGAGTTCGGCTCGTGGCGTTCTCCTGCAAAGGACGTGGGTTCTGTCCGAGCTGTTGCGGCCGTCGGATGGCGGAACGCGCCGCTCATCTCGTCGATCACGTGCTCCCCGATGTGCCGATCCGCCAGTGGGTATTGAGCCTGCCGTACCAGCTTCGGTACTTGCTGGCGTGGGACCACGACTTGTGTCGCACGGTCGTCAGCGTGTTCGTCCGAACGGTGCTCGGCTTTCTGCGCACGCGCGCCCGGCATTCGGGTGTCGCTGATGGCCGGAGCGGTGCAGTCGCGATCATTCAACGGTTCGGAGGCGGCCTGAATATCCGCGCTGTCGAAGGGGGAAGCGGGGGTCTGATAATGCGATCTTCGGTTCACCGAGCGGGAGACATGCCCCTCATGCGGACTACACTCTGTCCCTTAACTACTGCCTTCGGTCAGTTCTTAGTGTCGAAGCTGATTCGTGACGTTGCCCTCTTCGTACACCTCGCAAAACGCGCGCTCTGCCTGGATTCCGTCGCCACCCCCCGGGCGCAGGACGCGGGTCGGCCTCACCCAGGGCTCAACGAACACCTCCGGATCTTCGATCGTCATGTCGTACCGGAGTTCATCTCCAACACGAGTGAGTTTCTCGATGATATGCATGCTGCCGGAGTGGAAGAAGCCCCCTCGTCCCAACCACGTCGTATCGACGAAATTGATGGAGTCGATGACGAGCGTATCCCCTTCCCAGGTTCCTATGCTGTTCCCGTAGTACATTGCTAGGTTCGCCGTCCGCGCGTTCCGCTGGCGACCATCCGTGGG
>JBKPDW010000320.1:0-38395 GCA_046728115.1 Acidobacteriota bacterium | reverse complement strand
GATCAGCCGGGTCGCGGTGGGACGTCCCAGTCGTTCACCCGACGGCCAGACGATCCGCATTCCACCCGACGTGACGCAGGAGCAGCACATCGAGGGATTGCCGATTGGCACGCGCGGCGGCGCCCTCGTTCGCTACACGTTTCCAACCGACGGCGAATACGAGATCCAGGTGCGGCTGACGCGAGACCGGGACGAGCACGTGGAAGGGCTCACCGAACCTCACGATCTCGAAGTATCGCTGGACAGGGAACGGCTGCAGCTATTGACGGTCAGGCCGCCTCAGGGGGTGCCGGGATCGTCGGAGGATTCTGAACCGTCGCACGACACGGTCGATCAGCATCTCAAGGTTCGCACGCCGGTGAAGGGCGGCCCGCATGCCGTCGGCATCGCCTTTGTCGAGAAGCCCACGCTGCTGATCGAGACGGCACGCCAACCGTACCTGGCGCGCTTCAACTCGTACCGTCATCCGAGGCTCCAGCCCGCCATCTATTCGATCGCGATCATCGGTCCCTACGCGCCGACCGATGCTGGCGACACACCGAGCCGCCGGCGCATCTTCGGTTCGCCCGCTACGGCGCACAGCGATGACGATCGGTCCGCTCAACGCATCCTTGGCGCGCTGATGCGACGAGCTTACCGGCGTCCGGTGACGGAAGCCGATCTGCAGGGACCGTTTGCCTTGTTCCAGCAGGCGCGAGCCGATGGAGGCTTCGACGCGGGTATCGAGATGGCGCTGTCTGCGATCCTGGTGAGCCCGCAATTCCTGTTTCGCATCGAACAAGATCCTCCCGGGATTCCGCCGAATACTGCGTACCGAATCAGCGATCTGGAGCTGGCGTCGCGTCTGTCGTTCTTCCTCTGGAGCAGCATTCCGGACGATGAACTGCTCGATGCGGCAGCGCGGGGAAAACTCCACGAGCCGGCCGTGCTCGAGCGGCAGATGCGGCGGATGCTCGCGGATGCGCGGTCGCGCGCTCTGGTGACGAACTTCGCGGCGCAGTGGCTGCACCTGCGCAAGCTCGACGCGATCGCGCCCGACATGCGGCTGTTCCCGGACTTCGACGACAACCTGCGGCAGGCGATGCGACAGGAGACTGAGCTGTTCGTCGAGAGCGTCCTCCGCGAGGATCGCAGCGCGCTCGATCTGTTGCGCGCGAACTACACCTTCGTCAACGAGCGGCTCGCGAAGCATTACGGCATCCCGCACGTGTACGGCAGCCGCTTCCGACGCGTTACGCTGGACGAGGACAGCGCGCGTGGCGGCCTCCTCCGTCAGGGCAGCATTCTGACCGTCACGTCGTACGCCACCAGGACCTCGCCCGTCGTGCGCGGCAAGTGGATCCTGGACAACCTGCTTGGAGTCCCGCCGCCGCCTCCGCTGCCGGACGTGCCCGCGCTCAAGGACAACACCGTCGATGGAAACCTCTCGGTTCGGAAGCGACTGGCCGAACACCGCACGAACGCGACGTGCGCGGGCTGCCACAACCTGACGGATCCAATCGGCCTGTCGCTCGAGAAATTCGACGCGGTCGGGCGGCGGCGAACGGCCGAAGCTGGAATGCCGATCGATGCCTCGGGAGCGCTTCCCAACGGCAAACCGTTCACCGATGTGCAGGGGCTCGAGCAGGCGCTGCTCGCGCGTCCGGAGATGTTCGTCGGCGCGCTGGCCGAAAAGCTTCTGACGTACGCCCTGGGCCGCGGAGTGGAGTACTACGATGCGCCGGCGATCCGCGAAATACTTCGAGAGACGCGCGCGGACAATTACCGGTTGTCGGCGATCGTGATGCGGATCGTCAAGAGCATGCCGTTTCAGATGAGGACGTCACAATGATCATCACGAAAAGAGCGTTGCCGCGGCGCACGTTCTTGCGAGGCATGGGCGCGACGCTCGCGCTTCCGTTGCTGGACGCGATGGTGCCGTCGATGACGGCGCTCGCCAAAACTGCCGCCGATCCGGTCCGCCGCCTCGGCTTTGTGTACATCCCGATGGGATGCGACATCAGCCGCTGGACGCCGCCGGGCGACGGCAAGCTCGCGGAGCTGTCGCCGATTCTCCAGTCGCTCGAGCCGGTGGCCGATCACCTGACAGTCATCACCAATCTGGAGCTGAAGAACGCATACCCGGGCACGCACGCGACGTCCAATGCGGCGTTTCTGAGCGCCTCCAAGGCGAAATGGACCGAAAGCTCCGACTACTATCTCGGGACCACCGTCGATCAAGTCGCGGCAAAGGAGATCGGGCAGAGAACGCTGCTGCCGTCGCTCGAGCTCGCGATGGATCTGCTCCAGACGGTCGGCCAGTGCGACAACGGCTACGCGTGCGTCTACCAGAACAATCTGTCCTGGTCGTCGCCAACGACGCCGCTTCCCGCCGAGGCGCATCCACGCATCGTCTTCGAGCGTCTGTTCGGCCAGGGCGGCAGCCCGGCGGACCGCCGCGCGGATTTGCATCGAAAGGGCAGCCTGCTCGATTGGGTTCGCGACGACATCGCGCGCCTGCGGACGAGGCTCGGACCGGCCGACCGCGTCAGGGTGGACCAGTATCTCGACAGCGTTCGCGAGGTCGAGCGCCGCATTCACAAGGCGGAGAGCGACGATCCGGATCACCTGCCGGATCTGGATCGGCCGGTCGGCGTGCCCGCCTCGTACGCCGACCATGCGCGCTTGATGTTCGATCTGCAGGTGCTGGCGCTGCAGGGTGATGTGACGCGCGTGATCACCTTTCAGCTCGCGCGCGAAACGAGCAACCGGACGTATCCGGAGATTGGCGTCAGCGATCCACATCATGCGCTGACGCATCACGGGAACAATCCGGACAAAATTGCGCGGGTCGCGAAGATCAATGCGTTCCACGTGTCGTTGTTCGCGTACTTCCTCGAGAAGCTCGAGTCGACGCCGGAAGGCGAGGGGACGCTGCTCGACCACTCGGTCTACCTGTACGGCAGCGGCATGGGCAATCCCAACGTGCACGACCACCTGAACCTGCCGATTCTCGTCGCCGGTGGAGGCGCCGGCAGCGTGAAGGGTGGACGGCACATCAAGTACTCGGAGCCGACGCCGCTGGCAAATCTTCATTTGACGCTGCTCGAAAAGGTCGGCGTCCACATGGATTCGTTTGCCGACAGTCAGGGCAAGATCGATGAGCTGCTTTCCCTCTGACGCCGTGCGGCCAACGACGCACGTCGTCGCCTGCGCCGCGGCGGTGGTGCTGTTCGCCGGCAGTTTACGCGCCGCGCGGCCCGAGGCGCCGGTCGCGGACGCCGCGGAACAGATGGATCGGGCGCGCGTTCGCACGCTCATCCAACGGCACGCCGACGTGAACACATCTCAGATCGACGGCATGACGGCGCTGCATTGGGCCACGTACCATGACGACCTGGAAACGGCGGAGCTCTTGCTGCGCGCCGGCGCCAATGTGAAGGCGGCGAACCGTTACGGCGTGACGCCGCTCTCGCTCGCGTGCACGAACGGCAGCGGCGCGATCGTCGAGCGGTTGCTTGCGGCAGGCGCGGACGCGAACACGACGTCGCCCGGCGGTGAAACGGCGTTGATGACGGCAGTGCGCGTCGGATCCGTCGCCGCGGTGAAGGCGCTCGTCGTCCGCGGCGCCGACGTCAACGCGAAGGACAACCGCCGCGGCCAGACGGCGCTGATGTGGGCGGCGGCCGAGGGACACGCCGACGTCGCGCAGGCGCTCGTCGAGGTCGGCGCCGATACAAACGCGCGGCTGGCATCCGGATTCACACCGCTGTTGTTCGCCGTTCGCGAAGGGCGGACCGACGTCGTTCGCGTCCTGCTCAAGGCCGGCGTGGACGTGAACGAGCCCATTCCAGTCAACCGCCCTCCGGCCCGCGGCTACGGCGGGCGCTTGCCGCCAGCCGGTGCGACCCCGCTACTCCTGGCCGTGATGAACGCGCATTACGAGCTCGCCTCGTACCTGCTCGATGCGGGCGCCGATCCGAACGCCGCGCTGCCCGGCTACACCGTTCTCCACGCGATCACCGCGGTGCGCAAACCCGGCGTCGGCGACAACGATCCCGCTCCCGAAGGCTCGGGCAGCATGAGCAGCATCGAGTTCGTGAAGAAGCTCGTTGCGCGCGGCGCGAACATCAACGCGCGAATGACGAGGCGCGCGAACTTGTCCAACACGCGGTTGAACGAGATCGGCGCGACGCCGTTCATGCTGTCGGCATTGACGGCCGACGCCGAGCTGCTCCGGACGCTGGCGGCGCTAGGCGCCGACCCCTCGATCCCGAACGCCGACAACAGCACGCCGCTGATGGCGGCCGCTGGTCTTGCCACGCGTTCACCGGGCGAGGACGCCGGAACGGAAGGCGAGGTGCTGGAAGCCCTTCAGGTGCTGATCGATCTCGGCGCCGACATCAACGCGGTCGACAACAACGGCGAGACCGCCATGCATGCGGCCGCGTACAAGAACCTGCCCCGAGTCGTCAGATTTCTCGCGTCCAAGGGCGCGACGTTCGACGTGTGGAATCAGACCGATCGGTTCGGGTGGACGCCCCTGGCGATCGCCGTCGGCTACCGGTTCGGGAATTTCAAGCCGTCGCCCGAGACGGAGGCGGCCGTCCGGCAGGTGATGATCGCCGCCGGCGTCACGCCGCCGAAAACCGTCATTGCGAAGACACAGCAAATCTATCAGTAGACGGTTCTCCAAGTCTGAAGTCCCAAGTCTCAAGTCTCAGGTGCCAAGGGGGCGCCTCAGGACTTCAGACTTCAGACTTCAGACTTCTGATTGGCGCCGCGAACCATGGCGGGTCCGCTGATCAGAACGACGCTGCCAAGTACCACGAACATGGCCATGAACGGGTCGTTGCCGCGATAGATGAATCCGAAGACGCCGATACCGACATACAGGACGCCGATGAACATCGCGGCGACCAACGGCCGACTGTCACCTCGGCGAAGTCGCAACCACACCCAGATGAGCGTCGTGCCGAACGCGAACATGCACCCGCTCACGAAATACCACACGACGTAAATCATGGAGTGAATGTCTGGTTCGATTGGAAAATTATCGATGGCAGCATGGACATGCCGCACGGCAAACCCGTGGCCTACGGATCCCAAGCCGATGGCGACTGCGTCGATCACGAACAGCACCGATGCGATTTTCCGGACGACGACGTGATTCATAACGCCTGTTCGACGCGCGCAGCGAACAGCTGCAGCAAGCCGCTCCATCCGTTTGGCGCATCGACCGCCGTCCGCATCGACGAGGCGCCCGCGCCGTGGCGCTCGAGATGACGATGCTCGAGATCGACGCGCGTACGACCGTCGGCTTCGGGGCTGAACTGAATCTCCACCTCGCTCGACTGTGAGAGGTCCGGCTGATATCCCCACTCGTGCGTGATCTGCCACGCAAGCACGAACCGATTTGGCGGATCCCAGACCAGAATCCGCCCCCAGTCGCACTCTGTGCCGTCTTCCTGCTCGCTATAGCATCGCCCGCCAACCCTTCCTTCGACGATCGCCTTTTTCAACGGCGACTTGCCGATGTGATGCGTCCGCGGCCACCATGTGTCGAACTCTTCTGTGAACACGCGAAACGCCCGCTCCTGGCTGGCTTTCACGATGATCGTCTTACGAACCGGCACTGCAGCGGTCTCGTCGGCCATCGTCGTCATAGCGTCTCCTAGGCGTCTTCTTCGACTTTCCGTTTGAACGCGGCCAATGCGCGCACCCAGAATCGATCGAAGTACGTTCGCAGCGATTCCATCGCGTCGGGATTGACCGCATAGACGCGACGGGTTCCCGCCGCAGTGTCGGTGACCAGCCGCGCCTGCTTGAGGACGCGCAAGTGTTGCGAAATCGCCGGCCGGCTCATCGGAAATTCGCGCGCGAGCTCCCCGACCGGCAACGGCCCTGCGTCGGCGAGGCGGGCGAGAATGGCCCGGCGCGTCGCATCGCCGAGTGCGTCAAGCTGGGCTTCTCGGTAAGCTACCACTAACGGTAAGTATATGCTTACTCAATGCGGAAGTCAACAGCCAGGAGGAAGTCCGCCAGTGATCAGAGGAATTCAATGCGCGCCTGCCCGCGCGACGGAAGCCGATTCCCACCGCACGACCTTGAGATCGAGGACAAAAACCGAGTAGAAAACCGGGACCAAAAACAGGGTGACGGCGGTGGCCAGGGCCAGGCCGCCAATCTGCGCATAGCACAGGGCCTCCCACAGCGGGCCACCGTGGAGCGCTAAAGGAAACAGCGCCAACACGGTGGCGCCCACCGTAATGAGCACGGGCCGAATGCGCCGAATACCTGCATCGATCAAGGCATCCCGCAGCGGCGCGCCGAGCTCGTGCTGCTCCTCGATGAAGTCGAACAACACGATCACGTGGCTCACGATGATACCGATGAGGCTCGTGATTCCAAGGATCGCCAGAAACCCCATCGGCATCCCCGTCAGCCAGAGACTTGCGAACGCGCCGACAGCCCCGAAGGGAATGCCTGCAAACACGATGAACGGCTTGACAGCATTCCGGAATTGAAAAACGAGCGCGAGATAGATCGCGATCACCGATGCGATCACCACCGTCAATGATTGCTTTTGCCCTTTGATTTGCTCCTTCAATTCGCCGACGATTTCGAATCGATAGCCCAAAGGCAGCTGTCGTTCGAAATCGCGTATACGGGACATCAATGGCGTGGTGATCTCATCGGCCAGGCGGCCAGGCGCGGGCAGGGCCGCCACGTTGATCGCTCGATACTGGTTGACCCGATGGATGACCGCGATTTCAGGGCTGTACGTCAACCGTGCGATCTGGCCGAGCGTAAACTTGACCGGTGTCTGACTCGAATACACATAGAGCTGGCTCAAGTCCGTGACCGTTTCTCGTTGACCGTAATCCATCAACTGAACGATCGGGATGTTCTTGCGCCCTTCCCGCAGGTGCCCAATCGGTGCACCGACCACCGCGGAGTACGTCGAAACGGCGATGTCGCGACTCGACACACCTGCAAGTCCGGCGCGGTCCTGATCGATTTCAAGGCGTGTTCGAATTGCGTCGTTCCCCCAGTCGTCGCGCACGTTGATCGCAAACGGCGACGTCTTCAAGACGGCCTGCAACTTCTCCGCCTCCTGACGGAGCACGCGAGCGTCGTCGCCCAGGATCCGCATCGACACAGGTGTGATCGTCGGCGGGCCGGTCTCGACCGTGCGCACATCGATTCTCGCACCGGCAACACGCGACGACAGTGCTTCCTGAAGCGGGCCCACCAGCGGGTTGGTGTCTTCGCTTCGACTGAATTGCAGCAGCAGCTGCGCGTAATTCTGGGCGGGCGGCTCCGGGCGGACTGAAAACCAGAAGCGTGGTCCGCCCGCTCCAATGAACGATGTAACGGACGCGAGCGACCTTTCAGCGCCATGGGTCCGATCATGCTCGGTTGCAACCTCGCGAATTATCTGCTCTGCTTCGCGTGCGACACGCTCGGTCTGGGCGATGGGCGCATCCTCGGGCAGACGAATGTCCACGTAGGCGAGGTAGAAGTTGTCTCGGGGAAAGAATTGGCGGTGAAGGTGTGTGACGAAGAACGCGCCCGCCGCCAGGACCACGGACGACGCTGCAAGAACCTTCCAACGATGGTCGATGGCGAAGGTGACCGCGCGTTGGTACGCCTTGCCGAACCGGCTGTCGCGTGGTCGATCGGCGGCACGATCTCGCTTCGGCTTCAGGATGTAGTACGCCAGGAGCGGAAGGAACGACATCGACATCACGCGGGAGGACACGAGGGAACAGGCAATCGTCATCGGCAGGCTGTAGATGTACCTCCCGACATCGCCGTTCAGCAGCAGGAACGGCAGGTACGCGGCGATGTTGGTAATCGTGGCGTAGAGAATCGCCTTCGAGAGTTTCTCGGGTCCGAGCCACGCCGCAATCGATCGCGGGTTCCCATGCGCCAGCTCCCGCTTGATCGCATCGCCGGCGACGACAGGATCGTCCACGAGCAAACCCAACGCGATAATGAGCGACGCAATCGACATCTGCTGGATGTCGAGGCCGACGAGCTGCATCAACCCAAACGTCATCGCCAGCGTGATCGGAATCGACAACGCCATCAGAAGCGCGGAACGCCACTCCCAGAATCCCACCAGCGAGACAAGGACGACGAGCGCTACGGCTTCCCACAGACTGCGATTGAACAGGTCCAACTTCTCGCGCACCTGCCGCTGCTGGTCGGACGTCGTGCCGATGACGAGATCGGCCGGAAGCGATCGGCGGATCTCCTCCACTCGGGCGCGGACTGCCGTCCCGAAGCGATCGATCTGTTCCCCTTTCTTCATTTCCGTCGAAAGCGTGATCGCGCGGCCGCGCAGCCAACGCCCGCCGTCATCGCGCCATGTGTAATACGAAACAAGACGAACCGGATGCTGGTAGCCACGATGTACGCTTCCGATGTCACGCAGGTAGACCGGCGTGCCGTTGGCCGCCTGTGTGAAGACGACCTTGTCGATGTCGGCAAGCGTCCGGAATTCGCCACTCTGCTCGAGGGCCAACTCGCGTCCTTCGGCGTTCACGGTGCCGGCGGGCACTGTGGTGTTGCGAGTTTGCAGGACGCCGCCGATTGCCGCTGGAATGATTCCGAAGGCTGCGAGGCGGTTTTGAGAATAACGCGCCTCGATTTGCTCCTCGATCACGCCGACCCTGGTGACACGCGAGGCTTCAGGCGCGATCTTGATCGCCTTTTCGATACGATCGGTAAAATCATCGAGCTCACGGTACGAGTACTTCGGACCGGCCTCGCGGCTCAGAACGTCGACGAGCGAGACGCCCGGCATGATAACGATCGGATCCCACACGTCAGGATGGATGTCTGCCCGCCGCGGGAGTTCTTCCCACACCCGACGGACCGAGCGACCCAACGCGCCGACGTCGCCGCGGGTCGAGAGCCTGATCACCACAAAACTGTCACCGTCAATCGTTCGCACATCCGTTCCCAGGCCTCGCCGCACCAGGGCATCGCCCAACAGCGACGCCGCCTCACGCACGAAAGACGGATCGGGTGAACCGGAACTGCACAGCACCACGTCCAGCGTGAACGGCGCCGGCACGGCGGCGGCAGCGATCTGCGTCGCCAGCAGTTGAAGCCGCGGGCCGCTCGCGGGCGGACTGGCCACCGTGAGCATCAGCGCCGCGGTTTCACCGAATTCCTTGATGTATTGGATCGGTCCGGCGCCCTCGGGTAAATCGGTCAGCGCATCGAGCTTGACTTTGATGTCGTCAAATTCCTTGCCGCTGTCGATTCGGGCGTTCTCATCGATTTCTGCGTACACGATCGAGAGCCCGGGCCGGGTCGTCGACGTGATTTCGGAAACTCGAATGTTTTGCGCGACACGTTCTTCGATTTTGCGCGTGACGAGTTGTTCGACTCTCTCTGCACTCTGGCCTGGCCACGGCGTCACCACGGCGACCTGCCGTGCGGGTATGTCTGGATCCTTGCGTTTGGGCATCGCCGCATACGCCCAGATGCCCCACGCAATCACTCCAACCAGCAGGACCCACGACACATGTCGGTTCTCGACAAAGAAGCGAGCGATGCTGTGCTTCGCCGAGGTCGTCTCAGAATCAGCGTTCATGGCGACTGGCCTGTCATGGTGACGGCTTACTGGATTTCTTTCACGGCATCGCCGGGGCGAAGCAGGTTCGCTCCCGACGCAACGATCCGTTGGCCAGCCGTGAGCCCGTCGAGGATCGATACTTGATTGCCCACGATAGGGCCGGGACGCACGTGAACGGCTGTGACTGCAGTCGTGGCTCGGTCTCTCTGCTCCAAGGTATACACGAGGTATTGATCGCGAGCGGGATCGTGGACGAGTGCGTCGATCGGTATGCGCACCTGACGGCGACCCGTCGCCTCGTCGGTGACCTGAATCGAAGCAATCATTCCCGACCGCAGCTTCATGGTCGGGTTGTCGATCGCGACTGTGATCTCGAACGATCGCGACTTGGGGTCGGCCGCGGGCGCGACCGATAAGACGTGCCCTTGAACGGGTTCATTCGCGAATGCATCGACGGTCACTGGCAAGGGCATTCCAGAGCGAAACATGTGGAGTGCCGTGTCCGGCACACTGAAGCGCGCTTTGACGAGGTGCAGGTCTGCCACGGTGAATGCCGGCGCGCCTGGCGCGACGAGAGTTCCGACATCGACGTGGCGTTCGAGAAGAACGGCGTCGAACGGTGCGCGTAATTCGGTGTCGCCCAGCGCGATTCTGGCCTCCTGCAGCTGCGCCGCTGCTGCGGTGGCTCGCTGTTTTGCGCCCACGACCGCCGCGGTTGCCGCGTCCACCTTTGCTCGGGCCGCGTCCAGCCTCGCTTTGCTGCCGTCGTACGCGGGCTTCGTGACGCTTTCCTGTTGCCAGAGGATTGCGATGCGGCCAAAGTCAGCTTCCGCCTGCGTGAGCGCGGCCTGCGCCTCGGCGAGTGCGGCCTCTGCCGCAGTGATGCCTGCGCTCGACTCGTCCCGTGATCCCCGTGCCTTGTCGACGACCGTCTGATAATCAATCGCCCGGACGCGAGCGAGGATGAGTCCTGTCGTCACGGCTGCGCCGGGCTCTACAGCGCGGGTCCGCCCGTCGGCGCCTTTCGTTTGGCGCACATCGACGACGTATCCCGACACTCGGAACGCGAGATCGACTTGCGCATTGGGCGCAATGATGACTGAGTACGTCGTCGATTCCGCACCTGTCGAGGCCTCGACGGCCACGAGCCGAACGGCTTTTGGAGTGCGGACATCGGTGTCCGAGCCGGCACGACCCACGCAGCCGCAAGTCTGGACGGCGGCGATGACGACGAAGACCCGCAGCGTCTGGAAATCCCATCTCTTCATCGGTCCCTGCCCATGGCCTTTTCAAAATCGGCCTGCGCCGTCGCGAGATCCATCAACGCCTGCGTATAGCGATGGTTCGCTTCCGCAAGGCTCGATTGGAGTCTGGCAACCTCGCTGAGGACGGCCTCTCGCTGCACGTAGCGATTGCGTGCTACACGAAGGGCTTCTGTATTGGAGGACTGCAATGCCTGCGCGAGCTCCACCTCCTTACGCGCTTCGTTTATCCGCCGATATTGATGTGCGACGTCGGTCATCACGCGCGCTTCAGCATCCTCGAGTTCCAAAGCCGCCTGAGCTTCGGCGTCCTGCTTCGTCTGAACCTCCTGTCGCTTTCTCCCCCAATCAAACACGTCCCAGGTTGCCTGAAGGCCTACGCTGCTTACGCTGTTCGGAAAGACGCTGCTGAAATGGACTGTTCGTAAGGCGAGCAACGAGAGGCTGATGTCCGGGATTCGCTCGGCACTCGCAAGTCGGCGTTCGAGTTGTGTCTTCCGCTGCTGCACTTTCGCCAAGCGAATTTCCGGACGGGACGACAGGGCTTCGGCATACGCATCAGTCAACGACACAGGGTCGCTCTCGACGATGCTCGAGACATCGATTTCCAGCGGTGTGTCAATAGGCCGCCCCATCAGGCGATTGAGCTGTTCCTTCTGGGTCTGGATGGGATCGTCCATTTTGAGCAGTTCATATTCCGCCTGGACGAGTTGCGTCTTGACCGTCAGCAGGTCGGCCTGTAACGCAACTCGTTGAACGACTTGTCGGCTGGTCTCGCGATCGAGCTGCCTGAGGAAATCGACCGTCGCCCGTAGCGTTGTTTTGCCACTCTCCGCTTGAGCGATGCCGTAGTAGAGACGTCGCACTTCGTTGACGACGCCCTGCCGCTTCGCGCGAATCTGTTCGGCGGTTGCGTCGACGCCGACCTGGGCGAGCTCGATTCCCAGCCCGATCTTGTGCTGCTGCGTCAGCGGCTGCGCCACACTGGCGTAGCCGATGAATCCAAAACGTAAGGGGCTCTCCAGGGTCGTCGTCTTGCCCGGAATGGGGCCATCGAACGGGTACACGCCAAGGCTTCCACGCTCGAGCGTGACACCCAATTGCGTGAGTGGCTGCGACCCAAGCGCCGTCACCGAGAAGACCGGGAATCGACGCGTCCGCGCGACACTGACTTCGCGCACAGCCTTCTCGCGTTCGAGTTCGGCGACATGGATGGATCGATCGTGGCCTTCAGCGGCGCCCACGGCTTCGCTGAGTGTGATCACCTGACCGAGCAGCACACGCGGCGCGAAAATGCTCGCCACGCCGACGAGCAAGATCGTTCGGCGGACGAAAGTCATCCGGCGGTTTTGACGAATGGACGTCAACTCATTCGCCGGACCCACGGAATGCCGTCCGTGCAGTAGAGCCACTGTTCCTCGCACTTCCGGCTCGCTTCTAGAGCCATTTCGCGACAGCGATGTTCGGCGGCCGATCTGCGATTCGTGGGATGACCACTTCGCCGACATCCGATGCGACCTGTCGGGTCGATTCGGCGAGACGGATCAGACTGAGACATCGACGGCTCAGCGCGCGACCTGCGCGCGATCAGAGCGGCAGCGGCGCTGCGAACAACTTCATCGTAATGAGCGACACTCGGTCACGTCTTGAACGAACTGGCTATTGCAGGCGTCGGCCGCGCGATGCCAGAATTTGCTGATGCCGCTTCGTGCCACCCACGGCATGGCACCCTGGCCCTCTGCGATGATCGTTTGTGGCCCAGGCTTCGCGACCGCCGCGCACCGCCATCACTGCGTCCAATTGCTCATGACCCTGCGCGGGTCACTCCTGGCACGCGGCGGGCGGCAGAAAGCGTGGAAGAAGTGTGGCGCGGTATGGGTGCGGCCCGATGCCACGCATGAGGTGGACGCGCGTGGCAGCACCCTGCTGATCGCGTTCATCAGCGCGGAGAGCGACATGGGTGCCGCGCTCTCCGAGCGCATTGAAGGCGAGATTGCCTGCGTACCTGCCGACCAGCTTGCCCGCTGGCGCGCCGTGCTGGGGCCCAAGCCGAGCGAAGCGCGCGCCGAACGCTGGCTGAACGAATTCCTCCCGCACCGGAGGCGTGACGGCGCGATCCATCCTGGTGTCCAGCGCGTGTTGAGCCACCTTCAGGAGCCGCAGGCGGTGCTGGACGATCTGTCTTTGAAGACACTGGCCGGCATCGCGGGCTTGTCGCCGTCGCGCCTCATGCATGCGTTTACCGAGTCGGTCGGCGTTCCCGTGCGCCCCTACATTCTCTGGCTCCGGCTGCAGCGCGCGGCGTGTGACTTGAAGGACGGCGCCAGCGTTACGAGCGCGGCCCATCGGGCAGGGTTCTCGGACGCCGCTCATCTGACGCGCACGTTTCGTCGCATGCTCGGCGCGACACCGTCGGACCTTGCCTTGTTGAAGAGGCTGAGCCTGGGGTTCTCGCTCGAGTCGAACGAGAGTCGTGACCGCGTGGCTCACGCAATAAATGGCGCGGCCTGAAACGTCGAGCGCTGAAGATTCCTGCGCGTCACCTGGAATCCGGCTGGATCAGTCCGCTGCGCCGCCTCACGCGTCATTAGCGCAACGCGCATAAACAGTGCTCACCGCCCCGCCTATTTCGCCGCGGCCAGCGCGTCAGCCTCTCGTGCGGCGTCGCTGACCGACAACCCACGATGTAGTACGACCAGCAGCCCAATCGCCGTCCAGAATACGACCCGGGTTTTTCTGACGAGGGCGAGACTTACGCCCGCTGCCGATCCGAGGTTGACCGCGCTCGTCACTGCGGCCGTACCGGCCTCGTCGACGCCGAGCCACATCGGCACGAACTGAAACACCATCGTGATCGTCCGATTCACCGCCTCGAGCACGAACGCCGTCAGCGGGTGCGGCCGAAGGCCTGTGATCAGGGCGAGCGCGAACCAGATCTCTGCGACCGCTGCGACATGAAAGATCGTCTCGAGGAGGAGGAGAGGCACGACTGCACGCGGCCGGCGTCCGACGAAGCCGAAGATGCGATCACCAGTCTGACGGATCTCAGGCAGTCGTCGAACGAGACCGCGTGGTGCGACGCGATGGCGCGCCAGCAGCTCGATGCCCGCGCTCACGACTCTCCGGCGCGTCGCGAGGATCCAGGCCGCAGCGATGGCCGCGAGCGACGTGACGACCAGCACGAAGACGCCCGCTATCTCGAGAGGACGTGGCAGAGGAAAAGACCGCAGCAGAGCGGCCGTTCCGACGACCAGGATCATCACGACAGTCGCGCTGTAAAAAAGGTTCTCCAGCGTCAGCGCAGCGACCGACGCCTGCACCCCGATCCGCCCGCGAACCATGACGATCTTCGAGGGCTCACTGATGAGGAATCCAAACGGCGTCACGTTCCCGATAGCATCACCGGCGAGGTAGGCCGCAAACATCGATCCGAGCTTCAACCGGTCTTCAGGATCGAGACAGAGGCGCCACGCGGCTGTCCGGACGAACGCGCGAACCCCACCGAGCACGAGGATCACGGCGATTCCACGACCGGCGCGCTCGATGCCGTCAACGACCGCCGACGTTCCCGCTTGCCGCATCGACCAGGCAAACAGCACAACGCCGCCCAGCGCAGCGAGCAGACTCGCAATGCGGGGACCACGAGAGGTCCGTACCACCACCTCAGACCTCGTGAGGGACCACAAACGGCGCTCGATACCCTCGGTCCGCGCCCGACAACAGAAGATTGGCGTCGTCGTCGCCAATCACCTGCTCGGTGTCAGGGTCCACGCGCAACGCCCTGCCCAGGCGATATGAGGCGTTCGCCAGATGGACCAGCGCGCAGGAGATATGTGCTTCCTCGATGGAGGCGTTCAATTCTTCGCTCTTCCGGCTGCGCACGCACTTGATGAAATTGGCGAAATGATCGTCGCGCGAGCGGCCGCGCGGACCGGGCTTCCGCTCGCGCCCAATCCAGCTCTGATAGCTGAAGGCGTCTTCGCTGCCCGCGGCGAGGTATCCATTCGATCCATAGAAGATGTTGCCGATGGTGTGGCGGTTGAACAGACCGCCCCGGATGCCGGCTTCGTCGTTCGTGATCCAGTGGCGAACTTCGAACTCCATCATCTTGCGACGGCCGTCCGCCTGATCGAATTCGAAGACGCAGCTGAGCGTGTTGGGCGTTTCCTGGTCGTCATCGAACATGAAGTGGCCGCCGAGGGCAGAGACGCGGCTCGGCCACGCGACACCGAGTCCCCAGCGTGCCGTATCCACCTGATGGACCCCCTGGTTGCCGAGGTCCCCGTTGCCTGTCTCCCAAATCCAATGCCAGTTGTAATGAAAGCGATTGCGTGTGAACGGCTTCAACGGCGCGGGACCTGTCCAGAGGTCGTAGTCGACGCCCGCGGGAACGGGCTCCGACGGCGCCCGCCCAATCGTGTCTCGCCATTTGAAGCACAAGCCCCGCGCGAGATAAATCTCGCCGAACGTTCCTCCGTGCAGGTGATCGATCGCCTCTCTCAGGGCGCGCGCGGAGCGGCTCTGCGTGCCGTGCTGCACGATGCGGCGGTACTTCTGAGCCGCACGGACGAGCTGCCGCCCCTCCCACGCATTGTGTGAACACGGCTTTTCGACGTACACGTCCTTGCCCGCCTGACACGCCCAGATCGCCATCAGGGCGTGCCAATGGTTTGGCGCGGCGATCGAGATCGCATCGAGAGACTGATCCTCGAGGAGGCGGCGAACGTCGGCAAACGTTCGCGGATTTCCCGGGACTTCCGCGCGACGCCCGCGGAGCACCGAGGCGTCGACGTCACAGAGGGCGGCGATCTCGACGTTCGGGACGCGCAAAAACGCGTCCACGTGATCCTTGCCGCGACCCTTGAGGCCGCACACCGCGACGCGCACGCGATCGTTGGCGCCAAAGACTCGCTCGGGTCGCGTCAGAAACGTGATACCAGCGTACGCACTCGCGCCCGCGGTGGTGCTTGCCGCCTTTTTGAGAAAATCTCGACGCGTCACTGCTGACTTGGAGCGCATCGGTCACATGTTCTGGGCGAGGAAGCGCTCGTATGCCCGTGCCACCCCGGCCTGCGACGGGTCTCCGTGATGGATGAACACGCGGTAGCGAAGTACGAGCGCCTCACCCGCGGCTATCACATAGCTGCCGTTCTGACGCCGGTCGCGCGTGAACTGTCTGACGCCAAACGGATTCGCCGCGAGCAGACCGTAAGCCCGGGCGTGCCAATAGGTGGGGGTGCGCAGGTTGTGCGGGTGGTCGAAGACGGCGATGCCGACGTCCTCGCCGTCCACCCGTCCGTAAAAGTCGACCCACTCGGCCCGCTTGCCCCAGATCCCCTTTTCACCACGGGCTCCCTTCGCATTCACCATGCGCCCTGGTGGAGAGTCCAGCGCTTTCACGACACGAATCGCAAACGTGCCCTCCTTCGTGTCGCCCATCGTAAGAGGACCGTGGGTGGCGCGAATGGCAAACTCGCAGTCGACGATCCGCTCCTCGTCGTCCCCGCTGAAGACGTACGCCTGAGTCTCCTCGCCGATGGTGCCCGCCGGCGAGACGATGTCGAAGGTGGCCCGGAGACTGCCGCGATCGGATCCGCCACGGATCTCGTCGAGGGCGCGAAACACAGTGCGCCCGAACGTCGAGGCCGGGTGATCGCTCCACCGTGGAAACGCCGCCTCGCCCCAGAAATCGAACCCGTTGATGTCGCCGTGCGCGAAGTACATCGCCCGCTGATGCGGTTCGTCATGGTCTTCACCCGCGATGGCGAACGTCATCGGAAATCCCCGCGTCATCACGGTGCCACGCGCGCTCCGAAGTGGAGAGAGATAAGGCTTCGCCACCGCCGGATCGAAGTAATACGTCGTAAACGGACGCCCTCCGATCAGCACGTCGACGTGGCTGCCGTCCTGTGTCAACTCCACCCGGCTCTCGGGGCGAGCGGCTGACATTTCAGGACTGCGGAGAGCCAGCGACACAAAGGTCAGCAAAAAAAGCGACCGTGCGTTCATGCCATCAAAACTCGAACACCCATCTCCCGCGAAGGGTGCGTCCGACGCTGTTGGCGAAACCGCCGTAGTTTGCGCTCGCAAGATTCCCCTGATAGTCACGCGGGTTGAAATGATTGGTGATGTTGAACACCTTGATCCCGATCGTGGCGTTGTGGCCGAACAGCCTGAAGCGCTTGCTGACCTGCAGGTCGAGCGAGATGAAGGTGGGAAAGCCGCCCGCCTCGTTCCTGGCGCCAACGAAATTCCGATCCTCGTCGATCGTCGACAGCGGAAACCCTGTGCGCACGTCGAGGAGCGGAAACACCGTGAAGCCCCGCGGCAGGCTGAGGTTGCTCCAAAGGAGGTACCGATTGGGCGCGTCCCACGGGAGCGGACCGCGTGCATCGGAGCGGATTACGGGATTCTCGATGTTCCCGAAGTAGGTATTGAAATCGTTGAGGTTGCCGATCGCCGACGACCGCGTGTAAGAGCCGACGATCTGATCCGCGCCGTGAAACTGGTAGCGCCCGGTGATCTGCGCTTCGCGGTACCGGGACTGCCCGTCCGTTCGCAGGAGCAGCACCTCGTCTCCGCCGGCCAGCCTCGTGGGATCGAGCACCGATTCGAACCGGATCTCACGCTGCTGGTATCCGGCGCGCACGAAGAAGTTCCGAATCCATTCGCGATCGATCTCGACGTTCCAGTTGACGCTGCGGGGCGTATGGATGGTGGACGGCACGACGTTCGGGACGAACCGGGCCGGTCCGAGCGCTGTTACGCCATCCGCTGCGAATTCCGTGACGGAACGTATCTGAAGCTGCTCGAAGCTCGCCACGTTGAGCGGGATCAGGTCGTAGAACACGCCCCCACCCGCGCGAATGACGGTACGGCCGTCCGCCGTGGCCGCGGCGGTGAGTGAGCCGCGCGGCGCGACGTTCACGTCGCCCGTGAAAGAGTCGGTGTCGAGGCGCGCTCCGTACTGAACAGTGAGACGGCTCGACGCCGTCCATAAATCCTGCGCATATCCCTGAACGCCCCACCGACTGCTGCTGAGGCGGCCGCTCCCCCAAAAAGCGATTTCCTGACTGAGCGTGCCGTTCGCCCGCACGATGTCCACCGGGCGGCTGGTGTTCGTGCCGTCGAACGACTCGGTCGTGCCGCCGGCGCCGACCTTCACGAGATGCGCGGGTCCGACGGGCATGAAGGTGTACGTCGCGAGCAACTCGACCCGCCGGCTGCTGCGATCCTGATCGTTGAAGTAACTGCCGGCGTTCACGTCAGGCGCAAGCAGCATTGGCCCTCGACCCTGGCTGGGATAGATGACCGCATCGAAAAGCTTCACGCTGGCAGACATGTCGAGCACCCGGCTCTGACCGACGACGAGCCGATCGGAGACGCTGCCGAGAACGTTGTCGTACTCGATGTTCGGCGTGACCGGCTGCGGGTTGAACGTGTTCAAGCCGGCATAGGTCGTGTTGCGCGGCGCGATCATCGCCGACGCGGTGACTTCGTGCCGCCTGCCGATCGACCAGTCGCCGCGCGTATACGATTCAAAGCTTTCAACCTTGGTATCGCTCTCGAATGGCGGGAGTCCGAAGACTTGTGTCTGGCTGTACTCGAATTGCGCCGACTCGAGCACGCTGAGCCGGCCCTTGACGATCGGCCCGCCCGTCGTCACGCGCGGTGTCCACGACTCGATGCCCCTGAACTCGCCTCCCCGCCGCCTGATGCGCGGCTCCAGATCGTTCAGCGTCACGTGCCAGGCGTCACGTGCCCGCTGCGTCTCCACCGTCGTCACCGCGCCGGCCGACAGGCCGAACTCGGGCGCGAACGCCGCGCCACGCACCTGAACCGAGCTCACTGCGTCGAGCGGCAGCTCGATCGCGTCTTCGCCGGTCACGGGATCGGTGCCGTTCGCGCTGTTGAACATCACGGCGCTTTGATTGCTGCGCGTGCCGTTGATGTTCAGCAGGCCGTCCGGTCCGCGCACGACACCCGGTATGAGCGGAAGCGCGTCCTGAAAGCGCTGGTTCGCGATGGGAGCGGTCTGCATCACCTGCGCAGTCATGCGCTCCACATGCGTCTCGATGGGATTGCGCGCAAGGGCATCGGCCTCCGCTCTCACGGTAATTTCCTCGTGAAGCGCCTCGAGACCAAGCTGGATCGCCGTCGTTGACGTCTCCCCTGCGCTCGGCGTCACGGTCGTGGTCGCCGTTTGGAAGCCCTGGAGCTCCGCCGTGAGCGAACAGCCGCCGGCCGGCACGTCGACGAATCGGAATTCGCCGCGTTCGTTGGAGATCTCGACCTTCGGTTCGGCGCGGCCGCACGTCAGCGTGAGCGTGACGCCTGGCACGACAAACGGCTGGCCATCCGGAGCCGGCACCGATACGACACCGGTGACGGACGTGGAAACTTGAGACGCAGCCGAGACCCCGGCGCCAAACAGGGACGCGATGAACAGCCTGACGACGGCGCGATACACAGGATCCATAGTTCTCTTTCAGGGCACCTGCTCACGACCGGCCATCACCGGTCCCACTCCGTCCCCGAGCGCCGCAGGCGCCGTCGCATCGTCGATCGTCAGGTTCACCTCCATCCACCAGCGCGGTCGATACGACACGGTGAGCGGAACCTGCGCGAAACGCCCTGTACTGCCATACGTCATCGAGAACCGCGTTTGTTCCCCGTCGTACATGCTCGTGACAGTGAAGTCGGCGGCAATGGCGCGGCCGTACGACTCGCCGGCGATTTTCAGGTCTGGAATCGTCCGGGCGCCCGTCTGGCGGAGCTCGTAGATCCGTCCGTAGTAGACGTACGCGATGGGGTTAGGCGGTACGGGCATGCGCATCATGTCAGCAAGGGCCGCGAGGAATCCTGGACGGGTGCCCGCCGGCACCCGGATTGTGCGAACCTTGCCCTCAGGCGATTCGCGGCGCGCCAGTTCGAGCACGGTCTCCAGCTGCCGGTAGTTGAAGTCGTAGGGCGCGCCAATCGACGTGACGACCGATCGAGCCTGCTCGCCTTTGACGGTTGCCCGGATGATCTTGAACGGATGATCGTGGGCCTGCAACTTGAGGCTCGCTTCGGCCTGTTCGATCGAGTCCGCATCGGATTCTGTCATCAACCCGATCAGCTGTGCCTCGGACCCGCGAATCTCCTCTCTGATATATCCCCAGCGGTTTATATGCCTTGGAGCCCGATCCGGGTCCGATCCGATGAGAAGCGCGTAGGTCGCCTCGCCTGGCGCGAGTTGGCGCGTGACGATTGCGTCGCCTACGCCGCTTCGCCCGATCCAGAAGACCACCAGCGGTCGGATCCGCGCGGCGATTGAATAGTGATGCCGCTCGAAGCTGACGCCCGTTTGCGCGCTGCCGCTCGACGGGACACGCGGATCGGCCGCGAGAGTAACGCCCTGCCAGACCGATGCGACGAAGAGCGCGGCCGCGATTCGATGACGAGTCACTGCCGTACTGTGGGGCCGATTGGAACGGGGAGCGGACGCGGCCCGAGCCGCGCCGGCGCCTGCCGCGCCACCGCCGCAGCCACGGTGTAGATGCGCCGGTGCCTCCCGTCCATGTAAATGCGCGTCACGAGCTCGGCCACCAGCCCGAGGCCAATCAGTGTGATGCCCGTCTGGATCAGCACGGCGCTGAGGATCAGCAACGGTCCGTGCTCGAGGAACACCGGCGCGCCGGTGACCACCTTCGTCGCCACGACCCACGTGCCTGCGCTCGCGCCGGCCGCGAGACTGCCGAGCCCAACGGGCCCGAAAAGATGAAGGGGGCGGGTCACGTAGCGCAGCAGGAAGCGAACGGTGATGAGGTCCGCGGCTACGCGCCACGTCCGCGAGAGGCCATAGTGTGACTGGTTCTGCGGACGGGGGATGTTCGCGATCGGCACTTCCGCAATCCGCGCGCCGCCCCAACTCGCCAGCGCGGGAATGAAACGATGCAAGTCGCCGTACAACCGGATGCGCTTGATGACCGGCGCGCGGTAGGCCTTGAAGGTCGTGCCGAAATCATGGAGGGACACACCCGACAGCTTTGCCATCAGCCAGTTCGCAATTTTCGAGGGAAACCGCCGCGTCCACAGGCCGTCGACGCGCTGCGCGCGCCACCCGCTTACGATGTCGTAGCCTTCCTCGAGCTTCGCGAGCAGTTTCGGAATCTCTTCAGGCGTATGCTGGAGATCGCCGTCCATCGCGACGATCACGTCGCCGGCGGCGGCGTCGAATCCGGCGGCCAACGCCGCCGTTTGGCCGTAGTTTCGTGCCAGCGGAATGAACCGGACGCGCGCATCGCGTGCAGCGATCAACGCCAGGGCCTCCCTCGTCCCGTCGATGCTGCCGTCGTCGACGTAGATGATTTCTGAATCGAGACCCATCAGAAACAGCACCGCCATCAGACGGCGGTGAAGCTCGTCGAGCGTGGCGACCTCGTTGAACAGCGGCACGACAATTGACAGCCGTGGCGCACCTCGCGTGCTACGAGACATGACGAAAACTCCTTCTAGCCGGATGAGCGAGATCGTGGCGGACCAGGTCGATGCGTTCGCCGGCGAGAAGCGCGCGGGTTTCCAAGCCGGACAAGAGGACGACTTCCTGCCTGCGCGAGTCGACGAGACGCGTACGCACCTGTCGCAGCGCAGCGTCGACGTACCCCGGATGCACCATCAGTTCGGTGACACCTGGGCTCGTGCGATGCACCAGGGTCCGAAGCGTTGCCCAATCCAGGACGCCGGTGTGAATGAGGCCGATGAGCTGCGGCGTCCGCAGACCCAGCGAAGCCGCCACGCGATAGTTGCGTCGAGCCCACGGCCACGTTGCCGCGTTCAGCCACGCTTGACGCCGAGCCGTTCGACCCTCTGCACTGCCGTCGTGCGCGACCGCGTAAGGCAGCCATCGCTCGTACGGCACCCGCACGGCAGGAATACTAAAGCGCCTCGCGAGCCGGCCGACGATCGCAAACACGGGCGGGTACGCGTGTACATGCTTGTGCGTGTCGAGGTGCGTCAGCGTGAGCCCCGTCTGGCGGAGTCGCTCGATCTGAGCGCTCAGTTCCTGCTCCACCTCGCCCAGCGACACCCGCCCTTGCAGACAAGCCACGATGAACGGTTTCCACGATCGACGGAACTGTCCATCTTCGGCCACGAGCGTGGGTACCTGGCTGGGTGGAAGCGTCGGCTTACCGTCCACGAGCGTGAGATGGACGCCAACGCCGAGCGATGGACGCGCACGCGCCCGCAGGATCGCATCGGCGGTCGCGTTCGCGCTCGCAAAAAGGCTCGCGCTCGTCAGGATCCCGAGGTCGTAAGCAGCGACGATGCCATCGTTGACGCCGGCCGTCAGGCCGAAGTCATCCGCGTTGACGACCAGCTGCCGCAGCATCGTTATCGCCCCGCGATCCGAAAGACCTGGGCCGCGACCGTGCCGGCCACCCGATATTCCTTCCACGGCTTCTCCCTGGTACGCAGTTGTTCGACGAGCAACCGGTTTTCGAACGTCATATGCTCGTCCTGCACGATGACCCATGTTTCCGGCGCGCCGGTTGTCAGACCGCTGGCCGACAACGAACGCGCCGTGATGTCGGGGCGTCCCTCGCGCTGCAGGTAATACGACACGACGGCCTCCGCATCGCTCACGATTGCCGCAGATGGCGCCGCTGTGGCCGCGATCGTCTCGACCGCTTCGCGGACGCCGTAGTCGTACGTGTCCTCCGGAAACGCCGATGCCCTTCTATCCACGCGCGCGCCGATTCCGTTCTGAAACAGCGAATAGAACGGCGCAGCGCCCTGCTGTGCCAGAACGAGGTCCGCGGCGCACACGACGATCGCGAGCGTTGAAACAGATATCCGCGTGGCGGCTGACAGCCAGCCCTTGCGCATCAGCCAGCCGATGCCGGAAACCAGCCCGACGGCGGCGATCAGATCGAGCGTTGCGAGAATCGGCAGCGAGTAGCGCAGAAATTTCGCCGCGATCAACGAGTACGGCAGCAGCGGGAAGACGGCGAACACGCGCAGAAGGACGAACCCTCGCTCGCGCCGCCGGCGAACCATTTCGATCACTCCCGGCACGAGCGCGCCCAGCACCACCAGCGGCACTTTCGTGGCGAGGAAGCGCAGGTAGAACGTCGGTGGCACGCCGAGCGGCGATATCGGCACATTCGTCACGTACAACGCGCCGTTGTAGAGATAGCCGTGATGCGCGAGCAGGTCGCCGTGAACGTAGCTCGCCAGGTACCGCCAGGTGGCCGGTAGGAGGATTGCCCCGTTGGCCGACAGAAACGCCAGGCACATCGCTCCGTAGTAGCGAAGCTGATTCGGTTTGTTGGAGCCCGGATCGGAATCGGCCGCCACGTTGAAGAGTGCGTAAATGCCGAGGTAGTGCGGCATGTACTTCGAGGCCAGCATCAGGCCGAATGCCGCGCCGCTGGCCGTATACCATCGCTGCGCACGCCTCAGATCTGCGACGCCGATGCGCTTCGCGCGTTCGTAGCAGTAGATAGCCAGCACAAAAAACAGCAGGAGAAAGCTGTCCTCTTTGCCAATGCGATTGATGGCGATCGCGTTGACGTCGAAGGCCCAGATGAGCGACACCATGACGGCCGCCGCGCCGCCGAAGAGATGCTCGGCAACGCCGTACAGGGCCACGGTCACGGCGGCTCCGGCAATCGCATTCGGCAGCCGGACTGCAGTCTCGATCGAGATCCTGTGATCCGATGATGCGACGCGGTTCCACGCCCCAGCGATTTCGACACTGCCCCACATCGCGAGCTTCATCAGCATCGGGTGTTCGGCGTTCGCGCTGAACTGCCCGCTGCGGTACTGCTCGATCGCCTGGACCTTATTGAGCTCGTCCTGGCTGAGACCGTAAGTCGCGAGCCCACCGATCCGGACGACCACGGCAAGGAAGGTCGCGACCGCGAGCACGGCGAGCCTGCCGCGCGCCCACGGAAACGACACCGCATCGCTCGACGCGCCCAGCCAGAGCGTCGTCTTGGTCGGGGCATAGGTGATCGCTGGCATCCGAACTGATGGCAGGGGCAAGACTCGATCCAGGAGACAGGAGAGATAACAACCAGCAGGATCCATCGTCAATTCCGCCGATTTGCGGACGTCCGGTCGCGGACCGGATCGATCGCACCGCGCGATCGGCTGCTCAAGGATGCTCACATTGCGTGTCGCTAGACAGGGTGTCTCGCGTCGACCGCCATTTCGCCGGGCAGCGCTCGCGCTCGATCCCTTGGCGCGCGAATTGCCAGCCAACAAGGCAATGTCCCAGAAGACCGTGCAACTTGTGATGGGTCGGCTCCTCACGGACGAAGACCTGCGGCTTCGTTTCCTCGAGCGCCCGTTCGAAACGCTGGTCGAACTGCGCGAGCAGGGATATGACCTGACCGCGGACGAGATCGACGCCCTCGTTCGGAGCGACTCTGAAGTGTGGCCGTCCATGGCGCGGAGGATTCACCCGCGTCTGCAGCGGTGCAGCCTCCGCGTGCGGTGACCGGTCCGCTTTAGGCCGTCATCGGCGGGACTTCAAGATCATACTTGCGTAGCCGCACGTAGAGCTGCGTGCGCGAGAGGCCCAGACGTCTCGCGGCTCGGGATTTATTCCAGGCGCAGTCGCGCATTACTTGTTCGATGGTCTCGCGCTCGACCGCCCGGAGATCGGTGCCGGGTGATGACATCGGTCGAGCGCGCGGCTGCAGCGACAGGTGCTGCGCCGTGATCAGCCCCCCTTCGCACAGGATTGCCGCCCGCTCGAGCGCGTTGCGCAGTTCGCGGACGTTGCCGGGCCAATCGTGGTGCAGAAGCGCTTCGCGAGCTTCGCGCGTCAGACCGCCCGGCGGACGCCCGAACGACCTCGCGATCTCATCGAGGAACGCTTCGCTCAAGTCCAGGATGTCCCCGGGGTGTTCGCGAAGTGGAGGGATCCTGATGTCGAACACCTGCAGGCGGTAGAACAAGTCCTCCCGAAAATCACCGCGTTCGACTGCCTTCCTCAAGTCGCGGTTCGTCGCCGCGATGATGCGCACGTTTGCTTTTTGAAGTCGGATCCCACCGAGGCGCTGGAACTCCCGCTCCTGGAGCACGCGCAGGAACTTCGCCTGCACTGATGGGCTCATCTCGCTCACTTCGTCCAGGAACAGCACCCCGCCGCTGGCGAGCTCGATCTGTCCGGGCTTTGCCCCGTGCGCGCCGGTGAACGCACCTCGTTCGTAGCCGAACAGCTCGGACTCGAGGAGCTGCTCGGGGAGCGCGGCACAGTTCAACGCAACCAACGGACCGTCCTTACGCGGCGATGCGCGATGAATGAATCGCGCCACAACCTCCTTTCCGGTACCCGACTCACCGTTCAGGAGCACGGTCGTCTCGGTGTCGGCCACCTGTGCGGCGCGCTTCAGTACGTCCATCCACGGGCCGGAGCGTCCAATGGGATGCGGATGTTGCGTCTTGGAATGGAGTTCTTCGACCAACGCATGTACCCGCGCCTCGAGACGCTCCGCGCGGGCCTGCGCCTCGGCGACCTGGCGCGCGGCTTCGGCCAGCTGCTCATGGGAGACGGCCAGGGCCACGTGATCCGCGATCCGCCGGGCCACGGAGACGTCATCGCGCGAAAACGCGCGAGCTCGCTTCGACCAGAAGCCCAGGCCCATGTCCTGATGACGGGCGCGGGTGAGCACGACCAACAAAGACCGAAACCCGGCCGCAAGAATGCGTTCACGCAGGTCGACCGGGTCCACAATGGGAAGCGTGGCCGTGGTGAAGTCGTCGATGAGTACGAACCCTTCGTCGGGCTGTGAATCGTCGGCCTTGATGAAACGAGTCAGGCCCGGGAACGCGTCCGTCGACGCCGCTTCAACCAGAATCTGACCGCCGCGATCGTGGAACATCATCGTCAGGAGGTCGTGAGCGAGTACCTTGTTCGCGATTGCGGACACCTGCGGGAACACGGTACGGATGTCGAGCACCGCAGCGATCGTCCGCAGCAGTTCGACCGAACTCTCGATGTCGGCAGCGTATTGAGCGTCGGTCATCGGTTTCCTCTTCAACTCTCCGCCATCGATTCCGTTCAAATGGCGCCTGGAACTCCGACGAATGAGACACGCTGAAATAGACAGCGCTTCAATACTGTCGCCTTCGTTAGAGGTCCTGGCAATCGTCTGGGTGTCGGATAGCGCGTTCCATCGACAGCGCGACGCCAGGAGAGGCCATTGTGCGGAGAAAAAGCTACGACTTTTGGACGACGTCCGAATGCGGCACAAGTCTGAGTCGGTTTATCGGACGCATTGTCGAGGTGGAGCTTTACGACGTCATTACGCAACGGGCTCTACTAATCTAAAAAAGAGACAAAGGAACAGATGACAACGGTTCATATCGCTCTGGCGAACATCGAATTCCCGACGAGTCCCGAGCAGTCAGTCGCTTCGGCTGAACGCGCCATCGCCGAAGCGGCGACCGCGCGCGCCGACCTCGTGTGCTTTCCGGAATGCTACGTTCCGGGCTACCGAACGGCATCAAGGCAGCTGCCGCCACCGGATCCGGGCTTCCTCGAACGCGCATGGTCCGCGATCGCGGCGGCAGCGTCGAAGGCGCGGATCTCGGTCATCCTCGGCACCGAACGCCTCGTTGATGGGGCGCTCGTGATGTCCGCGCTGGTGATCAACCGAGATGGAACTCGTGCGGGCTTCCAGGACAAAGTGCAGATCGATCCATCCGAGGAAGCGACCTATGCGGCAGGATCGGGACGCCGCATGTTCCAGGCCGGCCCGATGACATTTGGTATTGCCATTTGTCACGAAGGGTGGCGCTACCCGGAAACCGTCCGCTGGGCCGCAAAACGCGGCGCGCAGGTGGTGTTTCACCCGCACTTTCACGAAGCGGAAACCGGCAGCTATCGACCGTCGACCTTCGCCGACCCGGCAAACTCATTTCACGAAAAGGCCGCTTTGTGCCGTGCTGCGGAAAACACCTGTTTTTTTGCCACCGTCAACTATGCGAGCAGCGGTTCGCCAACCACATCGGCCGTGGTGCGACCGGATGGCACCCTACTCGCTTACCAGCCGTACGGTAAACCCGGACTGCTGATCGCGGACATCGACATCGACGCGGCCACACGTCTGCTCGCGACACGGTGCAAGTCCTACTAGTCTCGCGGACGGAGGATCACGCGAGCAATCAGAGACGCGGTTTGCAATCAGCCCGTCAGCGCCGCTAACGCGTCACACGTGGCAACGAATCCGACATGGCGCTCACCACCGTCTCAAAGACCGATCCCAATCCTGGAGCGCACGCAACTCGTCCGCTGAAGCGTGACGGGCTTGCCGTCTACTGAGGGAACCCCACGATCGCAATCGGCCGGTTCATGTGGTGCCTCGCACGGCAATGGAGGGCCGGCCCTCCGCCCGATCAGTCCTGGGAACGTCAGCGGACTCGGCGACGGCGGATTGGGCGTTCGCCGCGACACGTCGCGAGGAGTTGGATTTGAGAAGGACCACGGCAACGAGAATGAGCCCGGTGGCCCCGACAATTCGCGGCGTCAGGATCTCCCCAGCGACCAGCCATCCCAGAAAAACCGCGATGACCGGATTGACGAACGTGTGCGTTGCGACGAGAGTCGCCGGGCGTCGTTCGAGCAACCACGTATAGGCCGAGAACGCGACGACGGATCCGAACACGATCAGATAGCCGAGGCCAAGGAGCGAACGGTTGGAGATCGCGCGCACCTCGACACGTCCTATTTCGCCAGTCACAGCGCTGGCCGTGAGCAACAATGCTGCCCCGCATAGCAGCGTGGTTGCCGCCCGGACAAAAGGCTCGCGCGGTAGCGTCGCTGACGCGGCGTAGCGCACTCCAAGAGCCCACGACATCGCGCCGACCAGAATGGCGCTCGATCCCCACAATTGCTGCGACCCGCCCGTGAACGATTCGCGGGGTACCAGCAGTCCAACCCCAGCCAGACCGGCTATCAGACCGGACGCCGTTCGCAGCCTCACACCTGACCCGAGATCCGATGGCATCAGCATCGCAATCCATACCGGCTCGGTCGCCACCAGGAGGGCGGCGATGCCGGACGGAACGGTTTGTTCCGCCCAGTGCAGCGTTCCATGACCGATCAGGAAGAACAGCGCGGCTACCACGAGGCTCGCACGCCATTCGGCCATGCTGACGTGAACGCGCCGGCCACGCACACAGACGAATATCACGTAGAGCACGACTCCGGCGATGAGGTGACGTACGCCGGCTGTCAACAAGGGCGGGATCGTCTCCACTGCGTGCCGAATGGCGAGATACGTCGAACCCCAGATGACGTAGATCGCAAAGAAGGCCAGGAATTCACGCGCGGTGAGGATGATCATGACATAACCTTATATACGTACTACACAGGTTAGAAGATAGGTCGGCCAGGCCTAACCTGTCAAGACAACAATATCGGTTATACTGGGGCATGTCTGCGGCGTTCGAGCTCATCGGCGGACACCCCGCCCTTGACTTCGTGAATACGGTCGACTGGCGGGGCGACCCGACTCGCCGCAGGGAGTTGCTGGTCGCCTTCGAGGATCTCCTCGACTGGGCGAAAACCGCGAAGCAGCTGAGTCCAGCTGAGGTCCGGGCGATGACGGTGGCGGCTCAGCGCGATAAGGCTCGCGCCATGCGGTCGCTGCAACGCGCGCGGCGCTTGCGGGAGGTGCTCGCCCGCGTGCTGGCGGCGGCCGGCCACGACGCCCGCCCTGCAGTGCGCGACATCCGCCTGCTTAACGCGTTCCTGGCTGCGGCCTTACGACGCCGACGGCTGGTACTCCACAGGACGGGCTTCGTCTGGGCGTGGGTCGGCGAAGAGAGAGACGCCTTCGACTCTGTGTTGTGGCCGATCGTTCTCGCAGGCGCCGAATTGCTGGCGTCCGACAACCGCACGCAAATCCACGAGTGCAGCGGGGAGGGATGCGGCTGGCTATTCCTCGACACGAGTCGCAATCGACGCCGCCGCTGGTGCACCATGCAGGGCTGCGGCAATCGCGCAAAGGCGCGCCGCTTTTACGAACGCAGCCGCGAAGCGATCCGCTGAGACCAACCCCTTCCGCCGCTACGTCCACTCGTATCGCGGTACGGTCGCAGTGGTTGCCGTGCCGCGACATCCTCCCACGTTCCATCCTCACGCCTCGACACCAGTTCCGGCTGTGGCCTCGACGCGACTTCCGGACGGTGTTATTTCACATGGAAGGCGCTACAATAGCCCCCCTCATGAGGGTGCATGCCCGCGTACTCGTAATCGCGTGGATCAGCACAGCCGCAGTCCGGTGCTCCTCGAGTCACTTTTGCAGTGATGTTTGCTGAATGAGGGCTCAAACCGATTCCGCTCCGCCTCCGCAGAACTGACCCTATTGCGGCCGCCAGTTGGCGGCCCTGGCGCTCGTGAGCGGTTCGGGCATCGTCTACCGATGCCGCGAGCATGGGCGATTCTGGCTCGATGATGAGGGGCACTTACGCGAGGATGTACTGAAGCCTCGCAAGTGACTCCCATCTATGCTCAAACGCAACGGCAATCGAACGCACGCTAGCCTGCTCCAGGCCGACGAGCCATGAACACGCCTGATCCCTCGCTCACGCCTCGACCTGCCGTCGGCAAAGGCCGGCATCATCACGATGACGCGGTGACAACGGCTCACGACGCGAAGCAGTTCATGCGTGAAGGCGCCTGAACCTGTACGGGGCGTCGAAGGAGTCTCATCTGGTTGCAGGCTGAGGTCGACACCTGCTGCAAAAACGACCCCACATGGAGCACACAGTGTCACCTGATGGCTGGCCCGCAAGCGACTGGCGCCTCCCTATGCTGGCGTGGCTGTTGTCTTTTGCAAACTGGAGCGAGCGGCGCCGAGTGGTCGTCGTGCTTGTTGCGGCGGTCGGCTACCTTGTTGTTGCTGTCGTAGTCGCGGTGGCAAATGCCATCGGTATCGAATTAGCACAAGCGTCACCACCGATGATCGCGCTGTTCATCCCGGGTGTGGTCTTGCTGCTCGGGACTGGACTAGCAGCGGTCATTACTCCGCGGAGAATTCGCGGAGCCCGATGGCGTCGATCTCCGGAGCGGAGTCCGCTCGGATGACGAACGCCAGGCCGATCGCGCCGCTGACCGGCCCGCCGGCGAGGATGCGCTGGTCGTTGGCCAGTTGCTGGCACAGTTCGAGTGTCGGCAGGATGTATTGCTCGAGGAGGACCAGGCCTTCGGCGGGCGTGCATTGCTCACCGCGCTCAGGTGTTTCAGGTCCGATCGGGTCCTGACACGGGCCACGGCCTTCCGCTGGCCGTGCGAATCAAATCGCCGAATTCCGGATGACGTCGGAGGTACGCGCGCACGAACGGACAGACGGGGACGACCAACAGCTGTTCGCGTCGTGCAAAATCCAGCGCCGCCTTTGCGAGCCGTGTGGCAATTCCCTGGCGACGAACCGGTGGTGGCACCTCGGTGTGATCGAGGACCAGCCGATGCGCGGCATCGTAGTGATATCGAAGGAACGCCACTCCTTCTGGAACGCGTACTTCGAACTGCTGCCCGGCGACGTTGTTTTGCGGTTCGAGCGCGTCGGTCATGCGCACGTCAGCGGGAGTCCATGTCGGTCACTTTTGGATCGGGCGAGCGCTCTCCAAATCTGCCGGCGCCGGCAAGGCGCAGAATCGCGACAATTCCGCGACGATAGCATGATCGAGCCCGCGTTCGGCGTGGGGCTCGATTCTGCGGAGGTCGGTGAACTCGGACATGGCTTGATCGCCGAGGACGCGACCGAGTGCGGCGTTCGTGAGCTTGCAGACGTGTATCGGCAGCTGGTCTGAAGCGACAGCCAGGCCTGTGCCATGAACACCTCGCGTTAGGACTGGGGATTCAGCAATCCGCGGCGGACAGCCGCGGCCACAGCTTCGGAACGGCTTCCGGCGCCCATTCGCGCAAACAACGTTCCAAGCTGCGCTTCCAGATCGCGTTCGCTGATGTGCAAGCGGCCGGCCAGCTCACTCGTTGGTTTCCCGTCTGCCAGCAGCTGGAGCGCGGATCGCTCCCAGGGTGTAATTCGCAGCAGCATGCCTTCCCCCGACCGTGACCGCACGTTGCGGCCATCTGAACCTTCATTGTGTTAGACGAACGGCCGACTTCTGGATCGACGTCAAGATGAGTTCGGTGGTTCCCTCGACGTTGATGTTGCGACCGACCACGAGCTTGCCCCACGACACTAAGACGATTATCGACGTCGCGATGTGACGAGGTTGTCTAAATTCCGTCAAATCCTGGCAGGTCGCTCTCAGATTCGAGCTATAGAGCCAGCGATCAGGCCCTCGTCGCATGGGCCGGAAAGATCGAGCTTCGTTCCAGCCGGCTTCGGCATCGTGGTCGTCCGATTGAACGGGCCTGAGGTGCCGTCTTGTCGATCCAGTCGCTCCCGCAGTCGGGATAGACCGGCGCAAACGCCTCTTGAACGAAACGCGCTACGCGTGCAGCGATGACGGCATCGACGAGCGTCGATGACGCCGCACGACGAAGGCGATCGTTTTCGCATGTGACCTCCATTGGGACGGATGATTGTCGGCATGGATTGCTGCCGCCGATCCTCAACTGCCGACCGTTGCAACGTCGTGGCAAAACGAACGCCAATTTCATTTCTGCGGCCGGGTGCGGATTGATGGAGTTGCTGATTCAGATGCGGCATGTAATGCGCAGGAATGACCACGTGTGTGCCGATGCACATGAAACACTGGGCGTTCCCAGCACAGTCTCCCAGCACGGTGTTTTCTATCGGCACCAGCGGCACCTCGTTTGCTCGCGTCATGCGGTCCCCAAACATCGGATAACCATGTCTCTGAAAACGGTTCAATTGATCGTCGGTCGGCTGGTAACGGACGAGGAGTATCGTGTTCGATTCCTGAGCGACCCACGTGGATCGCTGATCGCGTTGCGGGATCAGGGAGTCGAGTTGACGGCCGGAGAGATCGAAGCGCTGATACGAACCGACCAGCAGCTTTGGACGGACGCCGCGGAACGAATTGACCCGCACCTGCAGCGATCCAGTCTTCGCAGTGAGCAGGGTTGAGTCGACCTTGATCCGAATGTGCCTCGACGGGAATCGCTTTTAGGCCGACAATGTCATGGGACCCGTGGGTCCGCCCCGGCCACGCACGAGGAGAAAGCATGCCCGCCGGTATCTGGAACGACACGGTTACCGGCAACCCCAGCAGCGCGGACTCAACCGTCGCCCGCTATGAAGCGCTCATTCGCGTGTCGGAGGCGCTGAGGGCTTATCACGATCGCGACACGCTCTTTCAGAGTCTGGCGCGTGAACTTCGTCCCGTCGTACGGTTCACCTTCCTTGGTCTCGCTCTCTACGACGAAGAGACCCACACTGTCGAGCGGCACGTGCTGGAGGTCTCGGGAGAGCCGGTGTCGCCGCCCGAGCTGTCAACCGACGAGTCGCTGACCTACTGGATCGTTCAGCATCAGGAGCCGCTCGTTATTCCAGACATCGAAGACGAGGACAAGTTTCCCAGGGCCATGGCTTATTTCCGAAACCAAGGTGTGCGATCGACGTGTTCGCTGCCGTTGACGACACCGCGGCGTCCTCTCGGAATGCTGCTGGCCGGCGGCCCGCAGCCGCAGGTCTACGACGCGAAAGATGTCACGTTTCTTGCGCTCGTCGCGAATCAGGTCGCGCTGGCGATTGACGACGCGTTGAACTACGGCGCCTTGCAGGAGTCTCTTGCCGTCGAACGGGAACGAATACGGAACCTCGAGGCTACGGACGACCTGCTGCGCGCGCTGTCGAGCGTCCTCGATATTCGGCAGGTGTTCCCTCGAATTTCGCAGATCGCCGCCGCGGTGCTGCCCCACGACCTTTTGACGTTGACGTCTCATAACCATGGCGAGGTCATCGTGGAGGCCACCTCCCATCGATGGGAGCCGCTGCCTACGCGATTGAAGGTTCGACACCTCATCCCCGAAGGTGATGGTTTCGGAATCATCAACGACCTCGAAACTGATCCACGCCCTGCCGTTGAGCCGCCGGCCTTCTGGGATCAGATTCGAGAGGCACTGTACGTCCGCCTGCGAAAGCATCAGCTCGCCTGACCGTTCGATCTGCGCACGGACACGCACTGTTGATTTTCGAACGGCCTCTCGGCCGCCTGACCCCAGGGTTTTGAGCCAATTCGCCGCCACGTAGGTCGGCATCGCGCTTGCCCGTGTGACGAACCAGCAAACAAGCAGGCTGTGGCTAATGACCCTGGAGCCGACAATGAGCAAAGAAAAAACGATCTACTGGACTGCAACAGGGATCGTGTGTGCGGTGATGGTGTTCAGCGCAGTGAACTTCAATCTTCGCAACCCAGTTGGACCCATGAAGGGCGCGTTCGTCCACTTGGGCTTCCCCGACTATTTCAGAATCGAACTGACGGTCGCCAAAGCCCTCGGGGTTCTCGCGCTCCTCATACCCGGCATCCCGATCAGGGTAAGAGAGTTCGCGTATGCAGGTTTTGCGATCACGTTGATCTCAGCCAGCATCGCTCACTTTTCGATCGGCGACCCGCTGATCTTCGTCATCGATCCGCTGCTGTTCTTTGGCGCGTTGGTCACGTCGTATGTGTACTTCACCAGGCTCAATCGACATGAATACCTTCGGCATCGGACCGACGAGGCAGTCGGTCGCCGCATGGCCAGGTCCTGAAAGAGTTTCTGGAGCGATTACTATGGCATCCCCCGCGATTAAGTCCCGTCCAGACACCGATGTGCTCATCGTCGGCGCTGGTCCGACCGGGCTTACGCTCGCAGCGGCCCTCGTGACACGCGGCGTCCGCACGGTCGTGATCGATCGGTTGGCCGAAGGTGCCAATACATCGCGCGCAGCCGTCGTGCATGCCCGTACGCTGGAGGTGTTGGAGCCACTGGGCATTTCGGAGCGGCTGACGAGCCTTGGGATTCATGCGCGGCGCTTCACCGTTCGCGATCGTGATCGGGTGCTCGTCCCAATCGACTTCGACGGCCTGCCGACGCGCTATCCATACACGTTGATGGTGTCGCAGGCCACGACTGAGAGCGTGCTACTGCAGCGTCTTCGCGACCTCGGCGGCCACGTGTCGCGACCCCACGGGCTGGTCGATCTCGTTCAAGACTCCCAAGGCGTGAGCGCGGCGCTCGACGATGGCAGCACGGTGCGCGCCCGGTACCTGGTCGGCGCGGATGGCATGCACAGTCTCGTGCGCGACCGGTCAGGGATCGCGTTCGTCGGCGGCAGCTATGAAGAGTCTTTCGCGCTGGCTGATGTGCGGTTGGCGGGTGGTGCGCCATCCGACGAAGTGATCCTCTACTTCTCGACCGCCGGAATGGTGGTCGTAGCGCCTCTGCCTGAAGGCATTCACCGCATCGTGGCCGCGGTCAACGACGCGCCTGAACAACCGGACGCCGCGTACGTGCAGGCGCTGCTGGATGCCCGGGGACCCCTGCGCGACCGCGCCATCGTCCGCGATGTCATCTGGGGTTCGCGCTTTCGCGTTCATCACCGCGTGGCCGACGTCTATCGTGCCGGTCGCGTGCTCCTGGCCGGCGACGCGGCCCACGTCCACAGCCCCGCAGGTGGCCAGGGCATGAACGCAGGCATTCTCGATGCGATGATGCTTGCCGATGCATTGGCCGCCGCGTTGTCAAACGGTCAGGACGCGGCGCTGGACGCGTACAGTGCGCAGCGGCGGCCGATCGCCCAACAAATCGTCTCGCTCGCGGATCGCCTGACACGTCTGGCAACGGTGCGGCCGATCCTTCGTCCGCTGCGGAATCTGCTGCTCACCGGCTTGGCACACGTGCCGATCTTTCGCCGGCGGCTGGCGTGGCAATTGTCCGGCCTGAGTTATCGATAGGTGTCCACGATGTTTGCCATAGACCACGCTGCCACTGCGCTGCCACTCAAACGGCGCTTTCCGTCCGTATCGATCGCGCCGCTTCTCATCTCGGTCCAGGCAATGGAACTCGCCTGTCGCGTGCTAAGCTCTGCGCGTCTTAGCCATGTCGCGTCTTCCATTCGCGTTGCTTGTCTCTCTGGCGGTCATCGTCGCCGCGTCATCGCAGACGCGGACCGCACAACGTAATCCGGTCGCCGGCGATCTCGCGGCGGTTCGCGCCGGCGAGGCGCGGTTCCAGCGGTCGTGCACGTCCTGTCACTCGGTGGAGGGCCGCGCGCCGGCACTGACGATGGGAGTCTTCACGCACGGCGGTCAGGACGCAGAGATCTTTCAGACGATTCGCACCGGCGTGCCCGGCACGCAGATGCCGCCGTTCGCGGCCCTCACCGACGACGAGATCTGGCAGTTGGTCGCATACATCCGCAGCCTCGCCAGCGGCGGCGGGGGCACGGCGGACCGCGGCGCCGAGAGCACCGCGACAGGCGGCGGCGATCCGATCGCCGGCGAAGCGATCTTCAGCGGCAGCGGCGGATGCGTCAGCTGTCACGAAGTGAACGGCCACGGAGGGACGGTCGGTCCCGATCTCTCCGCCGCAGGAACGCGGACCGTGGACTCGCTGCGCCAGAAGATCGTCGATCCCAATGCCGCGATGGCCGCCCCGGGTCGCGGCCGCGGCGCTGCGGCGCCAGCCGTCATCGTCGCTCGCCTGCGCGACGGGCGTGAAATTCACGGTGTCCGGCGCAACGAGGACACGTTCTCGCTCCAGATGATCGACGCGTCCGGCCAGCTGCACCTGCTGCAGAAGAGCACGCTTGCCGACCTTCGTTACGAAGATCGATCGCTGATGCCTGGCGACTACGCGACGAGGTTGTCGGCCAACGAGATCTCCGATCTCGTCGCCTACCTTCGAACGCTGCAGGCTCGCGACCTGACGAAAACCAGCGTCGCGCCGCTCACTGGTGGCGTGACGTTCGACGGCATTCAGCGCGCGCACGCCGAGCCGCACAACTGGCTGACGTACTGGGGCGACTACCACGGCACTCATTTCTCGACGCTGAAACAGATCACGCCTGCGAACGTCGCGCAGCTGCAGGCAAAATGGGCGATTCAGTTGCCCGGAGCCTCCACGATCGAAGCGACGCCGCTCGTCATCGACGGCGTGATGTACACAAGCGGACCGCCCGGCACCGTCGTCGCGCTCGATGCAGGGACGGGACGTCAGATCTGGCGGTATCAACGGCCGCAGAATGTCCGCAATCCCAACGAGATCAATCCATTCAACCGTGGCGTCGCAGTGCTCGGGCCGCGTGTCTTCGTCGGCACGCTCGATGCGACGCTCATTGCGCTCGATATCCGCACGGGGCTGCCGCTCTGGGAAGTGCAGATGGCGGACACGATGCAGGGGTACAGCATCACGAGCCCGCCGCTGCCGGTCAAGGACCGCATCATCGCGGGCATCGCCGGCGGCGAGTTTGGGACGCGCGGCTTCATCGACGCGTACGACGCCGCGACCGGCAAACGGCTGTGGCGCTTCAACACGATTCCCGAACCGGGTGAGTTCGGCCACGACACGTGGAAGGGCGACTCCTGGAAGCTGGGATGCGGCGCGACGTGGATGCCGGGGTCGTACGACGCGGATCTCGATCTCGTCTACTGGGCCGTCGGTAACCCGTGCCCGTTGTATGACGGCAGCGCGCGCGAGGGCGACAACCTCTTCACGAGCTCCGTCGTGGCGCTCGATTCCGCGACCGGCCAGCGCAAGTGGCACTACCAGTTCACGCCGCACGACACGCACGACTGGGATGCGGTGCAGGACATGGTGCTCGTCGATCGGCCGTACCGCGGCCAGCCGCGCAAGCTGCTGATGCACGCCGATCGCAACGGGCACTTCTATGTGCTCGATCGCAGCAACGGCAAGTTTCTCTCGGGGACGCCCTTCATCCGGCAGACGTGGAACAAGGGCTTTGACGCCAACGGCCGGCCGATGCCGAACCCTGACAGCGAGGCGAGTCCAACGGGTGCCGTGATTGCGCCGACGCTCGGCGGCGCCACGAATTTCCAGGCGCCCTCGTACAGCACAGAAACGGGATGGTTCTATCTTGCGTACAGCGAGAACTCGCAGCGCTTTTTCAGCGAGAAACAGACGTTCGAGCCGGGGCAGCAATATCGCGGAGGCCGAGGCGCTTCGACGGGCGAGCGCGGCTCGGCGGGGATCAAGGCGCTCGATCCCGACGACGGCAAGACCGTGTGGGATTTCAAGCTGTATCAGGGATCGCTGACGTCCGGGGTGCTTGCGACGAGCGGTGGGCTCGTCTTCGGCGCGACGCGTGACGGCTATCTGATCGCGCTCGACGCGAAGACCGGCCGCGCGCTGTGGAGATTCCAGACCGGCGCGGCCGTCGAATCGTCGCCCATGAGTTTCGCGGTGAACGGGAAGCAATTCGTCGCGGTGTCCGCGGGAAACGTGGTCTATGCCTTTGCGCTGCCGGACGACGTTCGGTAGGGGACGCCCTGTCAGGGCGGCCAGCGCGGGACGGGTTAAAAGCCCGTCCCCTACATCAGCGTTCGTATTGGCCGCGTTGCTGTCGTTGTGTCTCGCTGCGCCCGCGTCGGCGCAGTACTCCGCGCGGCGCGAGGGCGACGTCGTGCGGCTCGAAGACACGCGAACGCAGACCGTGGTCTCGATCGCGACGTCGCTCGGCGACATGGTCTTCGAGATGAAGGTCAAAGGCCACGAGATCCTGCACTTTCCCTACGCGTCGCTCGACGATTTCCGCAAGCGTCCAGGCCTCGCCGGCGTGCCGCTGCTCGCGCCGTGGGCGAACCGCCTCGACGAGCAGGCCTTCTACGCCAACGGCAAGAAGTACGCGTTCGACATGGAGCTCGGAAACGTTCGCGGCGCCCATCCGAGTCACGGGTTTCTCAGCAGGGCGCCGCAGTGGGAGGTCGTGGAGGTGAACGCCGACGCGAAGGCCGCGTGGGTGACGAGCCGTCTCGAATTCTTCCGGCAGCCGGACTGGATGGCCCAGTTTCCGTTCGCGCACACCCTGGAGATCACGTATCGCCTGGAACGCGGCGTGCTCGAAGTCGGCGCGCGCATCAACAATTTGAGCGGCGCGCCGATGCCGGTGGCCATCGGCTTTCATCCGTTCTTCAAGCTGACGGACGCCCCGCGCGACGAGTGGACCGTCTCGATCGGCGCGCGGACGGAATGGAGGCTCGCGCCGGACAAGCTTCCCACCGGTGAGACGCGGCCCATCGAACAGCTGCTGCCGAATCCGCAGGCGGCGGTCCTGAAGCCGCTCGACCTCGATCACGTGTTCGGCGATTTGATCCGCGACGGATCCGGTCGCTCCGTCACATCGATCAAAGGGAAGTCGCAGCAGATCGACGTCGCGATGGGACCCAATTATCGCGCGGCGGTCGTCTTCGCTCCGGCCGGCCGCGAGTTCATCTGCGTCGAGCCGATGGCCGGCATCACCAACGCGCTCAACCTGGCGCATCGCGGCGTGTACAAGGAGCTGCAGTCGATCGTGCCGGACGGGACGTGGGAAGAGCGTTTCTGGATCAGGCCCGCCGGCTTCTGAACCACGAAAACGGACGAATTGGGCACGTCCGGCGCGACCTGCCCATGGGTATTTCT
>JBKPDW010000319.1:0-10145 GCA_046728115.1 Acidobacteriota bacterium | reverse complement strand
TGGGCTGTTTTTTTTTTATCTCTCCGGGGGTGTCACCCGGCGTTGAGGGCGGGGTATAATCCAAAAAGGGGGGGGGGGGGGGGGCTATGGGGGTGGGGGGTTTGGGGTTGGAATTGGGGATTGGATTATAAGGGCAGCGGTAGAATTGGCGGATGCGTATTCTCACTGTTCTCGCATTCACGATCGTTCTGGCCAGCGCGGCCGTTCAGTCTCAGACGAACCCTATCCCGGCGCCGCCCGACGTGGCAGCGCCGCCGGCTGATGCCACGAAAACTGCTTCCGGCCTGGCCACGAAAGTGATCACGCCATCCACCGGCAAGGATCACCCCACGAAAGAGGATCTCGTCACGGTCGATTACACGGGCTGGACGACCGACGGGCAGATGTTCGACAGCTCGGTGGCGCGCGGAAAGCCGTCGACCTTCGGCGTCAACCGCGTCATTGCGGGATTCGGCGAAGGGCTGCAGCTGATGGTGCCGGGCGAAAAGCGCCGGCTCTGGATTCCCGAGTCGCTGGCGTACAAAGGACAGGAAGGGCGGCCGAAGGGCATGCTCGTGTTCGATGTGCTGCTGCTCGACATGCCGAACCGCGCGCCGTCGGACGTGAAGGCGCCGCCCGCTGATGCCAAGAAAACGGCCAGCGGAATCGCCTACAAGGTGCTCAAACAAGGTACGGGGGGCCGTCATCCCAAGCCGAGCGATGAGGTTACCGTCCATTACACGGGGTGGACGACCGACGGGAAGATGTTCGACAGCTCGGTCGTCAGGGGTCAGCCGAGCTCTTTCGGTCTGAGTGGTGTGATCGCCGGCTGGACCGAAGGAGTACAGCTGATGGTCGAAGGCGAGAAGACCCGTTTCTGGATCCCGCAGAATCTCGCCTACAAGGGCGAGAGCCCGCCGTTCGGGATGCTCGTGTTCGATATTGAGTTGATCAAGATCGGATAAAGGGCAGGCAGGGCGAGTGCGGCAGGAAGGCGGGTGATGGTCCTGATTACCCACCAGACTTACTTCCCGCACCTGCCCTAGCCGGCCCACCTGTCTTCGGGGCTTCACCCGCCTGACCTGCCCTCTCAGTAATCCGTCGAATCGCTTTCTGAAAACGATCCGCGAGAGCCCGTCGAATGTCGTCGGGCACCGGGCCGATCCGCGACCATGCGGACTGCGCTTGACGGACTTCTTCCGTTGCCGCGTGCAGGCGGACATCCTCGTCCACCTTCCCGCCGATCGTGTTCGACGCCAGCGCGTCCTTCAGCATCGCGGCGAGACGCATGGTGGGTGACATCTCGGCGTCGGAGGCTCCGCGCGGGCCGCTCAGCGAGCGCGCGAGTTCTTCCATGCGAGTCACGAGCCCTTCCATCCGCTTGCGGTTGGCGTTTGTATCGAGATCGGTGCCGCTGAATGCCTGGGGCCATTTCGCGATCACGCCGTTAAACGCGGCGGCAAAGCGTTCGTCGAGCGCCACAGCACGATCGCGATCGACGCCGCGCAGCGCGAGCTCGTGCTGCCACGTGCCGCGCAGCGTCCGAACCTTGGCGGCCAGATCGTTGGGCTGTTCGCCAGCCGCCAATGCTTCCAGTTCGACGATGATGGCTTCGCGTGCGGCGGCGCGCTCGCCGCGGGCGATCTCGTGACGCTGGGCGTAGCGCGCAAAGAATCGATCGCAGGCTGCGCGGAATCGTTGCCAGATGACCTCGGCGCGGTTCTTCTTCACCGGCCCTATCGTTTTCCACTCGCCCTGAATTCGGCGGATCTCGACAGCGGCCGCATCCCAATCGATCGAATCGGCAATCGCTTCCACGCGGGCGCACAGCGCTTCCTTCTTCGCCAGATTCTGCGCCCAGAGAACTTTGCGTTCGACCAGATCGGCGTGACGTCGTGTGAAGTACCGATCGCACGCGACGCGGAACCGCTCCCAGACGGCTTTTTCTTGACCACGCGTCACCGGACCAATCGTTTTCCAATCGGCCTGGAGCTTCTTGATCTCGTCCGCGGTTTGAATCCATCGCGTCGATTCGGCGAGGGCTTCCGCCCGCTCGGCCAGCGCCAGCTTTTTCGCGAGGTTGGCCGCGCGCGCTTCGGCTTGCGCCGCGAAATGGGCTTCGCAGCGCGTCCAGACCTCGTCGTGAGCGGTCTTGAAACGACGCCACAGCGCTTCACCCTGCGCTCGCGGCACGTCGGCGGCCTGCCGCCACTGTTGCTGCAGATCGCGTACATGACGCGCGATCGCTTCGGGATCCTCGAGCGCCTTGAGCGCTTCCATCTTCTCGCAGAGCTGTTCTTGAATGCCGACGTTGGCCCAGCGCTGCCAGTCGGCGACGTCACGGAGCTCCTGGACCTTCGGCATCAACGCGGTCTGAGCGGCCTTGAGACGGTGGACGATCTCCTCGTAATCGCGCCGCGATGGCAGCGGCGGGATGGCCGACAACGCGGCGCGTACATCACGGAGCGCCCGCTCGCCCGCCTTGAGTGTGAGCTCGGCACGCGCAGCCAGCGGCTCAACGCGTCCGGCAAGCTGGTTCAGACGCTCCAGTGCTTCGCGTCGGACGCGCCTGTCCTCGTCCTGCGCCGCCGAATCGCGCGCGGCGATCCGTGCATCAGCGGCAGCCAACCGGGCAGCGAGGTCGGCGGGAACATCGATGCCGGCCGGAATATCTTTCCATTCCTTGCGCGCCACACCCATTCGGCGGCGCGCGGCGCTCAAGTCGGTCTCCGCGGCCGCGGCTTCGGATTCGGTCACAAGTTCGATCAGCCGGGCGTGCCGGCGCTCGGCCTCCTGCCGGCGCGCCTCCTCTTCGGCTTCCCGGCGGGCACGTGCCGCCGATTCGTGCGCGGCGCGCACACGCGCCGACTCCTCGTCCTCCGCCCGAAGCCGGGCCGCTTCAGCCTCGCGCTCGCGTTCCGCTGCGGCGGCGGGTTCTTCGGCTTCGCGAGCGGCGCGCTCGGATTCGGCATATTCGGTGGCGAAAGCCAATGCCGCGTCGGCGGCAGCGGCCTCCTGAGCAACACGTTCGTCGATTTCGCGGATGAGTTGACGAGCGCGCTTGGCCACCGTCCGATTCTTCGCGCGCGTCGCGATGTCGTCGAGGTCGGCACGGTCCGTAAACGTATCGACTGCCGCCAACGCCGGATCGCTGAATTCACTGTTGACCGCCACGGCGAGGATTTCGAGGCGATCCTGCAGACGGTCGAACGCGTCACGGCGCACCGTCTCGTGCATGGCGTGTCGCGCGATTGTCCCAAGCGCACGCGGCTCACTGACGCGCGACGCGGCGCGTGCCGCGACCGATTCCCGCGGCGCCGTTTTCGCGATCAATGCCAGCATCTTCGGTTCCGCCACGGCATCGACGGCGGCCAGGCTGTCGGCCTCGCTGATGCCTTCGAACGCCTCGAGCGCGATGTCGCGCAGCATCGCGGTCGCCTGGCTGCGAACGTCCTCGTCCTGATCGTTGCCCGCGATCTCGGCCAGGGCGTGCGGGCTCATCAGCTTGGAGGCCGCGGCGCGCCGCACGCGCGCATCCTCGTCGGCGCGCGCGATCTCGACCAGCAGATCGTGCTCGTCGAGAGGAAGCTCCTGCACAAACGACAGCCGCACCGCCGGATCGGGATGCTTCTGACGTGGCTGGGTGCGGAATCGATCGAGAAGAGGCATTACATTTCAGCGTTCAGAGAAGTTCAGAGTTCAGATTTAAACCTATTCGCGGATTTCAGATTGAGGACCACTTCAAACTTCAAACTTGAGACTTTCAAGTCTCTTGACCACCTCTTCCCCGTGCGAACTCGCGCTGACCTTTTTGTCGATGGCCGCGATTCGGCCGTCTATCCCGATGTAAAACGTCCACCGCGACGCGAACCCGCTCGCCCCCAGCACCCCGTAGGCCCGTGCGACCGTCTTGGTCGGGTCGCTCAGGATCGGGTAGTCGAGATGCAGCGAGTCTGCAAACCGCGCGTTCGTTTCCGGCCGGTCGACGCTCGCCGCAAAGTACGCGACGTCGAGACGCCGCAGCGCGTCGCCGCTCGACCTGAGCGACCGGCATTCCGCCGTTCAACCACCGGTAAAGGCCTTCGGAAACCACGCAACGACCACCGGGCGCTTTCCGCGATACTCGCGCAGGTGATACGATCGGCCGTCGGAGCCGGGCAACGTAAAGTCCGGTGCTTCGTCGCCGACGTTCAGTTCCATCGAGCTGTTACCGCCACCGCCGCGCGCCACGGTCGCCAGGCCGCTGGCGACGGCGGCTGCTGTCGCCGCCAGCGACCGCAGGACATTTCTCAGCGACAGTCGAGAACCTCCGGGGCGAACCCAGACATTCTAGTGAAGGGAAATCGAGATCTACCGAAACATCGCTATGAGATTTTTTCAGCCGCTCAGCCGTACTCCAATTCGACGGATCGCGATGACCGCGATCGCGGCTGCAATCGTCTCCGGTTGTAACAAATTCGGTATTGGCGGTGACAGCAACCCGGTTGGCCCGAGCGCTCCACCAGCGCCTGGTTCGACAATTGTCTACTCGGCAATCGGCGCCAGCGACGCCAATGGCGTCGGGTCGAGCGTCCCCTGCGTGCCGTTCGATCAGCGTTGCAACGGGATGGGTTATGTCTATGTGACGGCCAGGCGACTCGAAAGCAAAGGCTTTACCGTGTCGCTCAACAACCTGGGCATTGCCTCCGCCGTCATCGGTCGGGATTTCCAGACCCTCGGCCAGCAATACGACCGCACCATCGTCGCAAATTTCATCGATCAGGAAGTACCCTTTGTCCTGTCGGCGACCACGCTCGTGACCATCTTCGCGGGGGTGAACGAGATCAACACAGTCACTGCCGCGCTTGCCGGCGGAGCCGGCGGCAGCGACCCCGGCGGGTACGTCGACAATCAGGTCCGCGCGTTTGGCGCGGACTACTCGCTGCTCGTGAGCGGCATCAGGGCCAGGGCGAGCGCAACCCGAATCGTTGCCCTCAACGTGCCGAACGTTGCCGGCTTGCCGTACCTCGCTGGCGCCTCGGCTTCCCAACGGCAGGCGGCGCAGCGAGCCGCAGTCGGCATGACGAAAACCGTCAATTCGCTCGCGTCACCGAACATCCTGGTTGTCGACCTGATGTGTGACTCGCGGACCTACCTGGCGTCCACCTACTCGTCCGACGGCATGCACCCGAGTGACTCGGGCCATGCATTCATGGCAGCCGAGATCGAGCGGGCCGCGACCGTTGCGGGCTATCCGGCGCCGCAAGCAAACTGCCCGCCGATGACGTTGGTGCAGTAGGAGGCGGTCCACCCCGGAGCCCCCCACCACGGAGTACACGGGGCCACGGACGAAGTTCGTACCTCCGATCCTCTGCGTCTATGCGGCGGAGATTCTCGCAGATGTTATTCGACGACGCGATTGAGGGACTGACTCGAGGATTGTCCGGAACGCTGCCGGGTCCGGCAGCGCAGGCGCTCCTTGCACCCGTTCCGCGACGTCCGTGGCCCGCAGGCTTCAAACCGTCTGACATTCGACACGCTGCGGGACTGCTCCTGATGTTTCCCCGCGATCGGCACGCGTACATCGTGCTGACAGTCCGCGCCGGCACACTCGGCCGCCATGGCGGGCAGGTGTCTCTACCCGGAGGCGTGATCGATCCGGGCGAAACTCCGGAGCAGGCCGCGCTCCGGGAGGCTCACGAAGAGATCGCGCTGCCCGCAGAAGACGTCCGCGTCCTTGGCGCGCTGACGCCGCTCGACATCTCCGTCAGCGGCTTTCGTCTGCATCCGATCGTCGCTGCGATCGACGCTCCTCCCTCCCTGACGCCGGCGGATGGCGAAGTGGCGCGCATTCTCGAAGTGCCTCTGGACGAACTGCTCGACCCCGATCGTCTGCGAACCGCTCAGCGGACACGCGACGGCCTCGCGCTCTCCGTTCCCGCGTTTCATGTGTGCGGAGAGGAAATCTGGGGTGCAACTGCGATGGTCCTGGCCGAATTTCTCGCCATCCTCGGCTGGTCGCCTTGCTGATGCGTCGCGAACGTCAGATCGTGCGTGACATGCACATTTTGTGTGTCATCTGACCAAATCGCCACCTCGTTTCCCAAGAGTGATGCCAATTTGTTGCGCATTCGGCAGTCGGAATGAGATAATTCACACTTCAGCAACAGCGGGATTATCATCCGCTGCAGTGCCGCGCTGTTTTCCCGGCGGTGCGGTCTTCAGGATTTCCGTCTGCGAAGGGGGCAACATCATGGGTTCTGCGGTGCTTGGAGAAGCGATCAGCGCGATCCGAAACTGGTCCGTGTCGGATGCGAAAGAAGCGCGTGGCGCGCGCGCGACCGAAGCGTTCGGCAGTCTCGTATTCAACGACGAGGTGCAGCAGTCACGTCTTCCCAAGCCCGTGTACCACGCGCTGCGGCGCACGATCACGCATGGCGATCCTCTCGACATTTCAGTCGCCGACGCCGTCGCCTCCGCGATGAAGGAATGGGCGGTCGAACATGGCGCCACGCATTACACGCATTGGTTCCAGCCGCTCACCGGCATCACGGCGGAGAAACACGATTCGTTTCTTTCGCCGACCGACGACGGCAAGGCGGTGGCGGAGTTTTCGGGAAAGGAGCTTGTGCGCGGCGAGCCGGATGCCTCGAGCTTCCCGTCGGGCGGCATGCGATCCACCTTCGAAGCGCGCGGCTACACGGCGTGGGATCCGACGAGCCCGCCGTGGCTGCTGAAGAGCGGCAACTCGACGACGCTGGTGATTCCGACGGCGTTCGTGAGCTGGACGGGCGAAGCCCTCGATAAGAAGACCCCGCTGCTTCGATCGATGGAAGCGCTGTCGAAGCAGGCCGTCCGCATTCTGAGACTCTTCGGATCGACCGCAGAACGTGTGTTCACGACGTGCGGTTCCGAGCAGGAGTACTTCCTGATCGATCGCTACTTCTATCTGTCGCGGCCCGATCTCATCAACGCCGGTCGCACCCTGTTCGGTGCGAAGCCGCCCAAGGGACAGGAGCTCGAGGATCAGTATTTCGGCGCGATCCCGGAGCGCGTGATGGCGTTCATGTCGGAGGTCGAATCGGAGCTGTACAAGGTGGGCGTGCCGGTCAAGACGCGCCACAACGAGGTGGCGCCGAGTCAGTACGAAATCGCGCCGGTGTTCGAGAACGCCAACGTCGCCACCGATCACCAGATGATGACGATGGAGGCGATGAAGCGTACGGCGCCGAAGTTCGGCCTGGCGTGCCTGCTGCACGAGAAGCCGTTCGCGGGCGTGAACGGATCGGGCAAGCATGTCAACTGGTCGATGAGCGACGACGAGGGGAACAACCTGCTCAGCCCGGGCGCGAACCCGCACGACAACATGCAATTTCTCGTGTTCTGCACGGCGGTCGTCCGCGCCGTGAACAAATGGCAGGGTCTGCTGCGTGCGAGCATCGCGAGCGCGGGCAACGACCATCGGCTCGGCGCGAACGAGGCGCCGCCGGCGATTCTGTCGGTGTTCCTCGGCGACATGCTCACCGACATCTTCGAGCAGATCGAGAAGGGCGGCGCGAAATCGACCAAGCATGGCGGCGAGCTCGATACCGGCGTCCTCGTGCTGCCGAAGCTTCCGCGCGACGCCGGCGACCGCAACCGCACGAGCCCGTTTGCCTTCACCGGCAACAAGTTCGAGTTCCGCGCGGTGTCGGCGAACCAGAGCATCGCGATGCCGAACATCGCGCTGAATCTCGCAGTCACCGAGTCGCTCGATTACATGGCGACCGAGCTCGAGAAGGCGACCAAGGGCGGCAAATCGCTGGCCAAGGCCGTCGGCGCGCTTCTGCAGAACGTGATCAAGGAGAACAAGCGGATCATCTTCAACGGCAACAACTACTCGAAAGAATGGGAGCTGGAAGCCGCCAAGCGGGGGCTGCAGAACTTCAAGAACACGGTCGACGCCCTGCCGCAGCTCGTATCGAAAGAGGTGCTGGCGGCGTTCGAGAAGTACAAGGTGCTCAACGAACGCGAAGTGCGCGCCCGTTATGACATCATGGTCGAGCAGTACATCAAGACCGTGAACGTCGAGGGCCAACTGATGGTGCTGATGGCCAACAGGTACATCCTCCCGGCGGCGCTGCAGTATCAGAAGGCCGTGGCGGACAGCGTCTCGTCGGTGAAGGCGGCGGGCGCCAGGTCAGTGGAGGGCAAGAAACTGCTCGGCTGGCTGACGAAGAAGATCGACGACTTCAAGCGCCGGGCGGACAAGCTCGAACACGCGCTCGCGCACCAGGGCGATGGGTCCGCGGAAACGCACGCCAGACATTTCCGCGATGTCGTCATTCCAGCCATGAGCGGATTGCGGGAAGCCGGCGACGAGCTCGAGCTCGAGATGCCGCACGAGACGTGGCCGCTCGCAACGTACCGCGAGATGCTGTTTATCAAATAGTGAATTGGTGAGTTGGTGAGTTCGGCAACTCACCAACTCATCAACTGCTCTGTCCCGGCTCGAAGAGATCTCCCGCCAGATACTTCAACCCCGTATCAACCGCGACCGTCGCCACGACTTTACCGGCTCCAAGCTCGCGCGCGAGTTGGACGGCGGCGAGGATGTTCAACGCGCTCGACGTTCCGACCAGCAGCCCCTCTTCGCGTGCCAGCCGGCGGGCCATCTCGCGCGCTTCGCCTTCGTCGATTGTACGCGCTTCGTCGTACGGGTTGTCGCGCATGTGGGGTGGGACTCGGCCGGTCCCAATGCCTTCGACACGATGCGCTCCGCCGCGTCCCTGGGTCAGCGCCGGCGACGTCGCGGGCTCGAGCGCGACGATCCGCGCGCCACTGCCGCCTTCGCGCAGCGCGCGCGCCACACCGCGCAGCATCCCGCCGGTGCCGACCGCGCCGCAGTACGCGTCAATCGAGCCGGCTTGCTCGAGCAGCTCACGGCCGATGCCGGCATAGCCGTCGATCGCGTCCGTGTTGTTGAACTGATCGGTCCAGAACGTATTCGGCTCGGCGGCGAGCAGCGCGATCTCCTTGTTGAAGCGCTCGAACAGCGCCGGCGTCACCTTGCCGCCGTCGCTCGGCACCATCCGCAGCTCGGCGCCGAAGGCGCGCATCGTCCGCAGCTTTTCCTCCGCGAATGCATCCGACGACAGCACGACGAAGCGATAACCCTTCACGGCGCACACCATTGCGAGCGACGAACCGGTGCTGCCACCCGTGAATTCCACCACGCGCATCCCCGGCTTGAGCGTGCCGCGCCGCTCCGCGCCCTCGATCATCGCCAGCGCCATGCGGTCCTTGTACGAACCGGTCGGATTGTAGAACTCCAGCTTCACGATCACGTTCGCGCTGTCGGCCGCAATCACGCGACGCAACCGCACGATTGGCGTAAGCCCGATCGCCTGCGCGATCGAATCCGCAACGCCCCATCCTGTCAGAGTGTTCACGGTGCTCATCCTCCTACACCACCGAACGGGCCGGACCTCCGATCCGTGCTGCCTGCCCCGCCTGCTGTTGCCTACTCGGCGCCCGCGAGGACGACGATGTGCTCTTGACGCGCACCCTTGACGGCTGCGAGAGGCACGCCAGTGTCGAAGGTCACGAACGCGCCGCCGTTCCTGACGGCAAGACCGAGCAGGTACACGTCGGTGAGGTGCCTACGCCCGCGAATTCTTTCAACATCGAAGCGGTCAGTGTCCCGGAGCGAGACGTCGTCGGGCCAGAATTGGTGTTTTGTGTTCTCGCGAAAGCGTTGCAAGAGGCCGACAAGCTCTGGAAGCGGGACGTACGGCTCTGCGCGACCAGGAGCGCTGAGAATCCGCAGCATGCCGTTTTCGGTCAACGGGCAGCTCGCCCACCCGCTCTCGACATGATCCGCAAACCAGCCATGGGCAGCTTCATGATGGACATGCAAGTCGTCGAATAGCGCGACGAGCACGTTGACGTCGAGCAGCCCGATCACATCCCCATCTCATCTTCGTCCTGCCAACGCTTGACATCGGCCGTAGTGATCAGCCGCGCGCCCGGGCCACGGTGGATGATGGGGACGCCGTTTCGGACGCTGAACTTCTGTCGCGGGGCCAAGGCTTTCCGGGCGTACTCCGAGATGATTTGCCCGGCAGTCTTCCCGCGCATCGCCCCGATTTCCTTGGCCGCCTGCAGCACGTCGTCATCTATATCAAGCGTCGTTCGCATGCGTGGAC
>JBKPDW010000318.1:0-3479 GCA_046728115.1 Acidobacteriota bacterium | reverse complement strand
AGTACACCTTGCCCCGGCGTACGAGCTGATCCTTCAACGTCCAGGTGAGCGACGTTTCTGGATCCTTTTGCACGTGACGTGGCAGCACGGCGTCGCGACGCCCACACACGGCGACGTAGAGCGACGGCCCCGGCCGGCGCGAGTCCGTCATGCAGGCGGCGAAGCCGACCTCCTCGATGAAGCACTCGGCGGCGTAGACGCTTTCAATCTGGCGCGTGCCTTCGCGGCGCCACCAGTGGTCGCGGCGGTCTTCGATTTCAGACGGAAGGTCGGCGATGCGTCGCATTCAGCTGCGCCATGCTATTCTCGGCGTCACGGCGGAGTTCGATCAATCTTTCCAGCGTCACGTGAAGCACGCGAAGAGCATCTTCTACAGCCTCGAACAGGCACGAGGCCGTGCGATGGTCCATGGCCGTCCCAGAGGGTCGACATATTCCAGCGATGGATCGACCGAGGGACTCTCCGGTAAACGCACAGGCAGCGTGTTTCTGTCTTTGTTTCTTCCCAGCGCTCGCCCTGCCGTTGTTCTGATGTCCCGACGTTGAACATCCTCCCGTTTGCGGTCGACCGGCGCCTTCATTCACCCGCCCGCCGGATCAGACACGAACATCAACCCTGCGTCAGCGGCGGCGCAACCGTTCACGCGGCGTCCATTAGTGCGAGGCATGTGCGCGTCGCGATTTCATCTCACCTTTATCGCGACTGATCGCCGATACGTTTGGGGCAGCAGCATGATGGCAATTACGCCGGTGATCAATAGGAGCGTGCCATAGACGCCGTACCAAGCGGCCTCCTGTGCCGGAGTCACCGCCGACGGCGCCAGCATCACCAGCGAACCCGTCGAGCTGATGTGCACCGCTTGACAGATCACCAGGCTGTCCGTGCGAGCGGCTGCTCACGAGATCAGGAGCCGCAGACCGGTCACGACCAGCAGGAACGAGAGGAAGAAGCGCAGCCAGGCCGCGCCGTGCGGCGAAGCAGCGCCGAGTGCATCGACCACCGGTAAGTGCCAGAGGCCCCAACCCAGGCCGAGGAACACTGCCGCTGGTGCAAAGCCAACGCGAGTGAGGAGCCGCGGGAAGACAAACCCCGTCCACCCAATCTCCTCGAGCGCGCCGGCGGGAACGCCGAACATGAACCCGAGGGGGAAGAAGTTCGGTGTGAAAGCGACGCTCGCTGATCGCAGCAATGCACTCGTCAACAGGATCAGCATTGGCGGGACCAGGACGAGCCAGTACCACGCACCCAGGCGCCAGCGCCGCATCTTGGCCATCAACTGCCGAATACCTTCTGGCCCGTCAGCGATGCGGGTGAAGGCGAAGCCTGCGACGGCAACGCTCAAAATCAGGATCGGAAAGACGACCAGCGCCGAGGTTGGCCGCGTCGCGCTGCCGGATCGGGGAAAGAGCCCCGCCGCGAATCCTGCGCCCCACGAAATGCCAAACACCAGAAGCACGAACGCCGAAAGCGGCCGGCCTGCAGCACATCTCGCAAGAGGCATTGGTCACCTATAACAAGAGGATGGTCACCTATAAATAGATGTTGTCGTCCACATGGCGAATATACAGCGAAACGCGGCGTTTAAGGCCAACCGAACGCTGACAGCATTCGGAGGCAGGCATGCTGCAATCGCCTAGCGCGCGTGTTTCTGTCCTTCCGATCGACTGGCCGTCGCATCTGGTAGGATTGGCGCCCTTTGTCTTCTCGTCAATTCCTGAACAACGAAAAGACGGTTCGGCCAGTGTCATGACCAGGACGATCTGTTGGCGAAACTCTGCGCGATCTGGAAACGTCACGATCCCGCGCTCAGACGCTCACACATAGAAGTATCCGGCGGTCCGAGGGTATTCGATGTCAAATGCTCCGAGGCCGGACGAACGGTTTGGCACTGGGTCGGCACGGCGGATCAGATTGCCCATGCGCTCAACAAATGGATCGATCGGAAAGCAATCATATTAACGGGCTCGCGCTAGACTGTTCGCCCGCGCATGAGCATCACCAGCACTGTCATCCATCGCGCCGAAATCCGGTTCATCGAGGCAGCCGACAGATTGCGACCGTACGTCGGGTGCTTCTGGATCATCACTGCGGAACAAGGCGCGACGATTCATGTCGTGCCAGACGGAAGCACCTCCATTTCCATCCTGCTGTGTCAAGAGGATAGGCTTGACGCTTATGAAGGCGCTGAACGACGACCTAATGCGGCTGATGGTGAGAGAGCTCGAGGGCTTCAAGCGGGAGATCGGGCTCTTTCCCGATGACGAGAGCACGTGGCGGACGGTACCGGGGATCACCAACTCCGCGGCGAATCTCGCGATGCACGTGGCAGGAGGGCTCCAGCATTTCGTCGGCGCCTTGCTCGGAAAGACGGGATACGTCCGCAATCGCGCTCTTGAGTTCAGCCGCCGATCGGGATCCCGGGCCGAGGTGATCGCCGAGCTGGACCAGGCGATCCGGACCGTTCGAGACGTGATGCCGCGCCTGAGCGAGGCGGACCTGTCGGGTGACTTTTCTCCGCCGGTGATCGATGCCGCCGTCGGCGTGCGCACGTTTCTCATTCATCTGTGCGCGCATGCCGCGATGCACCTCGGGCAGGCGGGTTATCTTCGTCGTGCACTCACAGGAAATTCCATCTCAAGTGGTCCATTGCCGTTTGAGCCGCTTGTCAGCCCCTAATCCGTGTCCCCGCTGAACACGACGCGACGGCCGGGCAGATCTCGGGAGAACGCGCATCGTTACTTTTCTCTCGATGACGAGGGGAAGATCATCGAACTAGTGGGTTTTTCGCTGTCACGCCTGCAGCCACGCCCACAGCTGACATTCGCTTGTGTGTCGGCTGGCTCCGATCGGACATTCTGCCGGCGTGCTCGGCCGCGTCAAGGTTTCGCTCGCTTCGCTCGCCGCTGCGCGACCTTGCCCGGCCTCCGCGCGCCGCCCATGTTTGGCGTTTATCGGAGCGAGCCGGAGATCGGCCTGTAGCGCCGGGAGATCGGCGTGTAGGCTGAACTAATGGCCGTAACCCAGCGCGACGGATCATTCGCGACAACACGCGCCGATCGTTTCCGCAAAGCGCTGGATTGGGGACGAAGGAACCGAGTGCTCGAAAACGCTGAGCGCGAATACTGAAAACGTCGGCAAGTGGCTCAGCCTGGTACGCTCGCCGTCGGCGCGCTGGGTGCAGTATTCGCCGCCGCGGGCATCGTGCTTGTCAAGGGGCGACCTCGACGCGATGGACGAGTACCTCGCACCGACATACACGATCTACAGCGATCCCGGGGATCCGTGGGTTGGACAGAGCCTCGACCGCGAGGCGTTCAAGCAGCATTTGAGTGCATCCCGAGGAGTCAATGCCATTCGTAGTTGAAATTCGGTAAGCGACCCACTGTTTACGCCGCCGACTTCTTCATGCCGTGCATCTGCCGCTTGATGGCCTCTCGAAGCAGCGGGAGCGCGCGATAGTTCCTGATGCGTCGCAGCCG
>JBKPDW010000317.1:0-4770 GCA_046728115.1 Acidobacteriota bacterium | reverse complement strand
AGAACGCGTCCACAAGGTCCTTGGAAAACGCACACCACGCGTTTTCCACAGCTCCCACACGCATCAACAATGTGTTACCTATGTCTTCGGACAAATCTGTTACCTATCTCTCCGACTGTCCGGACTTCTGACTTCTGACTTTTGACTTTTGACTTCTGCCTTCTGCCTTTCATGCTGTGGCAGTATTAACGCGGCGATGAGAATCGAAGCTGCGATTCTTTGGGAGCAAGGCCAGCCGTTGTCGGTGGAAGCGGCGGAGCTCGATCCGCCGGGTCCCGGCGAAGTCCTCGTCGAGCTGAAAGCGGCCGGCGTCTGTCACAGCGATCTGCATCCCGCTTGCGGCGACTGGCCGATGAAGACGCCGGTCGTGTTGGGGCACGAGGGTGCCGGCATCGTGCGGGACGTCGGCGCGTCGGTGACGAGGGTCCGGCCCGGCGATCACGTCGTGCTGTCATGGGCGCCGGCGTGCGGCACGTGCCCATGGTGCCTCGAAGGGCGGCCCGTGCTGTGCGATCGGCTCGACAAGGTCACTTATCGCAACAAACTGCCGTCCGGCGCGTCGCGTCTGCACGCGCGCAATCAGGACGTCGCGCCCTTCCTCGGCACCGCGGCCTTTTCGAGTTTCGTTGTGGTCGCCGAGGAAGGTGTGATTCCGGCGCCGCGCGATGTGCCGTTCGAGGCATTGGCGACGCTCGGCTGCGCGGTCGTGACAGGCGTGGGCGCGGTCGTCAATGCGGCACAGGTCCCGCCTGGCGCGCGTGTCGCGGTGATCGGTACCGGCGGCGTCGGTTTGAACGTGGTGCAGGGCGCGGTCATCGCAGGCTGCGAGCAAATCGTCGCGATCGATTTGCAGCCGGCGTCGCTGGACCTCGCGCGATCGTTTGGCGCGACGCACACGATTGAGGCGTCGGTGGATGTGCCCGGCGCTATCCGGGATCTGACCGCGCGACGTGGCCTCGATTACGTGTTCGACGCCGTGGGCAGTCCGGCCACGTTGACGACCGCGCTGGCGTGCACGAGGAAAGGCGGAACGGTAGTCCTGACCGGCCTGGCGCGCGGCGACAGCCGCGCCGCGTTTCCGATGTTTCCCTTCGTGATGCAGGAGAAGCGGCTGATCGGCTCGGTCTACGGATCGGGTCGAGCCACCAGCGACATCCCGCACCTGATTTCGCTGTATCAGGACGGCCGCTTGAAATTGCGCGAGCTGGTGGCTCGCACGTATACACTTAACGGCGTCAACGAGGCGCTGTCGGCGCTCAAGTCTCGAGACGGGGCACGCGGCGTCATTCTCTGGCAATCGTCCGCAATGGGTAGTGGCGGGCTTCAGTCGAGGTGAGTCTGTCGAACCACGCAGAGGCTGAAAGCTCCGCGCTGCGGGTTTTCGCATCTCGTCTCAAATCGGGAGGATTGCATGCAGCGTCGATTCCTCGTGATCGTCATGGCTCTCGCAACCGCACCGCTCGTGGTCTCGGCGGCACCGGACGTGGTCAAGGTGGACGGCGGCCAGATTGCGGGCGCGACGGACGACGGCATTCGCGTGTTCAAAGGCATTCCGTTCGCCGCTCCACCAATCGGCAATCTGCGCTGGAGGGCGCCGCAACCGGTTGTCCCGTGGGATGGCGTGCGCGATGCAAAGACCTTTGCGTCGGAATGCATGCAGATTCCATATACGGAAAATTCCCCGTATTTCAGGCCCGCGGCGCCGACCAGCGAAGACTGTCTCTATCTCAACGTGTGGACGGCTGCCAACGGGGGCGACAAGCGTCCGGTGATGGTCTGGATCCACGGCGGCGCGTGGACGCGCGGCTCGTCCTCCATAAATACCTACGACGGTGCGGCGCTTGCGAAGAAGGGCGTCGTCGTCGTCACGACCAACTATCGGCTCGGCGTGTTTGGATTCCTCGCGCACCCGGAGCTCAGCGCGGAGTCGCCGCAACATGCTTCCGGCAATTACGCGATCCTCGATCACGTCGCGGCGCTCAAGTGGGTCCAGAAGAATATCGCGGCGTTCGGCGGCGATCCGGGCCGCGTGACGATCTTCGGCGAGTCTGCAGGCTCGTGGAGCGTGAACACCGTACAGGCCACGCCGCTGGCGAAGGGCCTCTTCCATCGCGCCATCGGCGAGAGCGGCGGGCAGTTCGCCAGTACCTCGACGCTGGCAACGGCTGAACAAAGCGGTGTGGCGCTCGCGAACGCCGTGGGTGCGGATTCGCTGAGCGCACTGCGCGCGGTCCCTGCTGACAAGCTGCTGGCAGTTCAGACGTTCCGGAGCGGCGTCAACGTGGACGGGTACGTGCTGCCCGACACCGTCAGAAATCTGTTCGCCCAGAAGAAACAGAGCGATGTGCCGGTACTGGTCGGATCGAATGCCAACGAGTTCACTACGCTGAGCAACCCGGCACAGTTCCCCAAGACAATGGAGGCGTACCGGAAGCGGGTCGAAGGCCAGTATGGTGCTTTCGTGAAGGACTATGACGCCGTGTACCCGGTCAAAACCGACGCCGATATCGCCGAGGCGCTGATCGGCGTGGGTCGCGACACCACGTTCACGCTCGAAATGCGGACGTGGGCGCGAATGGTGACGGCTGCCGGCAGGAAGGCTTTCCTTTATCAGTTCACTCGGGTGCCGCCCGGTCCCAATCCGGCGTGGGGCGCCTATCACGCTGCCGAGATCCAGTACGCATTCAACAATGTCGGATCGCGTCCGTGGGCGACCGACGCCGACAAGCGTCTCGCCGATCAGATGTCGAGTTATTGGGTGAACTTTGCGACGGCCGGTGATCCCAATGGCCAGGCGCTGCCGAAATGGACACCCTACGATCCGGCGAGCGAACCGTATCTCGAGCTCGGCGACACGGTGCAGACGAAGAACCACCTGCTCAAGGCGCAGCTCGACTTCCTCGAAGGATTCCAGCAGCAGCGACGACAGACTTCGCAGTAGAAGTCAGAAGTCAGAAGTCAGAAGTCTGAAGTCTCAATCGAGGCGAAGGCGCCAAATGATCGATCATGCGATGACGACGACGGCGTTTACGTTGGACGGGTATCGGATTGCGAAGACGCTTGGGGTTGTTCGGGGTATCACAGTGCGGTTGCGATCGGTGTTCGGCACGATCGGTGGAGCGTTGCAGACGCTGATCGGCGGCGACATCACGCTGTTCACGGAGTTATGCGAGAAGACGCGCGCTGACGCCTTTGCGCGCATGCTGCAGCACGCCGACGAGCTTGGCGCCGATGCGGTCGTTGGCGTCCGCTACGATGCGAACGAGGTGTTGAACGGTGTGACCGAAGTTCTCTGTTACGGGACGGCCGTAACCGTGACTCCCGCGTAGCACGTGGTGCACGTCGCCAATTCACCGACTCGCCAAGCCAGTGCTCACGATCTCCCTCGCGAGCTTGGTCTCTCCGATCTCATTCTGACCCAGATCCTGTTCATCGTCGGCCTGCCGTGGGTCGGCGTCGCGGCGAAGCAAGGACCGGCGCACGTCGTGTTCTGGCTGATCGCGATGGCGCTGTTCTACGTGCCGTCGGCCATAGTCGTGATTCACCTCAACCGGCTAATGCCGCTCGAGGGCGGCCTGTATCAGTGGGCCAAGCTTGGATTCAACGAGCTCGTCGGTTTCCTGGTTGCCTGGAACCTGTGGCTGTTTGCGATCCTCAACACATCAGAGACGGGTATTCAGGCGACGCAGTATCTCGGCTACGTTGTCGGTCCGTCGATCGACTGGCTGACCGGCAACAAGCTGTTCATCGCAGCGATGAGTGCTGCCACGTTCGGTGCGCTCGTGCGGCTCGCCGTACGGGGTCTGGCGATCGGGAAGTGGGTGCACAAGGCCGGCGGCGCTTTGATGCTCGTGACGTTCGCAGCCCTCCTGGCGGCGCCGTGGTTGAACGTCGCGCACGGCACGCTCCGCGAATTCCATCCGCTGGCGACGGCCGGGCCGGTCGCATCGCTCATGAGCCTGAACCTGCTCGGGAAGATGGGCTTCGGTGCGCTGGGCGGGTTCGAGTACGTTGCGATCCACGCGGGCGAGTGCCGCAATCCGGTCAGCACGATAGGCCGATCGGTGGCCCTGGCCGCGCCAGTGATTGCGTTGATGTTCATCCTCGGAACGAGCTCCGTGCTCGGATTGATCCCGCAGGATCAGATCGATCTGATTGCGCCGATCCCGCAGGTGCTGGCAGCGGGGTTTGGTCCGCTCGGCATGGCTGCGGCCATCGCGCCGATCACGATTGGCGTGTTGCTCTGCGTGCGCCTCGCGCAGGCAAGCGTGATGTTCACCGGCATCACGCGCATGCCGATGGTGGCCGGGTGGGACGGGCTGCTTCCGGCCTGGTTCACACGCCTCCACACGCGATACCAAACGCCGGTGAACTCGATTCTGTTCGTCGGCGCCGCGACGTTCGCGTTCAGCGTGGCGGGTCTCGTCGGCGTCGGCAAGCAGGAGGCCTTTCAGCTGCTGTGGAACGCGTCTGCCATCTTCTACGCGCTGACGTACCTGGTGATGTTCGCGATTCCGCTGATCGGAGTGCACCACCAGGCTCGCGCCCCGATCGTCGTGCGCCTTGCAGCGGTGTCGGGTTTTCTGATGACGTTCCTGTTCGTCGCGCTGTCGATCGTGCCGATCGTCGAGGTGGAGAGCCGGCTGACGTTCGCGGTGAAGCTGTCGTCGTTAGTCGTGGTCACGAATGCCATGGGGTTTGCGATCTTTTGGAGAGCGCGACGTTCGCTCGGCTGAAGCCTCGCGACACGTAAGGCGAGCCTTTCAGGCG
>JBKPDW010000316.1:0-17607 GCA_046728115.1 Acidobacteriota bacterium | reverse complement strand
CTCCACTCCGACCACATGCACGCGAGGCCGGCGTACGCCGCCCGCCATCAATCGCGCGAAGTACGGCCTCCCCATCGCGAGAAACCAGTCGAACGCGTTCAGCGCACCCGCCCGCACGCGCACGAGCACCGCCCCGTCGGGTACCGACGGCCGGTCGCGCTCCTCGATCGCCGCTGAGCCGTACTCGCGGCAGACGATCGCCTTCATTCCGGCGACATCACCGCCGTTGTTTCGGCGTAAAGGCTCGAGCCGCGCAGCCGACGCTCCGAGCAACTGCCGTTACCGTTCTCGCACGGCGGCTGTCGCGCGAGCAATGCGAGCTTCGGGTGCGCTGGGTCGCAGAAGATCGACAGCGTCGCGAGCGTCATGACACTTCCCTGAGGCGTCCGGTTGCGTACTTGTGCAACAGGCTCGAGATGGCGGGGCTGGCGTCCTCGGCGACGTAGGACCAGATCTCCTCGAGGTCCTGCTCGGCAAGAGCGGACAGCCGATACGGTATCTACGACTTCTTGCCGCGTGCCGCACGACCGCGCGACTTGATTCGTTCGGCGAGCTCTCGACTCGAGGTCCTGTCGTACGCACGTCCCTCGCCCCGAGCCAGCTGATCAAAGCCCGCCTGCACGTCCGCCCGGAGCCGCTCCCGCGCCTGGTCGCGTTCCTTCAAAAGCCGGAGCGCCTCACGGACAACTTCGCTCGCGGTCTGGTACAGACCGCTCTCAACCTTTTCGTTCACGAGTCGTTCGAGCTCCGGCGTGAGCGAGATGTTCATGCGAATCACTCCTCACATCGAGAGTAGAATCCATAACGGATATTATCAATATTTGACATAAACGGACAAATGCACAGCGCTCGGGCTGTCCGCGAAGTCCTCCGACCGTAGTGGCAGTTGGGGACCCGCGTTGCCTTGGTTGACCATTCGACCGCGCATCGAATTCGCCCGCGACGCGATACGAATAGAAGGCCCAGCGCTGCGGGTCGCACGGACTCAAGCTGATGGCCTTTTCGAAGAACGGAATCGCGTCGGCGAAACGTCCCTCGTAAGCGAGCGAATCACCAAGGCCACAGTAGACGATCGCCAGATTGGGGTTCAGCTCGAGCTGAATGGAGTTCCGCAAGGGCGTCATCGTACGCTTTTCGTGCAAGCAGCGCGCGCCCATACCCGAAGTGAGTGAGCGCGTCCTGATCGTCGAGCTCCACGCCACGACGGGCCAGCGCGACGGCCTGGTTCAGTCGCCCCTCATCGGGTTGTACCCGCCCAAAGAGCAGCAGGAGCTTGTCTCGATCGTCGAGAAGACGAAGAGCGACATCGTTCAGGCCTGCCGCTAGGGGTGGGCTCCTTTCATCCCACGAGGAACGCGCCACTGTCACGGCGCACACAAAGTAGTGCCAATCTAAGCGCCCGAATCAGCGAACGTAAAGCACCACGCCTCCCCCTCCAGCACCGTCGTGCCGTCGGTCCGCCTGATCTGCACGCGCAGTTGGGTCACCGGTTTCGAAGGATGGACAGAGATGACCTCTGCGTCGGCAGTGATGGTGTCACCGATGTAGACGGGCGCGGTGAACTTCCAGTTTTGACTCAGAAACACTGTGCCGGGGCCCGGCAGGTCCATCGCCACCAACGCATGGACCAACCCTGTGGTGAGCCCACCCTGCACGACGAGCCGCCCGAACTTCGTGCGCGCGGCAAACGCCGCGTCGAAATGCAGCGGGTTATGGTCGCCTGAAATCTCCGCGTATTTGCGAACGTGCTCGGCCGTGAGTGTCAGGCTACGCGCGGCGCGCTGGCCGACGGTGATGGACATGTGAATCGCTCCAGGGCGGCTAGTGTGCGCACCTCGCGCGACATTTCGGTGCTGAATGCGCGATGCAGCGACTGCACTTCTTCGTCCGTCCACGCAAACGACGCAATATCGTCGGTTATTTCGAACAGCCGGCGCGACAGATCGTGCCGCGTCGTCTCGTAATCGGAAAATGCGGACGTCGAGCCCTTCATGATCGCACGCGCCAGCAATTCCGCATCGCGTAACGCATCGGTGATACCGTGGGCGGTGAGTGGATCTTTGAAGTACCCCGCATCGCCGACGAGGGCCCACCCCTCCCCGGTGCCGCGCTTGATAAAACCGACATGTCCGCCGAATCCGCGAACAGGCTCTAGCTGGCGTGCCGCGCCTAGCCGCTCGTCGAAAACCGTCGACACCTCGCGAATCAGCCGACGGTATGCCGAAGAGGCGTCACCGTTGATCTCGGAGCGAAAGCGTCCCGACGGCACCGACGCGAACACACAGGTGGCACCGTGGTTGGTGGGAATGGCGCCGATACTCGCACCCGTCTGGAACCGCCAGTAATAACCGTCCACGGGTAAGTGTTCCCAATAGCTGTAGAGGACGCCCGTCGAGTGAAGGCCCTCGACAACGCGCGCCGCCCCAACGCGCTGCGCGATCGTCGAGTGCAGTCCGTCTGCGCCGATCACGATGTCGGCTTCAATGCGCTGACGTGTGCCACCGGCAACCGCCGTGATCCCGCCGACGCGCCCGCGATTACCGATGATCACATCGTCGACACGAACACCGTACCTCACCTCTGCTCCACTGTCGGCAGCGGCATCGACCAGGGTCCGGTCAAGCACCGCCCGGCGTGGCGCGTACAACGCGCTGACGCCAAACCTCGGCTCGATCGGCACGGTGACGTCCTGCTTGCTGTAGCTGAACGTGGTGGAGTGCACCGCTGGTGTGTCCGCTGCCACGATGATAGGCAGAACCCCCCAGCGATGCAGTTGCAGAATGGCGCCTCGCATCAGCGCGTGCGTCGACAGGGTGTCGGAGCCGTACACGCCTTTGTCGACCAGCAGCACCCGCGCGCCTGCTCGTGCGAGCAAAAGCGCAGTCGCGGCCCCTGCGCAGCGCGCCCCGACGATGACGGCATCAACTCTCATAGATATGCGCCCTACGCAACGCGTACACGGTCCACCGAATCAGTGATTTGTTCAGCGATCACCCATGCGTCCGCCCCGACACCGTCAATGAAACTGGAGTTCCGCCGACGCTGAAAATTCATGCCGAGCACGTAGAGCCCAACTTCCGGCGTGATTCCACCATCGTGCGTGATTTCTCCACGAGCATCGAAAACCGGCACACGCAGCCACGGATACGCGCGGCGATATCCGGTTGCCCAAATTACCGTCTTGACGCCTTCATCGTTCAAATCGAGGCTGTCGGGAGTGTCGGCAGCCAAGGGCCAGGTTGGGTTGAACGGCTCGGGCGACGCGGCCGCAACGCCGACTGTGGCGATGAACTGATCGATCCGCGTGAGGATCTCGGCCATCTTGATGTCGGCGGCGGCGGTTGTGGCCACGAAATCATCGGCGAGGCTGACGCGATAGCCGGTGATATCGCGGACTCGGCCCACCAACCGGACACCTTGGTCGTGCAGCACCGCCAGATCCAGTGATGAGTGATCCGGTCTGCCAACCAACTGAAGGGATGGCTGCTGGCGTGAACGCTCGACATCCTGAACCGCGTCGGCTCCCTGGCTCAGTAGGCCGAGCTGATCCAACCACCAGAGGATGTCGCGCCCTCGGTAGCGTCGAGGCAATCGCGTGTGACGACCGACAGCCAGCGTGACCTGTCGTCCAGCGCGCTGAATTTCGTCGGCCAGTTGCACGCCGGTGGAAGAAGCGCCGACAACGAGGACGCCTCCGGCTGACAAATGTTCGGGACGTCGGTAGTCCGAGGGCACCATCTGCCTGACCGATGGCGCGACGCGGCGACTCGCGGCAGGAACGGCTGGCCGGTCGCAGTATCCGGTTGCCACGACCACGGAAGAAGCCGACCAGACGCCGCGGTCGGTGACCACGCGGAAGCCATCCGCCGATCGCTCGACGCTTAGAACCGTCGTGTCGGTGACAATGGGTGCCTTCGATGAAACGGCGTAACGTTCGAGGAATGCGATGAGGTCCGGGACCGACATGAACGCGTCCGGGTCGTGGCCGTCGTATTGGAATCCCGGAAGGCGGGTCATCCAGTTCGGCGTCAGCAGACGCAGGGAGTCCCAACTCTGGCTGCGCCAACGCTGTGCCACCTTCCCGCGTTCGAGCACGATGTGCTCGACGCCCAGTTCGGACAGGCAGTGGCTCATCGCGAGCCCTGCCTGTCCGGCGCCGATGACGACGGTCCGCGTGCGCGTCACGGCGTCCATCACTGCGTGTTGACGCTGAGGTCAACCGGCACCCCGGTGGTGAGGACATCGAAGACCGCCGAGCGGGCGCGCGATTGCTCGACGATTTCGCGCAGTTTCTCCGGTGGTGCATCGCCGGCAATCGTGAAGGTGATGCGGATGCGCTCGTAGCCGTTGCGGACCTTGTCGGAGAGCCCGAGGATGCCCTGCAGATCGATATCGCCCTCGACCTGCGACTCGACCGACGTCAGCGTCACACCCCGAGCTGCGGCGATGTTGCCGATGCCGGCGGTGATGCACGCGGCCAATCCGTGCAGGAGAAATTCGATGGGGGTCGGACCGCGATCCTGACCGACGAGCACGGCGGGATGATCGGCTCCGTAACGGAACTCGGTCTGATGATGGTGCTCGCTGCCCGCGCCGGTGAACGATTCGACGCGCGACTCACTGTACGTGCCGCTCATCCACCGGTTGCTGGCACGAAACCTGAACTTGGCCAGTGCGGGCGTCTCCTTGACCGCGTTGATCGTCGCGAGCAGAGCCGGCGTATTCACGCCATTACGGGGCTCTCGTGGCGCCTTGGTTGTGGGGGCGAGGACTTCGGCCATTTCGACTGTGTCCTTTCGCCGCCGCGACTGCGGCGGTTCTCGGCGGCAGCCAGGGGCAACGGGCGTACCGGAGCTCGTTGTGAGATAAGGCGAATAGATTCAGTGAGATGACGCGTGACGACGCTGGCGGAGGATGACGAGAGGTGCCGAAAATTCGGCAGTTTCGACAGCCCGAACTAAAGATGTAGCGCGAAGCCTTCGGGCGAGCGACGGATGCTCGGCTGAAGCCTTCGCACTACACGCAGGCCAGGCTTTGCGCGAGGCGGAGCTCGCCAGACTTCTCGAATGCGTCCCGGAGCTGTTGATGACGGAGGGTTTCACGGACCTGTTGCAGGCGCAGGTAGGCACGCTGAAAGGCCCCGCGCGCCTCGTCGGGCCGCCCGGCGTCGCTGAGAAGCTGCCCAAGCGCAAGCTCGGTTCTCCAGTACTGGACGGGGTTTCCGACTGACGCTGCGAGCTCCAGCGCCGTGCGCAGATGTCGTTCGGCGCGATCCCAATCGCGCTGCGCGCGTTCGAGCTCGCCCGCCAGGCGCCAGCCCTTTACCAGGTTCTTGCGAGAGCCGGTGCGGGCGGCCAGATCGAGACACTCGGCGCTGTAAGTGCGGGCGGCCACGAGATCTCCGCGCGCCAGCGCCAGCTCGCCCATGCTGGCAAACATCCGAATAGAGTAGCGGAATCGCATCCACTCGCTAGTGGCTGGGTCCTTCGAGTACCGGTGCACGCCGTCGTAAAGCTCCTGGGCGAGCGGCAGGTCGCCGCGCGCACGGACGATGTCCCCAAGATTGAGCTCGGCATTCGGCTGTGTGCCCGGGTCGCGCCGGCGTCGGCCGATTTGGGCGCTGGTCGTGTTCAGCACTTCTGCGGTATCGAGATCTCCGAGTTCTGCGTACAACCATCCCAGACAGTTGAGGAGCCGGTGATGAATGGCCTCGTCACCGACTCGCTCGGCGAGCGCGAGTCCCTCGGTGAAGGTGGCAAATGCCTCGTCATAGTTCCCTTTGCCGGTCAGCGTAAGACCGCGCATGAAACAACTGAAGAGCAGGGGAACGAGAAGTCCGCGGTCGCGCGCCAGCGCGAGCCCTTCGTCCTGCAGGCGAACCGCGGCCGCGTAGTCACCTTCCCAGTTCCGCAGCAGGCCGGCCGTCGAGAGCGATAGCGAACGGTGCACGGCATCGCCGGCGGCACTGCTCAGCGACATCGCCTTGTCGAGCGCCGCCTGACTTTCGTCGAGAATGCCGGTGACACCGCGCACGAATCCGATGGTGAAATGGGCGCGCCCCTGTACGGCCAGGGCGCCGGCCGGCTCCGCGACCGTGAGCGCGGCTCTGGCGAAACGCAGGGCTGATTCCAGATTGCGTCCCCACGTCGACGCCCACGCGATAGTGGCCAGCGCTTCCCCTTCCTTGACTGCGTCGCCCGTGAGACGCGCGAGCGGGACGATGCGTTCAGCTTCGGCACGCGATTGCTCGAAGTCGCTCCTCACGAAATGGAGACGGGCTTTCGACTCGTGGATGGCGATGAGCGTCGCGGCAGCCGCCATGCCGCCAGCCTGCTGCTCGGCCGCCGATTTGGCCTCGTCGTACAGCGCGAGTGCTTCGCGCGTGGCAAAGCTCTGTTCGGCCTGGCGCGCCGCAGCAAGCAGGTACTCGAGTGCCTTCGTCCACTGCCGTGCCCGTGTGAAGTGGTACGCCAGCACGCCGAAATGCTCCGACAGCCGATCCGCGTAAACCAGCTCGATGGCCTCGCCGATGCGGCCGTGCAGCGCCTGCCTCTGAGGCTCACTCTGATCTTGGTACGCGACCTCCTGCGTCAGCGCATGCCTGAAGACGTACGCCACGTCGGGCCAGACGCGGCCTTTCTGGATCAGCTCAACAGCCAGCAAGGCATGGACGGTATCGTCAATGGAACCCTCGGCATCGGTGACGACCCGCTCGAGCACGCGAAGCGAGAATTCGCGCCCAATCACTGATGCAACGCGCAGGAGGTCCCGCACCCGCGAATCGAGCCGCTCGAGCCGGGCCAGAATGACGTCCTGTACCGTGTCGGGAATGTCGATCGTTTCTGTCGGATGTGCCAGACCGATCGTATCGCCACGTCGCTCGAGCGCACCGCTTTCGGAAAGAGATCGGACCACCTCCTCCACGAAGAATGGATTGCCATCGGTCTTCGCATCGAGGAGCCTCTGGAGCTCGGGTGACGGGACGCGCACGCCGAGCAGCGCACCGGCAAACGCCGTGGTCTCCGCCTGCGACAGACGGGATATGGTAAGCCGCGTCTGGAACACGCCTTCGCCGAAAGTCAACGCGAATCCGGTGCGGTGCGTCACACAGAGGAGAATCCGGCTCGACTTCACGCTCTCGGCTATCAGTGCCAGAAACTCCGTCGTCGCCTCGTCCATCCAGTGCACGTCCTCGAGCAGCACGACGAGCGGACGGGGTTCAGCAGATGCGAGGAGAAACTGGCGAACAGCTTCGAACATTCCCGCGCGACGCAGCTTCGGGTCCATAGCCGCCACCGCCGCGTCACCAGGATCGATTGAGAGCATCGCGCGCAGGAAGGCTGCTAGCGGTCGAAGCTCGCCGCCACGCCGCGCCGCGGCGTGCTCGATCTTTTCACAGATCACCTGCTCCGAATCACCATCGTCGACGCCGCACGCGCGTTTGAGCAGATCGATAAGGGGATGAAACGGCAACGAGCGGCCAAACGACACCGCGTGACCTTCGAGCCAGCCGGCGCGATCACGTGTGCGCTGATGGAGCTCCTGCAGCAGGCGCGACTTGCCGATGCCTGGTTCCCCGACGAGGAGCACCGCCTGGCCACGGCCCTCCTGCGCCTGTATGAATCGGTCCTCGAGCAGCTCCAGCTCGCGCGCGCGCGCAACGAACGGGGCCGTGACGCGGGTGGTGTCCAGCAGCCCAGTGACACGCCACGCGCTGCCACTCGACCGGTCCGGCTGCGCGACCGGTTCGAGCGTGAAACGTCGATCCAACAAGGGTTTCGTCTCCGCAGACACCAACAGCGGCTCGCTCGCGGCGCTCGCTTGCAGCTCGGCGAGGACCCGATCCCCTGCCCGACGGGCGTCGGCGTCGAGCTCGACACGACTCCCGAGTCGGCCGACGAGCATCTCGTCGGCGTGCAGGGCGATTCTGAGCTGCGGTGACAGTGCGCTCGTGACTCGCTCCGCGCGCGAGCGATGCAGTATGGCGAGCGCCGCGTGAGCCGCATGACACGGGGCGTCTTCGACCGGCTCGAGACCGAAGGCCGCAACGAGGCCTGACGCGCGGATGTCGATCAGCCGGCCGCCGAAGGCTACGGCCTTCGCTGCCGCCTGCTCGAGAGCACGATGGCGCTCGTGCTCCGCGACGATCTCGTCTGCGTCCGCCATGTGCACATCGAGCAGAGTGACGCGCGTGCGTTGCCACCGTACAGGATTGGCCACCGGCCGATCGCGCGCGCCGCCTCCAGCTGGCTGCGCCGCGCCGGGATCGGATGGACGCTTGCGCTTTGCGCCGGCCGCGCCGCTCTCCGCCAGCCCATGCCGATCCATGCGGTAGCGCAACGTGTTTCTCGGCAGTCCGAGCTGTGCAGCAGCCCGTGAGATGTTGCCGGCGGCGGCGTGCAACGCCTCCTCGATTCGACTGCGTTCCAGGGAGGCCATCTGCTCGTCGACGCTCGAGCCCGGCCCCGTGAATGCCACACGCACCGGAGATTCGCGCGGCAGGCCCAGCATCACTGAGGTCACCTGCTCGCCGTCCGACAGCAGAACCACGCGTTCCATGACATTGGCGAGCTCGCGGACATTGCCGGGCCATCGATAGGCCATGAGCGCGGATTCTGCGTCGGCGCTCAACGTTTTCAGCCGTACGCCGTAGTCGACACAGGCGCGGCCCAGATAATGCCGAGCGAGCAAGAGAATGTCAGTGCCCCGTTCCCGGAGTGGCGGGAGCAGCAGGGTCACGACGGCGAGGCGGTGATAGAGGTCTTCACGAAAGCGCCGCGTGCGGATGGCCGCCTGCAGGTCTTCGCTCGTCGCGGCGAGCACCCAGACGTCCACCGGCTCGCTCCTGGTGCCGCCAAGGCGCCTGACCGCACGTTCCTCGAGCGCCTTCAGAAGCTTCACCTGCAACGCGTCGGGCATCAGGCCGATCTCGTCGAGAAAGATCGTCCCGCGATGTGCCATCTGCAGGAGGCCGGGCTTGGCCTGCCGCGCGTCGGTAAACGCGCCGCGCTCGAATCCGAAGAGCTCCGCTTCGAGCAATGTGTCCGGAATGGCTGCGCAGTTGACGTCCACGAAGGGCGTTCCTGCCCGCGGCCCGGTCTGGTGGATGACCTGCGCGACAAGCCCCTTGCCGGTGCCCGTTTCACCTTGAATCAGGATTGGCGGCAGGCGTCGCTGCGGGGTGGCCTGACGGCCGAGCAGCCGCGACAGCTGATCGCGAACGGCCGTAAGCTCAGGGCTCGTCCCCAGCAGTTGATTCAACATGACCCGACGATCCTAACCGCAGGCGGCGCGTACTTGGCGCCCGGCCTTTCGCCAGCGGCGGATGCGCCAAAAGAAGGCTCCGTGGTGAATCCCTCAGCCAACCCGTCGGAACTGTGGGCAGCTCGGTCGCGTCTGGTCCAGTCGTTGAGGTGATGTACCGGCCGCATAGCGGTCCGAGCCGCGCGGAGCGCGGCAAGAGAACAGGGGAACCAGCCAAGGGCGAACGTTGACGGGATTATCAAGGGCGGAGCCCTTGGCTGGTTCAACATTCGGCGTACTTTCAGGGACTCAGCATGCCTCTCATGTCCGGCGTTCGCCTGGGGGCCTACGAGGTTCTCCGGCTGATTGGGGCCGGCGGCATGGGTAAGGTATACGAGGCGCGCGACACGCGGCTTGACCGGATCGTTGCGGTCAAGGCTGCCCCACGAGTTCGCCAGCGCCGGCACGTGCACGACGATCGATGTTCCGGGGCGCGACTTCGACGATCGCTGTGGGGATCAACCCTCAGATGGAAATCTCCGGGCGATACACCATTGGCGGCGTGACCCACGGCTTTCAGTTGAGCGCAGGCACTTTTCACGACGATTGACGTCCCAGGGGCGACTTCGACGGAGGCCGGGGGAATCAATGCGCGCGGCGACATCGTGGGAAACTACGTTACGGCTGGCGTGACGCATGGTTTCCTGCTCTGCAGGTAGCAAGTGCCGAAGAATCCGTGAGGAGCCATCGGCGTGTCGGGCACATCGAGCTAGACCTCTTTGAGCCGCCCGGACGCGTACTTGTGTGGAAGACTGGAGATCCAACGTCTGGTACGACAATAGCCTTCGCAATGTTGACTGAAAGGCATCGGTCACAAAGAGGGCCGGCGGCGTTAGCCGCACGGCCCTTTGCGGAGCCCAGTCTGCAAGTCTTAATTCTTTAATTGACAGGCATGGGGAGTTGCTGCTAGAGTCCTCGGCGTGAAGTCTGAATTATTTAAGACTAAACGCCGATATGGCTAGAAGGCCCTCTCTCGCTCTGACCGATGTCGAGGCTGAGGTGATGACCGCCCTCTGGCGCCTTCAGTCCGCGTCGGTCGCGGAAGTGGTTGCAGCCCTCAATGAAAGACGGCCCGCCAGCTACAGCACTGTTCAAACCATCCTACGGATTCTGGAGACGAAGGGCTATGTCGCGCACGACAAGGTCGCGCGCGCTTTCATATATCGCCCGGTAGTCGACGAACGCCAAGCACGACGTCGGGCTCTGCGTCACCTGGTCAGCCGCCTGTTCGATGGATCGCCGAGCCTGCTTGTGCTGAATGTCCTCGAGGACGAGGAGATCGATCCGGCCGAGCGCGAGCGACTCAGGAAACTGATCGAACGTGCCTAGGAGACGAAAATGGATGCTGTCTTGAACTGGGTCTGGCAGGGTGTCGTAGTGGCGGCGGCGCTATTCCTGATGCTGCGAGCGATCGAAGGCGCCCATGCCAACGTCCGCTACATCGTGTGCAGCTTGGCATTGCTGATCGTGCTAACGATCCCCGCTCTCTGGTCGCTGTCGTCGACGAGCGACGTACCGCAGTACGCTGCGCAATCGTCGGTCGGTCCGGTCGTCCCAGTCCCGGCGACGCCGTGGACGTCCACCGCAGCGATGCTGGGACTATGGTTCCTGTGGGCCAGTTCGCAGGGCCTCCGTGTTTCGAGAGCGCTCATCGGCCTGCGCCGCGCGAGACAGACCTGCCGTCCGTTCCCGACCGATGTCGAACCGCGATTGCGCCATTGGATGCGTGTCCGCGGCGAGCAGCGGCCCGCGCGTCTCGTCGTGAACGATGGCGTCGGCCGGGCGGCGGTGCTGGGATGCGGCACGCCAATCATCGCCGTTGCGCCTGCACTTCTCGAGCGCTTGTCGGCCGACGAACTGGACTACGTGATCATTCACGAATGGGCGCACGTACAGCGGCGCGATGACCTCGCAAACCTCCTGCAGCTGGGTATCCGCGTCGTGGCCGGATGGCACCCGGCGGTGTGGTGGATAGATCGACGCCTCCAGGTCGAGCGTGAAGTGGCGTGCGACGAGACGGCGGTCGCGGTCACTGGGTCGGCGAAGTCGTACGCGACCTGCCTCGTGAAACTGACCGACTTGTCCGCCGTGACACCCGTTTCGCTGGCCGCGCCCGGCGCGGTAACGGCCGGCAGCCTCCGATATCGCGTGACCAGGATCGTCTCGGAGCGCCCGTTCTCATCGCCGATCTGGTCGCGCGGCCTCGGAACCGCCGTTGTCGCGGCACTCCTAACGCTGGCGGCCGGCATTGGCAGTTTCGAACTGTTTGCCACCGTCATGACTCCGCAGACGTCTGCCAAGACGATGACGATTTCGGCGCCGCTGGAACCGATACCGACGCGCCGTCTCAACATGAACCCGGTTCCGAAGGCTCAGGAGACGCGAACCAAAAGTGCGGTCGCGCCTCGGCGCGACATGCCCGGTGCCCCGCGCGGACTCTTTCAGACGACGGAAATCTCGCCGGTAGAAGTATCGAGTCTGTGGCCTCCGATTGTGCAGTCGCACGAGGGCGGCGATCAACAAGCCCAGGTCGAGACTCGGGAAGCTGTCGCGGCCGACGCTTCGACGGTCGCTGGCGATGCGGCGATACCGGACGCGGTCGCTCCGCCTGCCAGCGACCCGCAGGCCGATTCCCGCTCCCCGTGGGTTGCCGCTGCTGACGCAGGAGTCTCAATCGGTCGACGCTCCAGAGCAGCTGGCGTCGCGACGGCCGGCGTCTTCACTCGATTTGCCCGGCGCATCGCCGGTTCCTTCTAGGAGGCTTGGCTTGCGCGTGCACCTTGTCAATCCAAGCGACGTGTCGTTCGGCACGGCCGTGATTACGCCTCGCTGGCAGTACGTGCTCGCCGCGGCCACGCCCCACCACTTCGGGACTCCCATTATCGTCGATGAAACGGTGGAACCCTTTGACGCGGAGACGGTCGCCGCCGGCGATGTCGTCGGCATCGGAATCCACACTGCCAACGCGCTTCGCGGCTATCAGATCGGTCAACGTGTCCGCGCCCGCGGTGCCTACGTGGTGTTTGGGGGGATCCACGCGACGCTGTACCCCGACGAGGGTCGGCAGCATGGCGCTGCCCATGCCGTTGTGACTGGAGACGGCGATCCGATCTGGTCTATTGTGCTCCGTGACTGCGAGCGTGGCGCACCGCAGCCGCGGTACGACGGTGGCCGTGTGACTGGCGACGGCTTTGTTCCGGCTCGCTGGGATTTGCTGCGAGCAGAGCACTATATGTGGGCATCGGTCCAGACTGTGCGCGGCTGCCCGAAGCATTGTTCGTTCTGCTCGGTGTGGAGGACCGACGGCCAGACGCCACGACAACGCGACATCAGGGTCGTCGTGCGCGAGATTGTCGAGCTCCGCCGCAAGGGTTTCCGCTTCATCGTGCTCGCCGACGACAACTTCTATCCTGTGACCTTGGCGGATCTTGCCACTGCGAACCGCCGCGCGGACAAGCAGCGCTACGAGGCACTTCAGGCGCTCCGCCACGAGCGCTTCGAGCTGATGGCGAGGCTGGAGCAGCTGCCCGGCGACATGGTGTTCTACACGCAGATCACCATGGAGGCAGCGGAGGATCCGGAGTTCCTGGCTGCGATGCGGCGCGCGCGGATTCGAGGCGCCCTGGTCGGCGTCGAATCGGTGACCCCCGAGGGGCTGAAAGCGGTGTTCAAGAACTTCAATGAGGCCGGTGACGAATTGGTCACTCGACTGCAGGCGTTCCGCTCGGCAGACGTGCACGTCCTTGGCTCCTTCATCTTCGGACTGCCGACGGATACGCCGGACACGTTCTCAGCCACGGCGGACGTCGCGCACCGCGCCGGCTTGTCCTTTGCGCAGTTCGTCATGCTGACGCCACTGCCGGGCACGATCGACTTTGCGAAATGGGAGCGGGAGGCTGCAGAAGTGCCAACCATCAACGGCATACCGTTCACGCGCTACTGGCTGATTCCCCCAGAGCATCGGCCGCGAGTGTATTCGCCCCATCCCCGGATGAGCGCCGACGAACTGCGCGCCCACACCCAGCGCGTGTGGGATCGTTTCTATGCGCTCCGGCCTGTTTGGGAGCGCTCGCGCTGTGTCCGATCGCTCCGCGCACGACTGGCGTTTGTCCTCATCTCGAAGCTATACCGGCAAATGTACGCCAACACGGGGATCGCCACCGACAGCGCCCGAGTGCAACGCTCGGCACGTCGAGCGCGGTGGCTCGCCCGGGCCGCACGCCGGCTCTTCATTGCGCACCCGATGCCGGCACTGCAGGAGCCCTCTGGGGTGCCGCTTGGCAGCAAGCGGATACCGCTGGCGCTAGTGCCCTGAGGAACTCGTGCGGTTGGCACCACTCGCAGCAATCGTCGCCGCCATCTCGTTGTCAGCGGCGGCTCCACATCACGACTCGGCCCGTTCGTTCTTGAGCGCGACGTTCAGCCTGTCGCCAGCAGACATCCGGCGCCTGGATGCCGGCCAGGTCGTCTCGCACACGCTCGACACCAGCCACGCAGCCGAAATCGCCACACTTGGCATTGTCCGCATCGCGACAACGCCGGAGAACTACGTCGCGCAACTCGCTGACATCGCGACCTTCAAGCGGACCGAGGACGTGCTCCAGATCGGCACGTTCAGCGACGCACCACGGATCGGGGACGTTGCCGCTCTCACGCTCGACGAAGGGGACGTACGACGACTCCAAGCGTGCCGTGTCGACGACTGCGGCGTCCAGCTTTCCGCTGAGGCCATCCAACAGTTTGCGCGAACCGTGGACTGGCGCGGCGCTGACGCAACTCCGCGTGCGACTCGTGTGATGCGGCAGTTGCTGGTTGATTACGTCGCTCGCTATCGCGAGACCGGCGCGACGGCCTTGATGAAGTACACAGATAGCTCGCCGCGTCTCGACGTCAGAACCGAGTTCGCCGCGCTTGTCGATGGCGATCCGGTGACGTGGCGTCATCTCGGCGACTTACGCCAGCACCTTCTCGAGTATCCGAACGATCGCCTTGACGCCACCGACGTGATCTACTGGTCAAAGGAACGCGTGTACAAACGCCCCGTCATCAGTGTCACGCACATGTCGATCATGCGCCAGGCCGATGACGCGCCGATACGCTTCGCGATCGCCTCGAAGCAGATTTACGCCATGCACTACTTCGACGCGTCGTTGGGCCTTACGCTTCTCGTGCCCGACGGGTCGTCATCATCGCCGGCGACCTACGTCGTCTACTTGAATCGCTCACGCATCGACCTTTTCCACGGTGTCTTCGGTACCGTCGCCCGGCGCATCGTCAGCGCGAAGGCGCGCTCGCTGGTCGCTACCCAGCTCATTCGACTGCAACGCGTGCTGGGTTCCTAGGCTCGCGAGCTTGCTTCGGCAGCTGAGCCGTGAGGCGCCACGCTGTCGACGCGTGTCGTGTTTCGCATTGCTTTCCCGATCCTTCAATCAGACGCAATTGTCCGAACACATCGACAGCGTCGGACTGCCGACTCAGCAGGCCGCAGGCCGCCGCGAGCGTGTACGACCTCATGAGCAAACGCATCATCGGCCATCTCGTCACCGAGGCCAACGCGGCGGGCGGGCGCAAGCCCCTGAAGGGATTCCGCGTCGGAGCTCGTGTGCCGGGCTCGTTGTTCGACTACAAGGGCCGCGCGCTCGCATTTGTCCTGTCTGCGGACGACGGCCGGTTCGAGCTTTCCGTGATCCCTTCTCCAGTGGCGGGAACGCGTCACCTCGAGATCGTTGCGTACGACAAGGCCGGCCGCGAGTTGGCCTTCGCACCATCCGATGCCGCGTCTCCCGGCTACGTGGTCACAGACGACGGGCGCGCGCGCATCGACGATCGGTCCGCGGAAGCCGAGCAGAACTACGGCGATTTCGTCATCCGCGAAGCCAATGCGACCGGCCTCTTGACCACGCTCGGCACCGGCCAAGCGCTCCGCTACACCGAAGGCAATCGCGTCACCACACTGATGGATCACGACGCCTTCATCTGCGCAGCCGCGATGATGCGGTTCGCGCGTCAGGAACTCCTGATCTCGCAGCTGTTGTTCGCCATCCCCGAGAGCTTCAACGCGAACCCGGCGGCCGAGACGCCCGGCCTGATTTTCGACTTCGACCCTCCGGGTCCGGTCGATCTGAACGTGACGCTGCCGCGCCCGATCCGCGCGGACGATCGCAGGCCGGAACGCGCGCTCCTCCTTTCCGCACTGCGCGGCGTGGATGTCCGCATCCTCCTGCACGCCTTCACAGTGCCGTTGTTCATCAAGATCGCTGTCGGCATCCTGCTGTTTCCCTTCGTCGGCACCGAAGGCATCTCCATTGTCAAGGAGCTCCTCGGCGCGGATCTGACGGACACCGACGAGGTGAAGCGGTACTTCGCGGCGGCGACTGCGCCCAACCTGAAAGTTCAGGCGCTGGAGCAGCCGGTCCTCAGCTCGGGCGTCATGCACGCGAAGCTGATGATGATGGACCGCAGCCGGATGCTGAGCATCGGCTCGCCGTTCGGCCAGAGCTACGTCGATCGGCAGGACCACGCCATCGACGCGTGGATTCGCGGCAGCGCAACCGGCTTCCCCAAGCACGACGCCGGGTTCACCATGACCGGTCCCGCGCAGGCCGACTTCCTCGACACGATGCGGCTGTTCTGGAACGATGCGGCCGGTCCTGGGAACGAGCTGCCGGCGCAGATGAGGGATTCGAGTGTGCCGCCGCCGCCGGGGACGTCCATCCTCGACGAGCCGGAGGATGGCGTCTGCGCCGTTCAGCTCGTACGCACGCTCAGCTGCGATCAATTCGAGGGGATTCCCAAAGGCGAGAAAGGCATTCTCGAGGCGTACCTGCGTGGGTTCGCAGCTGCCAAGGAGTTCATCTACCTCGAGACGCAGTACTTCACCGACGACGCGATCGGCGACGGCCTGGTGAACGCCATGCTGAACGCGCCGCAGCTCAAGGTGATCGTCCTCCTCAATATCGAGCCGGATGTCCCCACCTATCCGTTCAAGCAGCGGCGATTGATCACGCGGATCCGGAGGGCCATCTTACAGACGCCGACCGGACCGCAGCGCTTCGGCGTTTTCACGCGATGGACGCACGACGAAAGGCCGCCGCGTCCGCGCATCCTTCCCATCTACGTCCACGCGAAGGCCGGGATCATCGACAACACGTGGGCAACGATCGGCTCGGCCAACCTCGATGGCCTCTCGCTCGACGGGTCGCTGCCGAGCGACATCCTCAACGGCTTGTTCAATCGCAACGAGCAGCGCGCGATCGAAGTCAACGGCGTCTTCTTCGACACCAAGGATCCGCCGAACAACGTCGTCGACATCCTGCGCCGCAAGCTGTGGGCGGAGCACCTTGGTTATCTGAACGCCAACGGCACGCCCAACCTCGCGGCCGGACCGCTGCAGGTCGCGAACAAGCCGGCCCAAGGCTGGCTGAAGTTCTGGTCGGACCACGCAAAGGCGACGCTCGAACACGTCACCAAGACGCCGTCGCAGTCGAGCACCGGCAAAGCGCGGGTGCTGCCGTGGCCGACTGACAACTCGACCCACAAGACGCCGCGCGATCACCTCGATGCGCTCGGCGTGAAGTCCTACAAAGTCGCGCCACTGAAGTCGACGGCTGCCTTCGACTTCAAGACCGGCCAGTGGGACGAAAAGAAGAAAGCCAAGATGGATTTCTGATGCCGTCCACGATCGATCGCGCCACCGAGTACCTGGGCACCGCCACCGCGGCGCTGAACGAAGTCAATGGCAGGGCGAAGGCTGTGTCGCAGCTGCTCGCGCTCCTTGGCTGGGCACCGCCGCCTGGCGTGGACGATATCGGCCTCGCCCAGCTGAACGTGTCAGTCGTGGGAGCACGGATCGACGAGCTCGTCGAGCTTCGCAGTCACGAAGAGACAGCCGACGCGAATCTCGCCCTCGCTGTCGCCGCGGTGGTCGGCGCGGTTGCGGACGCCTACGAAGACATCGAAGAAATCGCCGCCTCGTTCCAGGCCACGCCGGAGTACCTCAGCGCGACAGGAATCCGCGATCAGTTCTTCGACCGCATCGCAGACCTGCTCACGATTCATGCGATCGGGTCAATTCTGCCCGCGGCGATTCCAGTTGGTGCGCTGCTCGGCGTGTTCGAGTTCAAGCAGCTGCCCACGGACCCCGCGATCTTCCAGGTCAAACACGTGCGGCAGGTGGTGCGCTGGGATCGGCTGTCGGTGGTCTTCACCGATCCCACGCAGCTGATGCGTGACGTGTATGGGTGGGGAACTCCGAACTTCCGAGGCAATCTCCTGATCGCCAACATCGGGCGCGTCGTCGAATAC
>JBKPDW010000315.1:0-10837 GCA_046728115.1 Acidobacteriota bacterium | reverse complement strand
GTTCACACTCGTGAAAGGCAGGCACAACCTCCAGTTCGGCGGCGAGGCCCAGCGCTACACGGTGACGATCCGCAACCAGTTCCGCCGGGCGGGGCACTTCACGTTCGACGGCAGCCGAACCGGTCACCCGATCGCCGACTTCCTTCTCGGCTACGTCCAGACCTTCGATCAGGGCACTGGCGAGTACAAGGACTACAACGTGCTGTACGGTTCCTTGTTCGCACAGGACGACTTCAAGGTGTCGCCCACCTTCACGTTGAACCTGGGCCTGCGATACGAGTCGTCGCCGCCGTGGCACGAGACCGTGGGGCGAATCGAACGATTCACGATCGAGGACTACAACAACAACGTCTTATCAACGGTGTTCCCGCAGGCGGCCAGGGGCGAAACGTTCCGCGGCGATCCGGGTGTCCCCGAGGATGGCGTGGACCCGTCGTCCAACAACCTGGGCGCGCGGGCCGGATTTGCATGGGCGCTCAGCCAGGACGGCAAGACGAGCCTTCGCGGCGGCGGCGGGATGTTCTACGACCAGCATCGCGACGGTGAATCGGGCAATGGCGCGGTGAACGCACCGCCGTGGAGCATCAGGCTGGCAGTCACCAGGCCATCAGGTCCGTTCGCGGATCCATATCGCGGGCGCACGGATTTCAACCTCATCACCGACTCGACAATCGGCACCACGCAGGCGCCATTTCCGACGCCCGTGCTGATCGAAACGCTCGACACCGTCTATCGGACGCCGGTCACCTACAACTACAACCTCACGTTCGAGCGCGAGCTGATGCCGTCGGTGCTTGCACGCGCCGCGTACGTCGGATCGCGTTCGTATAACGGACGTCGGGACGTTCAGTTGAATCCCTCGGTGTACACGCCCGGCGATGCCCGCGGCACCGACGCGCGCCGGCTGTTTGCGGCCGCGAACATCGGCCAGGTGAACCAGCAGCGTCAGGACCGCGAGTCGGTCTACAACGCGATGCAGCTGACGCTCAGCAAGCGTTATTCGCACGGCTTCACGGTGACGAGCAACTACACGCTGTCCAAGGTCGTCGGCAATTTCGGCGACGATGTGATTCCGTGGAACGAGTTCAATCTGGACAAGCACGATCCGCTCGTGTGGGGCCCGCTGTTTCAGGACCGGCGTCATCGCTTCACGGCGTCGTGGGTGTGGGATCTGCCCGGTGGCGGATCCGGCGCTCTGCGATGGCTCGCCAGCGGCTGGCAGTGGTCGGGCGTGATGGAATATCAGTCGGGGCGTCCGTTCAACATCATCAGCGGATCGGATCGATCGCAGCGGGGCCTCGGCAGCACGCGTGATCGCGCGAAGCTCACCGGCGAGCCGATCGCGCCGCCCCCTGGTTCGGATCCGCTCCTGTGGTTCAACCCGGCCGCGTTCGCAGTGAACGACATCGGCACGTTCGGGGATGTCCCCAAGGGGTACCTGTACGGGCCGTCGTTCCACAGCTGGAACATGGGACTGTTCAAGAACTTCCGCGTCAACGGCGGCCTGAACGCTCAATTCCGCATCGAGTTCTTCAACATCTTCAACCAAGTGAACTTCGACATCCCCGGCACGACGCCCAGCGACAACCGGATTGCGGTGAACAGCGCGAATTTCGGGAAGCTGACGCGGACGGTTCCGGTATCCGGCGATCCGCTCATCGTTCAATTCGGATTGAAATTGGTGTTCTGAGGATCACGAAGACGGCGGAGGGCACGGATTCAGAGGGAGGCACGAAAGGCACGGAGAACGGCCCGTGTATCTTCGTGTCTTCGTGACTCGCCGTGCGATCGTTTCCTCCGACTCTTTTGATTCCTAGTACTTCAACTCGATCCGCATCGTGTGACTCATGGTCGTACCGACATTGCGGACCTGGTGCAGGCTGGCGTCACTCCAGTAGGTCGTGCCGACCCTCCGCTCGTTGCGTACCCACTGACCGTCGGGGAGTGTGCGCGATTCGAGCGTGTACTCGGTGAGGCACACGCTGACGCCTTTCAGATGGCGGTGCGGCTTCTCCTCGGTCCCTGGCGGGATGCGCGCTTCGAGCACGCGGACGAACTGATTCTCGAGAACCACTTTGTAGTTTTCGGGAATGACCTTGAGCACGTCGAGATCGTCGTTCTGAGGTGACGCAGGCCGCGCTGCCCACACGGACACAACCACGATCAGCGCTGCCGTCAGCGCAGCGCGACGGACACGGCCACGAACGCACGAAGCCAGGTACTTCACACGTCCCTCATCCCATCTTGAATCTGCACACCTGCGCCGGCTCGCTGCCCGGGCCAGGGGCGGTCAGGCCGGCGTCGCAGTAGTACATATAGCCGTCGTGGATGCACATGCCGTGCGGATCCGGATCCGAGGTGCGTGACAGCGTGACAATCTCGAGGACCTTGCCCGACTCCGGATCGAGCTTCTGAATCAGGTGGTCGCCCGCGATCAGACACCAAATCTTCCCCTTCTCCCAGTCGAGCCCGTGCGGGCGATCCCCTTTTATCGGGATGAGGCGCAGAATGCGCAGGTTGTCTTTGGGGTCGAGCTCCGCCAGCGCGTTGATGCTCAGCGCCGTGGACCACAACGTCTGCGTCTCCTCGACCCACGTGATACCGTGGACACCGGTTCGCCATGCCGGACGATGGACTTTGATCGTCTTTCCGGTCTTGATGTCGGCCTGGACGATCTCGCCGAACGGCTGGTCGTGCGGCCGCGGCGGCCGCCGTCCGCTGACGCCGCCATTCGCGTTCAGCCAGAGGTAGCCGCCGCCGACGGCGAGGCCGCTGGTGTTGTGCGACTCGGTCTGCACCTCGTGCAGCACCTTCCCGCTCTGCCAGTCGACTTTGAAGACACGCTCCGACACCTGGTCGCCGATCCACAGACCATCGGCAGCTGCCTCGAGTGCGTTCGGATGAGCATCGGGCGCCTTGAACAGCCGCTCGACCTTTGCCTGGCGCGTCGGGATCGGCGGCGTCTTCGGCGCCGCTCCGCCTTCCTGCGCGCGCAGCAGAGGCCGCACCGCCATTCCGCCGACGAGCGCCGACGCCGTGCCGATGAAATCTCGACGTCCGATCGCCATACGGTCCTCCCGTCGAAGCTGGATGACGTGACGGTCATCCGAAATCACGCGTCCGTGATTCCGATGAACGGACAGCCTAGCACAGTTGTAGTATGCCGCCCACGAACACCAACCGGACAAAACGATCTCGCGAGAAACATGGGCGCGCTCGGCGCCGCAAATCTCGAGAGCCTGACGTGCGATGGTCCGCGTCAGTATTCGGTCAACGCGAACGCAATGATGTTCGGACCTGAGGCGACGGCGATGTACTGCGTGTTATCGAACAGATACGTCATCGGCGACGCCTTCCACAGCTGGTTCGTTTGAAAACTCCACAACGTCCTTCCGTCTCTGGCGTCCGCCGCCATGAGCGCGCCGCTGTCTTCGCCGAAGATGACCACACCGCCGGCGGTGCTCAGCACACCGCCCCACGAGTCGACCGCGCCCGTTTGGGGCAGTTCCCAGACGATTGTCCCGGTCTGAATATCGATCGCGCGCAGGATCCGCTGCGCCGGTTCGTCCGGCGCCTGTTTGAACGATCCGCCCATGAAACCCTTGCCAGCCGCCCATTCCATCGGCGTGCGTGTGAAGATGCCGCACTTGTCGTTCGTCTGCACGTAGTACAGCCCTGTCGCCGGATTGAACGACGTCGAGTACCAGTTCGACGCCCCCTCGAGCGACGGGCAGATGCGTTTGCCCTCGAGCGTCGGCTCCATGTCGGGCACGACAATCGGCCGCCCTTCAGAGGTGAGGCCGCTCGCCCACGTCACATTCCTGGCGTACTGCTTCCCGAACAGAAATTTTCCGTTCGTGCGATCGAGGACGTACATGAACCCGTTCCGATTGACCTGAACCAGGAGATTGCGCTGCGCGCCGCGCCACACGGCGTCAATCAATGCCGGCGTTTCCTGCGCGTCGTAGTCCCACACGTCATGCGGCGTGAACTGGAAGTGCCATTTCAGCGCGCCCGTTTTCGCGTCGAGCGCCACGACCGAATCGGAATAGAGATTGTCGCCGGTGCGATCGTCGCCAATCAGATCCGGAGACGGATTGCCGGTCGGCCAGTAGACAGTGTCCAGTTCTGGATCGTAGGTTCCCGTCAACCACGTCGTCGCGCCGGGATGCTCGATGCCTTTTCCCTTCCATGTCTCGGAGATCGGCTCGCCCGGACGCGGCGCCGTCCAGAAGCGCCAGACTTCCTTGCCGGTTGCCTGGTCGAAAGCCGCGACGAAGCCGCGCACGCCTTCATCGCCTCCCGACGTGCCGGCGATGACCAGGTTGCCGACAGGCAGCGGCGCGCCGGTCGCGTTGTAGTTCTGACGCCAGTCGGCCATCTCGGTTTCCCACAAGAGGCGGCCGGTGAAGCGATCCAGCGCGATGATGTGCGCGTGATCGGTGACCATGAACGCTCGATCGCCGGCGACCCCGACGCCCCGGTTGATCCCCCCGGCGGCGTTGCCGATCAGATCCTTCGTCCGCGGGCGACGATAGTGCCAGATCTCGCGGCCAGTGCCGGCGTCGAGCGCGTAGCATTCGTTGGCGCTCGTGACGTACATCACGCCGTCCACGACAACCGGCGTCACTTGCAGCCGAGAAGTGTTGGCCAGGCTGAAAATCCACCTGGGCACGAGTCGTGCGACGTTATTCGTCGTGATCTGTGTCAGCGGACTGTATCTGCTTCCGCTCGACTGTCCGTTGTAAGTGGGCCAATCGGCTTGCGACGTCACGCGGCGATACGCAGCTCCATTCTTGCGGAGCAGATGCAGCTTCCGATCGTCGCCGAGCAACTGCAGATCGACCGAGCCTTGATTGAGCACAAGGCCTTCGATGGTGCCGCCGCCGACCAGCGAAATCCTGGTGCGGGTCGGACCCGAGCCTGTCCGCGGTCTCAGGCCGCGCAGATAGCGGATCAAATCGCTGATTTCCGCGTCGCTCAGGGAGGGAAACGCCGGCATGCCCGCCGCGATCACTCCTTGACGGACGACGGCCTGCAACTCCTCGTCGGTCCTCGATGGTACGCGCGTGGTGATGGCCGGACCCAGCTCGCCGCCGTTACCATCGGTGCCATGGCACGACGCGCAGCGGCTCGCGAACGCCTGAACGCCCGGATTGCTCGGCGCCGCTTGGCCCAATGCCAGGAATTCGGCTGGTGTCAGCGCCCGGCGTGTGAACCGCGCGGCGTGAATCGCGCCCTTGAAGTAGTTGACACGATTGAAGCGGACGCCAACCGACGAGCGACCTGGCAGCTGTGGTGTGAAGCGGATTTCGGCTGCGCCTTCCTGGACCCAATTGAGGTTTTTCCTGAACTCGCGGCGGTCATAGAGGGCCGCGACGTGATACCACGCGCCGAGTGCATGCAGGCGCTGGCGATCCATCAGCGCCTTGTCCGCCTTTGGACTGTGGACGTAGCTGTCCAGACACCATTGACCGTTGACGACACGAATCTCAAAGAGCATGCGGTCGTCGGTTCCGTCCTCCTGCAGGTGGAACCACCGCTGCTCGGCGGCTCCCCCGTCTGGACGGAAGATCGCTTCCCAGGTGAACGTCTCGGCGCCGGCGAGCGGATGCACATCGACGAAGAGCGCATCATCCACACCGTCGAATTCGATGGCCTTACCGACCGGTGTCTCGATGACGCGCGGGTGGCCGACGATGGTGGTCGGATGATCGCCAAGGCGATCAAGGCGATCGAAGACCCACGACTCCGATTGAACGGCCGCCGCGAATGTGCCCCAGATTAGAATGGCGCCAGCCGTTGCAAGGAGAACTCTCATGAAGAGTCGCGCGCGCATGTTCGTCGGCGCCATTCTGATTCTTCTCGCTGCGTTTGTCACGAGTGCGAAGACCGGCCGTAGGGCGGGCCTTGCGGGCCCGCGAGCGCCGGCCCTCAACGGGCCGCGCTACGAGCCGAGAGACTTCAAAGCCGTTGCCGACGCGGCGCTCCTGAATCCCGATCCGGCCGACTGGCCGAACTGGCGCCGAACACTCGACGGGTGGGGGTATAGCCCGCTCAAGGAGATCGATACGCGCAACGTGCAGCAACTGCAGCTCGCATGGTCGTGGGGACTCAAACCAGGCTTGAGTCAGCCGAACCCGCTCGTCGCCAACGGCATGATGTACGTGCCGAGCCCAGGCGGCGGCGTGCAGACCCTGGATGCGGCCACGGGAGATCTGCTCTGGGAGTTCAGTCCGAAAGCTGCGGGCGGCGATCCGATGCGCACGTCGGTGATGCGCACGCTCGCCATTTACAGCGACAAGGTGTACACCGCGACCGCAGACGCGCGGCTCATCGCCCTCGACGCTCGAACCGGCACCGTCGCATGGGACCATCAGGTGGCCGACCCGAAGCTCGGATACTCCTATTCGAGCGGGCCGATCATTGTCAAAGGGATGATCGTCGCCGGCATTACAGGCTGCCAGCGGTACAAGAACGACGTCTGTTTCATCTCGGCACACGATGCGCAGACCGGCAAGGAACTCTGGCGCACGTCGACGATTGCACGGCCGGGCGAGCCGGGCGGCGATTCATGGGGCGAACTGCCACTTATGTTTCGCGCCGGCGCGGACGCATGGATTCCAGGCAGCTACGATCCGGCCACGAACCTGATTTACTGGGGCACCGCGCAGGCGAAGCCGTGGGCGCGGTTCGCGCGCGGCACCGACGGCGACGCGCTCTACACGAACTGCACGCTGGCGATCGACCCCGCCACGGGGAGGATCGTCTGGTTCTACCAGCACATTCCTGGCGAGACGCACGATCTCGACGAAACGTTCGAACGCATCCTGATCGACTTTGGCGGACGGCAATCGGTGTTTTCCATGGGCAAGCTCGGCATCCTATGGGAGCTGGATCGGAAAACCGGCAAATTCGTCTCCGCGCACGATCTCCGTTACCAGAACATCGTCGACGTCGACGTCAAGACCGGAAAGGTGACCTATCGCGCGAACAAGATTCCGCAGGCGAACGTCGAGCTCGAGTTCTGTCCCAGTTCGAGCGGCTTCAAGAGCCTTCGCGCGATGGCGTATCACCCCGACACGCAGGCGTTCTACATCCCTCTGCTTCTGAGCTGTGAGAAAGGAACGTTCGGCAGCGACATCAAACGCGTCGAAGGCGGCGGCGGGGCGGGCGCCGTCCGGCGAACGAACCTGATGCACCCCGAAAGCCGCGACGGGATCGGCGAGCTTCTCGCAATGCACGCGCAGACCGGCGCAATCCTGTGGCGGCACCGTACGCGAACACCGCCGAGCACGTCGGCGCTGACGACGGGCGGCGGCCTCGTCATCGTCGGCGATTTCGATCGGTATCTGCGGGGCTACGATGCGACCAGCGGGCAGGTTCTGTTTCAGACGCGACTGCCGACATCGGTCCAGGGATTCCCAATCACATACGCCGTTGGAGGCAAACAGTACATCGCCGTGCCCGCTGGCACCGGCGGCGGCCAATGGGTCACGACCGTTCCGGCTGACTTGACGCCGGAGAGCAAGATCGCGCAGAACGCCAATGCGATGTTCGTCTTTGCTCTGCCCAGGTAGTGGAGGGCCCTCCTCGACGAAGAGTAGAATCCGCGCATGCGCACAGGCCTTCTCCTCGCCTCCGCCATGGTTGTGTCTCTGGCCGGTCTGTCCGAGCCGAACAGGATCGTGTTCACTCGTGTCTTTCCACAACCAGGACAGATCGGCCTGTTCATCGCCGCCGCGGACGGCAGCGGCGAGCGCGCGCTCCTCGCCGCGCAAGACATCGATTACGACCCTGTGTGGTCGCCCGACGGCTCGTCGATTGTGTTCACCTCCGAGCGGAACGGCTCCGCCGATCTCTACCGCGTGAAGGCGGACGGCAGCGGCCTCGAGCAGCTGACCGACAACCCGGCGTACGACGATCAGGCGGCGTTCTCGCCCGACGGCAGGCAGCTCGTGTTCGTGACGACGCGCGCCGACGGCACGGCCGACCTGTGGACGATGGATCTGCAGACGCGGCGCACGAAAGCGCTGACGTCGGGATCGGGCGGCGACTTCCGGCCGGCATGGTCGCCCGACGGCAAATGGATCGCCTTCGCCTCCGATCGCCTCAGCAACCTGCCGTTCGCACACGGACGCTGGGAGCATCTCCACCTCGTCGACGTCTACGTCGTGCATCCTGACGGCACGGGGCTCAAGCGCATCACCGAGCACGGGAACTTTTGCGGCAGCCCGAAGTGGTTTGCCGACAGCCGGCGCGTACTCGCGTACTGTATGACGGCGGAGCAGACGCTCGACAACCGCCGTCCCGTTCCCGAACATCCCGAAGACACGCGCCTCGTGTCGATCGACATCGCCACGGGCGCGACGGAGGATCTGCCGACCGGGCCAGGCGTCAAGTTCAATCCGTCGGTGCTGCCCGGCGGAGTGCTCGGCTTCCTGCGAAAGGACGGAAACGATCAGGGCATCTACTACACGAACGGCACGCGCGGCCCCAAGAGTCAGATTCGGGCGGCCGCGTGGTCGCCCGACGGCACACGCGTGGTCTTTCACAAGCGTGTGGCGTTCACGCGACAGCCGTGGATGAAGACGTTCAGCAAGAATCCGAACTACGAGCTGACGCTGACGGGAGGGCTGCCGTCGTTCAGCCCGTCGGGCGATCGGTTCGTGACGATCGGCGGCGCCGGCCCGAACGCTCTTGGCGGCGGAATCCAGATCGCGCCGGCTGGCGGCGACAAGGCCGAGCTGATCTACCAGGACAAGACGCGCAATGTCCTCGGCCCGCAATGGTCGCCGCGCGGCGATGCGATCATCTTCAGCGTCGGCGTCTTCAACGCGTTCTTCAACGGCTTCCACGGCCTGTTCCTCAAGCCAGAGGATCGTGTCGAGGGAGGCGCGCAGATCGCCATGATCAACCCGGACGGTTCAGGGTACCGCGAGCTGACGAACGGGCCGAACAACAACGCGTTTCCGTCGATGTCGCCCGATGGCACGCGCTTCGTCTATCGGTCGTTCGGTCCGGAAGGGAACGGCTTGCGCATCATGAACATCGAGGCGAAGACGTCGACGATGCTCAACGAGGGTTACGACAACTTTCCGCTGTGGTCGCCGCGCGGCGATCTGATCATGTTCTCGCGGCTGTCCGAGGGGAATTACGAGATCTACACGATCAAGCCCGATGGAACCGGCGTGAAGCGGCTCACCAACGCGCGCGGCAACGACGCGCACCAGGCCTGGTCGCCGGACGGCGAGCACATCGTCTTCGCGTCGACGCGGCTGGGGTTCAAGGACGAGATGATTTACACGGACGCGCCGCAGCCGTACGGCGAGCTGTTCGTGATGCGCTACGACGGGACGCACGTACAGCAGATCACCGACAACCAGTGGGAAGACGGCACGCCCGCATGGCAGCCCGTGGGGCGACGCCAACCCTCACAGGAGCGGTGATTCCGATCAACGCCGAGGTCTCGTCTCCCCTCGCGTGCCTGGCGGCTCCAGCGGCCCAAGTTTGCCGCGGTGCCGCACGTTCACGTCTCTATCCGCTGTCCCGTCACCTGCTCGGTCACCATGCGAGCCTGTAGTCGGCCCCGCTCGGTTTCCAGCAGCGCCTTGGCATCGAAACGGCCGAAGACGTCGAGGAGCACGGCGATGAGACCGGTCCATCCCGTCTGGTGGCTGGCTCCGAGACCAGCCCCGTTGTCGCCGTGGAAATACTCGTAGAACAGGATCAGGTCGCGCCAGTGCGGATCCTGCTGGAACTTGGCTGTTCCTCCGTATACCGGTCGCCGCCCGCTGGCGTCGCGCAGGAACGTGGCAGCGAGACGGCGGGAGATCTCCTGTGCCACGTCGAAGAGCGTCATCAACCGGCCAGACCGTGTGGGACATTCGACCTTGAAGTCGTCGCCGTAGAAGCCGTACAGATTCAGCAGCGCGCGCACGATGAGCGTGTTGACCGGCATCCAGACGGGTCCACGCCAGTTCGAGTTTCCGCCGAACATCCCGGTGTTCGATTCGGCCGGCAAGTACTGCACCTTGTACTCCTGATGGCCGACCCAGAACTGGAACGGATGCTCGAGGTGATATCGCGAGAGCGAGCGAATACCGTGCGGTCCGAGAAATTCGTCTTCGTCGAGGAGGTACGCGAGCACTCGCTTCAGTTTTTTCTTGCTGAGGGTCGACATGAGACGCCGGCCCTTGTATCCCGTGAACCCCTCGTCGGTAGGTGCCACGTGTGACACCAGCTCCGGATGGCGCTTCCGGAACAGGGCGACCATTGCACCAAATCTCGGAAATCGTGTGAGCGCATCGCCCTCGAATACCGTCGACGCGCACAGCGGCAGCAGTCCTACCATCGACCGCACCTTCAGTCGCGTCGCCTCACGGCCTGGTACTTGCAAGACGTCGTAGAAGAACCCGTCCTCCTCGTCCCACATCTCGTCGTGGTTCTCGCCGATGCGGTCCATGGCATAGGAAATCCACATGAAATGCTGGCCGAACTTGAACGCGATTTCCTCGTACATCGGGTCGTAGTCGCACAGAATCAACGCCATCTCGAGCATGCACTGGCAGTAGAACGCCATCCACGCCGTTCCGTCCGCCTGCTCGAGCGAACCGCCTGTCGGAAGCGGCGCGCTTCGATCGAACACCCCGATGTTGTCGAGCCCGAGGAACCCTCCGGCAAAAACATTGCGTCCGGCCGGATCCTTCCGGTTCACCCACCAGTTGAAGTTCAGCAGCAGGCCCTGGAACGCCTGTTCCAGGAACTTGCGATCTTCCCGACCCAGATTCTTTTCGGTCCTGTACAGATACAGAGTCGCCCAGGCGTGCACCGGAGG
>JBKPDW010000314.1:0-6533 GCA_046728115.1 Acidobacteriota bacterium | reverse complement strand
TCGTATCGCTGTGCGAGGGTCGCCTGCTGCTTCTGGAGATCCGCGACGTCGGCCTTCAGCTTCTGGATGTACTCGTTCCCAATCACGGCCGGGTACGTCTCGAGCGCACCCGACCCTTCAGCGGACTTCAGCTGGTTGTAGAGCGCTTCCTTGTTGATGCGATCCGTTTTGGCTTTGGTCAGCGCGCCATTCAGGTCGGTCAATCGCTGCACGACGATGTTCGACGCGCTGTCGGTGACCGAGACGGTGCCGTTCTTCTCCTTGTAGGCCTGAAGCGCGGCTTCGCTCGCCTGCAGGGCTTTGCGCTGCTCGGAGAGCTTCTCGGAGAGGAAATCGGCGGCGTCTTTCGACGTCGAGAACTTGCTCTCCATGTTCTGCTGAATGTACGCCTTCGCGACCGCGTTCGCCGCATCGGCGGCGAACTCGGGATCCGTTGACGTGTACCGCACTTCGACGATGCGGCTGTTCCGGACGGGCACGATTGAGAGCCCGGCGAGGAATTGATCGATGCGTCCAGACTGCTTGGCGGTTTCGGCTTTGCGGGCGGCAGCCTCGACGGCCGTCGGAACCGGCTCTGGCGGCGCTTGCGGTGTGGAATCGCCCCCGAACCCGATCCTGACGAAATCGATCGCCGCGAGCATGGCCGACCAGGCTACACCGGTAAAGCTGATCGCCGCCGTCGGCTCGGGACCGTTGCCAAGGCGCGGCGCATCCCACAGCTTCATGGCGTCGATCGTTTTCTTGGCCAGCGTGCGGCTTTGCAGGATCCGGTACTGCGTCTGGCGGAAATCTTCGTCGTAATACGGGCTCTCCGACTGGAACATCTGATCGAGACGGGCCACTTTGGGCGTATCCGACTCGATGAGCAGCTGGACCTTCGCCTGGTACACGGGTGTCTGCCGCAGAGCGTTGACCGTACCGACGACGAACAGGATGAGAAACACCGGGATGACGATCCAGCGCCGTTTGTACACGACGCGGATGTAGTCCATGACGTGCTTGTGCTCGAGTGCCGACTGCGCGGAAACCGGCGGAACCATCTGACGCGATGTGGTTTTCATGTCGAATCCTGACTGGCGTGACGTGAGGCTGCCTCGGGGGTCCTAAAAGAACTTCTGCGGCACGATGATCGTGTCGCCCGGCTGAACGGTATCCGTGAGGTTCGCTTTCACTTCCTTCAGCTTGCCTTTGACCATCCGCTGAATCCTGATCCGGCTGTCGGCGCCGCGATCGGTCAGACCGCCGGCGAGCGAGAGCACCTGCAGGACGGTCGTACCCGGTTCCGCGGCGTACGCCCCCGGGGCTTTCACCTGGCCGCTCACGAACACCGACTGCGCCTTCGGGACGTTGACCGTGTCGCCGTCCTGCAGCGTGATGTTCAACGCCATGTTGCCCGCCTGGAGATCGGACAAGTCGATGTGGACGATCTCCGAATCGTTGCTGCCCTCGCCGGCTGGAGCCGCGTGCCGCGAGCGCACGATCAGCGCCTCGCGGCTCGCCGCGGGTCCTGTTCCACCCGCGCGCGCCAGCGCCGACAGCAGCGTCATGTCGCCCGTGAGCTGATATTCACCAGGCGCCCGAACCTCGCCCATCACGAGAATGCGCTGGCTTCGATAGGTCTCGATGGCGATTGACACCTGCGGATTCTTCAGGTATCCGTCTGCGAGCTGCTTCTTGAGAACCTGCTCGAATTCGCGCAGTGTCATCCCACCGGCCTTCACGCGCCCGACAAGCGGAAAGGCGAAGGTTCCATCCTGTTCGACCGTGTACTTGCCGCTGAGATCGGCTTCTCCGAAAACGGTGACCGTCAGGACGTCCTGCGCACCGACCTTGTACTCGGTCTGCGCCAGGGCGGAGAAAGTTGGAAGTACGAAGGCAAAAGTGAAAAGTACGCTCAGGAATTTTTTCTTCATTGCGGCAACCCGTAACTGACGGAGGCTCCGATGCGGAGCCCTTCGAAATCTCGCTGCGGTCCAACGTTCGAGCGTCGTGTGTAGTAGCTGGTGTCGACGCCGAGCCGCAGCATGTGGCCAAACCGGTAGCCAACGCCTCCGCCGTACTCGCGAATCGTGTCGGCCTGGGACGTGGTTACGGTCAAACGAAGTGAGCGCGCCGGCGCGAAGGGCGTGTAATCGAGAAACTGCCGACCGACCTTGCCGGTGACGTCCCACGTGTACGTGATGCGTTGTGTAACATTCAGCGTGGTATCTGTGAGCGCGTAGTACGGCTGCTCTTCCTGGTAGGAGTAGTTGACGTCGCGTCCAACCTTGATCCCGAGACGTGTCGCCCCTGCGGTGAATGTGGCATCGACTGTCGCGACCGGACCACGGTACGGCGCAATCGCCGGGTTCAGCGGCTTGAAGCTGCGATAGCCGACGAACACCTTGCCGGCGATCAACGCCGACGGCTTCATCTCGAAACCCGGGACTATTTGAAGGCTGTCGGAGTCGCGCAGCGTATCGCCGTCGAACCGGTCGCGCCCTTCTTCGGCGCGCATCACGAACGTCGTCAACGACGTGAGCCGGTGGCGAAGGTGCAGCGAGGCCCAGTCGCTCTGGCGGTTCAGCGTGGTGGCCAGGTTGATGCCCTGATATTCTTCTCCATCGTCGAACCGATCGCGCGACCGCTTGGCAGACACCACCACCTGCGTGCTGGGGGTCAGCCGCATGACGGTGCCAAGGGCAAACGCATCCGACACCAGCCGCGCACGCGAATCAATCTCGTACCCGGGCCGGTCCTTCGAATTCACGTAGCTGCCTTCCAGAAACGGCGTGAACCGCGTCAAGGGGAGTTCCCACTTGATCTGGTTGTTCGTGTTCCACGCGCGCTGGCTCGCGTATTCGTCGAAATACAGGTACTGCACGGACACCGTGCCCGATGCGAGCGACGATCCGAGGTGAAGCCAGACGTCCGCCGCCGGACCAACGGCGCCGACGGTGTCCTGCTTGGGATGGACGGCCTCGTTGAAGACGTTGGTGTCCACGCCGAGATTGCTCACCGTCAGCGACGGCGTGAAACGGAGCGGTCCCAGATGGAATCGAGCAGTCTCGGCCGGATTCTCTTCTGGCAGCGCCTGCGCGGAGGCGCGAGCCGCCGCGCTGGAAACGATTGACAATGCCAGGGCCAACCTGCCGAGGCGCGAACACACTGAAGTAACGTTCGTCATGGAGATGAGACGCCCGGATGCGTGCGAGTGGCGCACTGCGAGATAGTTCGGAAACAGACGTGGAAATGGGGGAGTCGAGGGCTTACAGAGACGCGACCTTGCTTAATCGTAGATGGCTGACGGCTGAATGGCCGACAGCCATTCAGCCATGCCCTTTTATCGCTACTTGCTTGGGCTCGCGTCAGCGACGACGACGCCGGCGGTGACGCCTGCGGCGGCTGCGACGCCAAGCAGCCACCAGGCCGCTGGCACCTTGTTGCAGCTGATGTCCACATCGTTCTTCGTCAACACCTGGGTCATGTTGTACGGACCCTCGGTGCACACCACCTTGCCGTTCCTGTCCAGTAGTTCGACCAGGTAGTTCGCTGCCGGAAGACCAGTAATGCTGAAGTTGGCGTCCGGGTCGGCATTCCTGGCCGTCCCAGCGATCTCGCCGGTCTGCACGTTGCGCGCGCGCGTCGTGTAGTTTTGATATGGCTTCTTGGCTTCGTTCTTGGCCACGCCGCTGATGGTCGCGGTCGGTGCGCCTTGCTGGCTGGCGGCTGTAAGGGGCACGGTGGCCATGGCGGCTGCGATGCCAACTGCGACGATCTGACGCAATCTCATAATGTCGTATCCTGTCCTATCGGGGAGCTTACTCGTCAACAGTATCATCCGTCCCGTCGAGCTAGGGCAATACCAGCTGCCCCATTTGTGTATCGCGTACACGCGGCGCCGTGTCTCGATCGATACGACCCATCGAAAGATCGTGCAAATCAAAGAAAGTCTGTGATCTGCCGCTACCAGTCCCTGCCGCCTGGCTTCGGGCGCATCAAGTTGAGGCGGCGCATCTTCCGATAGAGGTTGGTTCGCTGAATCCCGAGCACCCCTGCGGCATCCGCGATGCGGCCGCGGTGCTGTTGCAGGACAGCGGCGATATAGTCGCGCTCGAATTTGGCGCGCGCCTGACGCAGCGTGGCATCGAGGCCTGTGGGGCTCACGCTTCCCTCGAGTTGCGTGTGCGAGAGCACGTCTTCCAGACGAATCAGTCCGCCAGGTGCGAGAAGGATGAGGCGCTCGAGGAGCGCCCGAAGTTCCAGTGCGTTGCCGCGCCACGGCAATGCTGCGAGCAGCGTGAGCGCCGAACGCGTGAGGGTCTTCACCGGTTTGCCGCTGCCCTTGCACAGCTCTTTCAGGAAGTGCGTGGCGAGTACGGGAATGTCTTCGCGTCGCTGCCGCAGCGCCGGCACGTCGACCCGAATCAGCGACAGCCGCTCGTACAGGTCGGGACGCAGCCGGCCTTCGTCGAGCGCCGACGTGATGGTGCCGTCCACGGCCGCGATCGGACGGATGTCGAGAGCGACGGGATCGCGCCCATCGTCGACGAACACTTCGCGATCGCGCAGCACGCGTACCAGGCGGCCCTGCAGGCGCGCGGGCAGCTCGGTGACGTTCTCGAGAAACAGGATGCCGCCGGCCGCCTCGACGAGCCGGCAGGCCCGGGCGACGCGCTCCAGACTGCGACCCTCGGACGGTTCGGTGCCGGCACGTTTGTTGAGAACGCCGAAAAGCTGCATCTCGATGTCTTCCGGCGTTGGACCGGAACAATCGACCTTGACGAACGGCGCATTGCGATTGGTGCCGTGCGAGTGGATCGCGCGCGCAATCATCTCCCGGCCCGTGCCCCGCTCGCCGCAGATCAGCATGCCGCAGCGGCCCGGCGCGGCGCGCTGCACGAGATCCATCACAAGGCGCATCGCCGGAGACGTGCCGATTACGCCGTAGGCCATCAGCTCGGAGGAAGGCAGAGGCAGCTGCGTGCTCGCGAGCGACGCTTGCTCGCGCGCATTGGCGACCAACGCTTCCAGATCGCGTGGCGACGGCGGCCGTGGCAGGACGTCGAACACCCCCGCGCGGATCGCGTCGGCGGCGGATGCGGGCCGATTCGGATCGGCGACGCCGATGACCACTGATTGGGGGTATTGGGCGCGCGCGGCGCGCGCGCTGCGGAGGGCTTCGCCGTTCTGCCGGAGATCGATCAGACAGAGGGCCACCGGATCGCGCAGTGCCGCCATCTGGTCAGCCGCGCTGATAACCATCGGCTGATAACCCATCCCGCGGAGCAGTGTTTCGAGCTCGGCGTGGTCCGATCGCCCCGCAACCAGGAGTGCCTTCGTTCCCGCTTGTACGATGTTCGGCATCAGTTGTCGTGTGGCGCCGGGAGCGGTTGAAAGTTCCCGGAGCCGGGCGGATCGGTCTCGATCCGATCGAGCGTCCCGTTCGCTCGATACACCAGCCGCCGATCCGGCTTTCCGCGGTGCTGCGTATCGATCGCCATCATCCTGAGTGTTCCGTCGGTGTAGATTTCCCATTTGTCACGTTTCCCGTCTCCGTCGATGTCTTCTTCGACGCGAGCAAGCGAGCCATTCTCGAAATATTCCCAGCGCGACACGATACCGTCGTAACGCGTCGCTCGCTCGACGCGCTCAACCGGGTCGACTGGGGACGGAGGGCCGGGGGATTGACGACCAGAGAACTGGCGACTCTCCTCTGGCGAGGGCCGACGGTGGTATTCCCAGCGATCGACCTTGCCATCGCCATTCTCATCGACCTCGACGCGAACAACTCGCGTGCCATCCATGTAGGCCCATGTGTCTACCTTGCCGTCGTGATCCGAATCGGCCTCGAGGCGCGTAAGTGCGCCGGTTGTTGGGTCGTAGGTCGGTTTGACCCCGGAAGGCGAAACCGCTGCCCGGGGCGTGCCGCAGGCAGCCGTCCCGGCCAAGAGCATCAAGATGACGACAAAATTGACTCGCAAAGGCGACTCTGACCGGTGTTGTTGGCTTTTCACTGTCGACTAACGAACTGTTTCGGCCGTATTGTTGAGCTTGGTCCCCGATGCAGCTCCGCCCTCTCACTTACATATGCGAGGGTTGGCAGGATCCCGCTCGGCGGGGCTCAAAGCCAGTCGTGGGGGAGACTGAACAGTATATCGGCGGCCGCTTGTGTGTCAAATAGGCAGGAAAAAAGCGACAAAATTGATACCGATGAGCCGTGGGATGCCGGATCCGTAATCTCGAATGTCTCTGTAGCGAACTGTATATTCGTATAAGCGACACTAGTGAAATTACAATTTTGTCGTCTGGCCGCCAATTTCGTCTGGTTGCTCAAGCGCCTGAAGGGCTAGGGCCCAGCCGCTGTCGACTGAGCCGTCGCTGGGGAGCGCGGCTGAAGCCAGGACGGTAGGGAGGCCCGGAGCAAACCATCTCTCACGGGGCAGCTGACCCGTATCGCCCGCCCGCCCTGTGTCCCACAAGATGGCGGCATGTCGCCAGACGGATACGCTATCCAATTAGTCAGCTCGAATACTCTTCATTTAGGCCTAAAT